>CBFHYV010000140.1:0-7837 GCA_965660085.1 uncultured Paracoccaceae bacterium
GCCAATCAGCCCGATGACAGCTTTTTACCCGCCGCACCGCGCCGCGGTCTGGCCGGTGCGTCAAATGCCTTTGCAGCAGCACCGGGGCGCAGCGCCAGTCGCGGCACGCTGCTGGCCAATGACCCGCATCTGGGGTTCAGCGCGCCGGCCATCTGGTATCTGGCGCGGATGGACATCGCCGGGCGGGGCGTCATTGGCGGCACCATTCCGGGCATTCCGCTGGTGTTGGTGGGCCGGTCGGACGGGCTGGGATGGGCGCTGACCTCTTCCTACCTGGACGATCAGGACCTGTTCATCGAACAAGTGAACCCCGACAACCGCGAACAATACCTGACCCCTGACGGCTGGAAAGAGTTTCAGACGCGGCGCGTGATCCTGGACGTTGCGGGCGCCGCGCCCCTGACCCTGACCCTGCGCTGGACGGACAATGGCCCTGTGCTGCCCGGCACGGCCTTCGGGCTGGGCACCGTCACCCCGCCGGGCCATGTGGCCGCGCTGTCCTGGACGGCGCTGTCGGGGCAGGACACCTCGCTGAGCGCGGCGATCGGGCTGATGTATGCCACCTCCGTCCCCGAGGCGCTGGAGGCGACCGAGAGCTACATCGCGCCGTCACAGAACCTGACCCTGGCCGATGACACCGCCATTGCCATGAAAACCATCGGCGCCATGCCGCGCCGGTCTGCCGCGCATGTCACGCGCGGACGGATGCCCAGCCCGGGGTGGGAATCGCAGAACCGCTGGCAGGGGCACATGCCCGCCAGCGCCAACCCCGTGTTCCTGGCGCCCAGCGGTGAAATCGTGGGCAACACCAACAACAAGATCGTCGATCGCCCCTTTCCCAACCATGTCTCCTATGACTGGGGCGACAGCCAGCGCTTTCAACGCTGGGTGCGGCTGATGCAGGGCCGGCAGGTCCACACCCGCGACAGCTTCATCGAGGCGCAGCTGGACACTGTCTCGGTCGCGGCGCGCACGCTGCTGCCGCTGATCGGCGCGGATCTGTGGTTCACGGGCGAGGCCGCCCCCGCCGGCACCCCGCAGCGCCAGCGCCAGATCGCGCTGGACCTGCTGGCCGGCTGGAACGGAGAGATGAACGAACATCTGCCAGAGCCGCTGATCTATGCCGCCTGGCTGCGCGCCCTGCAGGATCGTCTGATCCATGATGACCTCGGCCCCCTGGCCGAGGAATTCACCCATGTGGAACCCCTGTTCATTGAACGCGTGTTCCGCGATGTGGGCGGGGCCAGCGCCTGGTGTGACGTGATCCGCTCTGCGAGGGTCGAGACCTGTTCCGACATCGCGCGCATGGCGCTGGACGATGCGCTGGTGTGGATAGCCGAAAACCACGGCACCGCGCTGGAATCCCTGCGCTGGGGCGATGCGCACCAGGCCACCCATGACCACCCGGTTCTGGGAGAAGTGCCGCTGCTGCGCTATTTCGTGAACATCCGCCAATCGACCTCTGGCGGGGATCACACGTTGCAGCGCGGGCTGACCTCTGGCCGGGATCCGCGCCCCTTTGCCAATGTGCATGGCGCCGGGTTCCGGGGGGTGTATGATTTCGCTGACCCCGACAGTTCGGTCTTTGTCACCTCAACCGGTCAATCGGGGCATTTCCTGTCCCGCCATTATGACGATCTGGGCCAGTTGTGGCGGCGTGGCGAATATATCCCCATGTCGCTGAGCACCGATCTGGCGCGCGCGGCCTCCGTAGGGGTCACCCGGCTGCGGCCGCGCTGAGCGCACGGCCGCTGCGCTTACCCCATGGCGCCGAGGCGGTCACGCACCTTCGGGCCTACTGCGCCGAAATCCATCCGGCCCGTATAGCGCGCCTTCAGCGCGGCCATCACCTTGCCCATGTCCCGGATGGAGGCCGCACCGGCCTCGTCTATGGCGGTGTCGATGGCCGCGGCGACTTCCTTGTCAGACAGGGGTTTGGGCAGGAAAATCTCGATCACCTCGATCTCCTGCATCTCACGCTCTGCCAGGTCCAGCCGGCCGCCTTCTTCATAGGTGCGCGCACTTTCGCGGCGCTGCTTGACCATCTTGCCCAGGATCGAGAGGATCTCGCCATCGTCCACGCCGGCCTCCTGGCCTTCGGCCCGGGCGGCAATATCGCGGTCCTTCACGGCCGCATTGATCAGCCGGATCGTGGACAGGCGGGCGCTGTCCTTGTCCTTCATGGCCTGTTTCATGGCCGTGGTGATGCGCGAACGCAGCTCCATCGCAATCCCCTTTGTTGTCCCCAGCTTGCGACGATACGCCAAACCCCGCCGCGTGGCAACGCCGCGCACCGCAGGCAACCGACTGATAAAAATGCGTTTTTTCAAATTCTTATCGCGCTTGACCTGTCGGCGCGCGCGCCTTAGGTTCCGCGCGATCTGCGTCCATCGGAGTCTGCCATGTCTGCTGCACCTGCCACGAAACCCACTGCATGTCTGGCCCTGGCAGACGGGACGCTGTTTTACGGTCAGGGGTTCGGCGCCACGGGCGAGACCGTGGCAGAGCTGTGTTTCAACACCGCCATGACCGGCTATCAGGAAATCATGACGGACCCGTCCTATGCCGGGCAGATCGTGACCTTCACCTTCCCGCATATCGGCAATGTCGGCGTCACGCCCGAAGATGACGAAACCGCTGACCCTGTCGCCGCCGGCATGGTGGTGAAATGGATGCCTACGCAAAGTTCCAACTGGCGCGCCGCGCAGGAACTGGGTGACTGGCTGGCCGCGCGCGGGCGCATCGCCATCGGCGGGGTGGACACGCGCCGCCTGACCCGCGCCATCCGCCAGCAAGGCGCGCCGCATGTGGCGCTGGCCCATGATCCCGAAGGCAATTTCGACACCGATGCGCTTGTCGCACGTGCCCGCGCCTTTCCGGGCCTGGAAGGGCTGGACCTGGCCCGCGATGTCACCTGCGCGCAATCCTATCGCTGGGACGAAATGCGCTGGGCCTGGCCGGAAGGCTATCAGCGCCAGACCGCCGCGCGCCACAAGGTGGTGGCGCTGGATTATGGCGCAAAGCGCAATATCCTGCGTTGCCTGGCCTCCGCTGGCTGCGACGTGACGGTGATGCCCGCCACGGCCACCGCACAAGAGGTTCTGGCCCATGGGCCGGACGGCGTGTTCCTGTCCAACGGGCCGGGCGACCCGGCCGCCACCGGGGCCTATGCCGTGCCAATGATCCAGGAAATCCTGAACACCACGGATTTGCCCGTGTTCGGCATCTGCCTGGGCCACCAGATGCTGGCGCTGGCGCTGGGGGCCAAGACCATCAAGATGAACCACGGCCACCACGGCGCGAATCATCCCGTGAAGGAGGTGGACAGCGGCAAGGTCGAAATCACCTCCATGAACCACGGCTTCGCGGTGGACAGCCAAACCCTGCCCGAAGGCGTGCAGGAAACCCATGTGAGCCTGTTTGACGGCTCCAACTGCGGCATCCGCATGGCGGACCGGCCCGTATTTTCAGTGCAGCACCACCCGGAGGCCAGCCCCGGTCCGCAGGACAGCTTTTACCTGTTTGAACGCTTCGCGGCCTCCATGGCGGCGCGTCAAACGACCTGATGGCGCAACCAGCCGGCAAAGTTTAACGGCCCGTTAACCAATTCCTCCCCAAGGTCGGCTGACCGCGTTGGGGGATGCGATGAACAAGGTGCTGCAAAACTTTGCCGAGGAACCCGCAGGTGCGGGCGCGGCCCTGCGGCATGCGCTGACCTGGGCAGACATCCCGGCCAGAGTGGCGCTAGACACGACCCGAGAGGCAGAGGCCACCGGCCTGCCCGCACTGGATATCCTTCGTGCCCAAGGGTGGCTGACAGCCGCGCAATGGCGCGAAAGCCTGGCCGCGGGCTATGCGGCCCCCGCGCTCTGCCCGGACACGGTCCCGCCGGACCCTGCGCTGGCCAACCTGCTGGACCCGATGTTCTGCCTGCGCCACGCCGTCCTGCCCTGGCGCCGGGCCGCGGATGGCGCAATCGTGCTGGCCACGGCAAACCCCGCCGACTTCGCCGCGCTGACGCGCCGCCTGCCGGCCGGGCTTGGCCCGCTGCGCATGGGCATCGCTTTGGAAAGCGATATTCAGCAGATCATCGGCCGCCGCCATGGCGAGCGCCTGGCCCATGACGCCGAACATGGCCTGCCGGCCGAGGACAGCTGCCGCGATTTTGACCAGCTGACCCCGCGCCGCGCGGCGCTGATCCTGGCGCTGGTCTCTGCCACGCTGCTGGGGCTGGTCCTGGCGCCGCTGTGGCTGTTCGTTGCGCTGACGGTGCTTTCGCTCAGCTCGCTGCTGCTGTCTCAGGCGCTGAAGATCGCGGCGGCCATCGCCTCCTTGCGGCGCCCGCCGCCCGTGGCCACGGCGCTGCCTGCGCGGCTGCCAGTGGTTTCGATCCTGGTGCCGCTCTATAAGGAACGGGACATCGCCTCTGCCCTGCTGAAGCGGTTGCAGCGGCTGACCTATCCCAAGACCGCGCTGGATGTGGTGCTGATCCTTGAAGAGGATGACGCCCAGACCCAGGCCGCGGTGGAGGCCGCCCCCCTGCCGCCCTGGATGCGCGTGGTGCGGGTGCCAGATGGGCAGGTGCGCACCAAACCCCGGGCCATGAATTATGCGCTGAACTTCTGCCGGGGCAGCATCGTGGGCATTTACGATGCCGAGGATTCGCCCGCCCCGGACCAGATTGAACGCATCGTCGCCGCCTTCGCCGCCGCGCCACCGGACGTGGCCTGCCTGCAGGGGATGCTGGATTACTACAACCCGAATTCCAACTGGTTGGCGCGGTGCTTTACCATCGAATATTCCGTCTGGTTCCGCGTGATGTTGCCGGGGCTGGAACGCCTGCGCCTGCCGATTCCGCTGGGCGGCACCACCGTGTTCGTCCGCCGCGATGTTCTGGAATCCGTGGGCGCCTGGGATGCACAGAACGTGACGGAGGATGCGGACCTTGGCCTGCGGCTGGCCCGGCGCGGCTTTCGCACGCAGGTCGTGCCCACCGTGACTGGCGAGGAAGCCAACAACCGCATCTGGCCCTGGATCAAGCAGCGGTCCCGCTGGCTGAAGGGCTATGCAGTGACCTACCTGGTGCACATGCGCAACCCCGGCCGCCTGTGGCGGGATCTGGGGCCGCGCGGGTTCATCGGCATGCAGATCCTGTTTCTGACCACCGTCTGGCAATTCACCTTCGCGCCCGTGCTGTGGAGCTTCTGGATGGTGCCGCTGGGGCTGCCCCATCCGGCGTGGATCGCCCTGCCGGGCTTGCCGGTGCTTGCCATCACGGCGCTGTTCATCGCGGCCGAGGCCGTGTCACTCTGCGTCGGCGCGTTGGCGCTCTTGCGCAGCCCGCACCGCAACCAGATCCCCTATCTGCCGACGCTGCTGCTGTATTTCCCGCTGGCCACGGCCGCGATGTACAAGGGGCTGTATGAAATGTTCGGCAACCCGTTCTACTGGGACAAGACCATGCATG
Source organism: uncultured Paracoccaceae bacterium (assembly GCA_965660085.1). Lineage (GTDB taxonomy): Bacteria > Pseudomonadota > Alphaproteobacteria > Rhodobacterales > Rhodobacteraceae > CBFHYV01. The sequence continues at coordinate 5,468 of CBFHYV010000140.1, forward strand.
GCCGCTCCGCGCCCGAGTGCGAGACGCGCTATGGCGCTCATATGCCGGAGGCGGCCTCACCCTCCATCGCATCCAGCCGCAGCCGCGTGACGAAAGCCACGGAGATATGGTCGCGCAGGGCCGAATAGGCCGCCTGATCATCACGCCGCGCGATCGCCTCCACGATGGCGGCATGTTCGGCCAGGGCAATTTCCCCGCGCCCTTCTGCGGCCAGCGATGTGGTCGCCATCAGCGCCATGGACCGGTGCACCAGGTCCAGTTGCTGCACCAGATAGCGATTGTGGGAGGCCAGATGGATCATCTTGTGGAACCGCCGATTGGCCCGCGCCAGCGCCTTGGGCTGTTCCAACAGGGCGCGATCATCCTCGACCATGCCGCGCAGCACCTCGATCTCTTCGTCGGTGGCGTGGCGCGCGGCAAGGCGCGCCGCCAGCCCTTCCAGCTCTGTCCGCACAACATACAGCTCGGCCATCTGGTTATGATCGAGCGACGCCACGATCAGCGAGCGCCCGTCCCGCGTCAGCAGGGATTGCGTTTCAAGGCGTTGCAAGGCCTCCCGAATGGGGGTGCGCGAAACACCGAAACGCTCCGCCAGATCGCTCTCCACCAGCCGGTCACCGGGGCGGAACACACCGGAATCGATCGCCTCCAGGATCATCTGATAGGCGTCTTTCATCGGTTGCCGCAGGTTTGCCATATGCTCAACTTTCACAATCTGCCTCTCCCCTACCCTGCGCGGCAGCCCGTGGGCAAGCCTGACGCGCCAATCGCCCGCGGCCAGCAGCACCTCTGCGGCGCACATATGCGACAATGTGCACATATACTCCCGGCCGGAAACGCCTACATCACCGCCTGAACTTATTAGGAGATGTGAATATGTCCACCGACCACGCAATCAACGCCCCCCAGGCCGCAAAATCCGGTTTCCTGTCCGGCACCGCTGGTATCCTGCTGGTGGTGGCCCTGTTCCTGGCGCTGGTCGCCGTGGCCACCATCACCTGGGGCCTGCCCGGGCTGGCCATGTCGGCGCTGGCCTGCGTGCCGGTGATCTCCGTCACGCTGATCCTGATCACCGTCGGAAAGTAAGCCGCATGGTCAACGGCCCCCCTGCGCCCTAGGTCTGGTGAAACCCGCCACAGGAGGACGCATGGACCGCCGATATGACATCGTGATCGCTGGCGGCGGCATCGCCGGGCTGACCGCCGCCGCCGCATTCGAGGCCGCAGGGTTCTTTGTGCTCTGCGTCGATCCGGCACCGCCGATCACCGAACGTGACAGCGTGGGCGCGGACCTGCGCTCTACCGCCTTCCTGCAACCCGCCCAGCAGTTTCTGGAGGAGGCCGGGCTGTGGCCGCGCCTGGCGGACCATGCCATGCCCTTGCAGATCATGCGCATCGTGGATGCGGGCGGCCCGGTGGCGGAACCGCGCGTGACGCGGGAATTCAACGCCGCCGATATCTCGGACAAGCCCTTTGGCTGGAACCTGCCCAACTGGCTGTTGCAGCGGGAAATCGCGGGCGAACTGGCCGCGCGCCCGGGCGTGGACTATCGCCCCGGCATCGGCGCGCAGCATCTGTTCACCCGTGAGGCAGAGGCCCATGTGACCCTGACCGATGGCACGCGTGTGCAGGCGCCGCTGGTGATTGCCGCGGATGGGCGCAACTCTGCCATGCGGCGCGCGGCGAACATCCCGGTGCGCACCACGCGGTTCGGGCAAAAGGCGCTGGCCTTTGCGGTCACGCATCCCATCCCGCACGAAAATGTCTCGACCGAGATCCACCGCACCGGCGGGCCCTTCACCTTGGTGCCGCTGCCGGATTATCAGGGCATGCCCTCCTCCGCCGTGGTCTGGATGGAGGAAGGCCCGAAAGCCGAGGCGCTGATGCAGGCCGATGTCGCCGCCTTCGAGGCAGAGATGACCACGCGCTCCTGCCATTTGTTCGGGCCGCTCTCGCTGGCGTCGAACCGCACGATCTGGCCGATCATCACCCAGCACGCCACGCGGCTGAACGGGCAACGCCTGGCGCTGGTGGCGGAGGCCGCGCATGTGGTGCCGCCCATCGGCGCGCAGGGCCTGAACATGAGCCTGCGCGACATCGCCACCCTGCTGGACCTGGCACGCGCCAACCGGGCCGATCCCGGCGCGGCGCAGGTGTTGCAGGCCTATCACCGCGCGCGCATCGCCGATGTGACCCTGCGCTCGGCGGGGATCACGCTATTGAACCGCACCTCGATGCTGTCAAACCCGCTGCTGCGGGATCTGCGGGCCACCGGGTTGAACGCGCTTTATGCGCTGGGGCCCGTGCGGCGTGGGTTGATGCAACTGGGGCTGGGCGCGCGGGGCTGACCCGCACCCGCCCGGCGCGCGCA
>CBFHYV010000141.1:0-7753 GCA_965660085.1 uncultured Paracoccaceae bacterium
AGGCCGATGTGACGCTGGCCACGGATGCGCCGCTGGCGGCCAACCCGTTTGATGCGGCCATGCCGCTGCTGACGCGGCTGGAGGTTCACCGCATTGATCTGGTGTCAGACGCGGTGTCGCTGGCGCTTGCGGGCGCCATGGAGATTGACCCGCTGGGCCGGGCCAGCGGCGAGGTCACGCTGCGCATCTCTGACTGGCGCGCGGCCCTGCGGCTGATGCGTGACAGCGCCGCGCTGCCGCCGGATCTGGCCGCGCTGTCTGAACCCGTGCTGGATCTGCTGGCCCGCCTGTCCGGCGAGGCCGGCCGGATCGACGCAACCGTGACCCTGCGCAATGGCGCCATGTTCCTTGGGCCCGTGCCGCTTGGCCCCGCGCCACGCTTGCAGCTGCGCTAGGCCACCCTTGCCCCGGCCCTGCGGGGGCGGCATGATCGCCCGGGTCAAGGGCATATGCGGGGGGAGCAGCATGACGGATGGGCTGGATACGCGGATCACCGCGGAACGCGCGGCGCTGATCGACCTGACGCAGGGCCTGATCCGCATCCCCACGCTGAACCCGCCCGGCGCGCATTACCGCGATATCTGCGACTATCTGGCCGGGCGGCTGCGCCCGCGCGGCTTTGACTGCCGCTTGATGCGGGCCGAGGGCACGCCCGGCGACAGCACGCGCTACCCCCGGTGGAACCTGCTGGCGCGGCTGGAGGGCAGGCGCCCTGGGCCTTGTGTCCATTTCAATGGCCATACGGATGTGGTGGCCGTGGGCGAAGGCTGGACCCGCGATCCCTTCGCCGCCGAAGTCGAGGGCGACCGCATCTATGGACGCGGCGCCTGTGATATGAAGGGGGGCCTAGCCGCAGCGATCATCGCCGCGGAATGTTTTGCCGCCGAATACCCGGATTTCGCTGGCGCGATTGAAATCAGCGCCACGGCGGATGAGGAATCCGGCGGCTATGGCGGCGTGGCCTGGATGGCCGAACAGGGCCTGTTCGCGCCCGAACGCGTGCAGCACGTCATCATCCCCGAACCGCTGCAAAAGGATCGCATCTGCCTGGGCCATCGCGGCGGTTGGTGGGCGGAGATCGAGACCCATGGCGAGATCGCCCATGGCTCCATGCCGTTTCTGGGCACCTGCGCCGTGCGGCACATGGGCGCCGTGCTGGATGCCTTTGAAACCCAGCTGTTCCCCGCGCTGGCGGCGCGCCACACGCAGATGCCCGTGGTGCCCGAAGGTGCGCGGCAATCCACGATGAACATCAACTCCATCCACGGCGGACAGGCCGAAGACCTGGGCGAGGCAGGCAGCCTGCCCGCCCATTGCGTCCCCGACAGCTGCCGCATCGTGATCGACCGGCGCTATCTGATCGAGGAAACGGCCGAGGGCGTGGCCGCCGAAATCACCGAACTGCTGGAGGGGTTGGCCCGGACGCGGGCGGATTTCCGCTACTCGATTCGGGAACTGAACCGCGTGACGCCCTCCATGACCGACCGCGATGCGCCCGTGGTGCAGGTGGTGGAACAGGCCGTGGCAGAGGTGCTGGGCAAGGCGCCGGATTACGTCGCCTCCCCCGGCAGTTATGACCAGAAACATATCGACAGGATCGGACGGCTGAAAAACTGCATCGCCTATGGTCCGGGGCTGCTGGAACTGGCGCACAAGCCGGACGAATGGGTGGGAATCACCGATATGCTGGACAGCGCCCGCGTGATGGCGCGCAGCCTGCGCCGCATCCTTCACCCGGAAGACTGACGCGAGGGCGCAAGCCCGCCCTATATGGACGCAGCCCATGCAAAAAGGCCCCGCCAAACACGGCGGGGCCTTTCCATTTCTGAACCACGTCGGGGCATCAGCCCTTGGCGGCTTCCTTGATCGGACGCCAGAGGCGCTTGTTGGTCAGATACAGCAGAACCGACAGAACCGTCAGGAACAACACGCCGACAAAACCGGCCTGCTTGCGCGCCATCATCTTCGGCTCAGCCGCCCACATCAGGAAGGCCGCAACGTCCTGGGACTGCTGCTCAATCGTGGCGGCGGTGCCGTCTGCATATTCCACGTCATCGCCATAGAGCGGCGGAGCCATGGAGATCCAGCCACCCGGGAAGGCGGTGTTTTCATACAGAACGGTGCCGGCCTCGAACTTTTCCTCGCCGGTGTAGCCCGCCAGCAGGGAGGCGATGTATTCCGGGCCGCCCATGCCGTTGAACAGCTGGCTCAGGCCGGTGCCATAGGGGCCGTGGAAGCCCGCGCGGGCCTTGGCCATCAACGACAGATCCGGTGCGCCAGCCGCGTTGTTTTCCGGGAAGTGGTCCGTGGGCTTGGCCGGGCGGAAATCATCGATCTCCGCGTCGAACACCTCGAACGTCTGCTCGGCATAGGCGCGCACCTGGTCTTCGGGCAGGCCAACGCCGCCGTCATCCGCCAGGGTGCGGATCGGCACCTGTTTCAGGCCGTGGCAGGCCGCGCAGACCTGGGTGTAGACCTGAAGACCACGCTGCAGCTGGAACTGGTCATAGCTGCCAAACGGCCCTTCGAAGGAAAAGTCGTAATCATGCACGTGGCCTGCGCCGCCAGCGGCAAGCGCGCCGCTGGCCGGCAGGGCGACTGCAACAGCCGCCGCCAAAGCGAGTTTCTTGAACATTGTCAGCCTTCCTTTCTTATTCGGCCGGCGTGGCAACTGCGGAGCCTGCCGATTTCGAGGAGGACGCCTTCACATGGGCGTTGAAGTCCTCTTCGATCGTGGCGGGCTGCGGCAGCGGCTTTTCAAAGGCGCCCAGCAGCGGCAGGATCACCAGGAAATAGGCGAACCAATAGGCCGAAGCGATGAGCGAGAGGGTCGCATAGGGTTCTTCCGCCGGCATGGCACCCAGCCACATCAGCACCACGAAGTCCACGACCAGCAGCGCGAACCACCACTTGAACATCGGGCGATAGCGGCCGGAACGGACCTTGGACAGGTCCAGCCAGGGCGCCAGGGCCATCACGGCGATGGCGCCGAACATGGCCAGAACGCCGAAGAACTTCGCATCGATGATGCCGCCTGTGACGAAGCTGGCGAATTGCACGACCCACACCTCAGAGGTGAAGGCACGCAGGATCGCGTAGAAGGGCAGGAAATACCATTCCGGCACGATATGCGCGGGCGTCACCAGGGGGTTGGCTTCGATGTAGTTGTCGGGGTGGCCCAGGTAGTTGGGCATGAAACCGACGATGGCGAAGAACACCGCCAGGATCACCGCCAGGGCGAAGAGATCCTTGATGACGAAATAGGGCCAGAACGGCACGGTGTCCTTTTCCGCGTCCGCCTTGGAGGTGCGGCGCACTTCAACACCGGTGGGGTTGTTGTTGCCCGTGGTGTGGAAGGCCCAGATATGCACCGCCACCAGCGCCGCGATGACGAAGGGCAGCAGGTAGTGCAGGCTGAAGAAACGGTTCAGCGTGGCGTTGTCCACGGCCGGTCCGCCCAGCAGCCAGGTCTGGATCGGCTCGCCGATGAAGGGGATGGCGCCGAACAGGCCGGTGATCACGGTTGCGCCCCAGAAGGACATCTGACCCCAGGGCAGGACGTAGCCCATGAAGGCGGTGCCCATCATCGCCAGGTAGATCAGCATGCCGATGATCCACGTCACCTCACGCGGCGCCTTGTAGGAGCCGTAGTAGAGGCCGCGGAAGATGTGCAGATACACCGCGACGAAGAACAGCGATGCGCCGTTCGCGTGCAGATACCGCAGCATGTAGCCGCCGTTCACGTTGCGCATGATGTGTTCGACGCTGGCGAAGGCCATGTCCACATGCGGCGTGTAGTGCATGACAAGCACGATGCCGGTGATGATCTGCAGCGCCAGACAGAAGGTCAGCACGATGCCCCAGATCCACATCCAGTTCAGGTTCTTGGGTGTGGGGATCATGATGGTGTCATACAGCAGCCCGACGATCGGCAGGCGCTTGTGCAGCCAACGCTCGGCGTTGGAGCCCGGCTCGTAGTGGTCGTGGGGAATTCCAGACATTCGCGCGTCTCCTTATCCCAGAACGATTGTGGTTGCGTCTTCAAAAACGGCAGGCGGCACCGGCAGGTTTTCCGGCGCGGGGCCTTTGCGGATCCGGCCAGAGGTGTCGTAGTGCGACCCGTGGCAGGGGCAGAACCAGCCGTTGTATTCGCCTGCGCCATCACCCAGTGGCACACAGCCCAGGTGCGTGCACACGCCCATCATCACCAGCCATTCGCCATCTTCGGACAGCGCACGGTTTTCGTCGGCGGCGTCTGCGCCTTCGTCGATGTTGTTGTTGCGCGCGATCGGGTCGATCAGGTCAGCCATGCCGACAGACCGGGCCTCGGCGATCTCGGGCTCGGTGCGCCGGCGGATGAACACCGGCTTGCCCAGCCACTTGACGGTGATCTGGGTGCCCGGCTCGACTGCGCCGACATCCACACGGATGGAGGACAGCGCCAGAACGTCGGCGGACGGGTTCATCTGGTTGACCAGCGGCCAGACCGCAGCACCGGCGGCCACAGCCCCGGCGCCAGCCGTCGCAAAATACAGGAAATCCCTGCGGGTTCCTTCGTGGTCTTCTGCGTGGGACACGAGGTTTGCTCCATTGCTCAGGGCCAGGAAAACCGGCCGGTAAAAGCCTCCGCCACGGACCTCGCCGTGGCATACTGGCGGGGTATGTAGCGAGGTGCCCCCCAGCCGTCCAGCCACCAGCGACAATCGCGCCGATTCAGCGCGGAAGTGTCGCGGTTGAACACTGGCCCCTGCAATGCTTATGTGCCGCTGCCCTGCATGAGGACCGCAGCCCATGAAAATCCGCGCCCTGCCCGTGACCGCCGCCGCGCTTGCCGCGGCCGCCGCCCTGCTCAGCCTGTCGGCCCCGGCCAGGGCAGAGATGGAGCTGTCCGTCTATTCCGGCTGGCAAACCGCGCCGCACAGCCGCGTGCGGGGCCAGATGCCCGACACCGGCACCAGCTATGACGCGCTGATCGGCTGGGATGGCAAATCCTTCGCCATGCCGCCCTATTACGGTGCGCGGGTGATCTGGTGGAACGATGCGGACGTGGGCCTGGGGCTGGAGCTGACCCATACCAAGGTCTATGCCCCTGATGACGAACGCGCCGCCCTGGGCTTTCAACGGCTGGAGTTCACGGACGGTCACAACATCATCACCGCGAATGCCGCGCGCCGCTGGTCCAATGCCTGGGGCAACACCACGCCTTATGTGGGCGCGGGCCTGGGCATCGCGCTGCCGCATGTTGATGTGCAACCCTATGGCGGATCGCACACCTTTGGCTATCAGCTGACCGGGCTGGCCATGCGGGTCACGGCGGGCATGCGGTATGATCTGTCCGAACGCTGGGCGGCCTTTGGCGAATACCAGTTCATATTTTCGTCGAACGAGGCGGACCTGGAAGGCGATGGCACGCTGCACACCGACATCGTGACCAATGCGCTGAACATCGGCATCTCTGCCCGGTTCTGATCCGCGGCCTCAGCCGGCCGATGGCGGCATCACGATTGCCGGCACCGGCATGCGGTATTCCTGCAGGTTGGCGCTGTCCCCGATCCGGTCCACCACCGCAAACAGCCCCGGCGCGTGCAGCGGCGTCAGCACGCCGTGCCAGGTGCCGCGCAGCAAGTTCACCCCCTGCCCCGGCGCCGCCAGAAAGGCGTGGATCGGCCCCGGCGCATCGCCCGCCTCGGCCACGATCACCAGCCAGGGATTGGCATGCATCGGCATGAACGCCTGGCTGCCCTCCGGGTGGCGTTCCAGCAGGCTGAACTGGTAGGGCAGGCTGCGCGGCTGCGCGTCAAAGACGCTGATGCCCGCGCGGCCGCCCTCGCCGAAATCCAGCCGCGCGCGGTCATGGAAGCGGCCGCACATGCCTTCGTTGATGATCTTGTCCGCCGGGCCGCTGGCCTGCAACACATCGCCAAAGGGGGCAAAGGCCGCCGCAGTCAGCGGCAGGGGATGGATCAGAACGGGGTCCGACATGCTTGGGCTTCCTTTGTGCAGGCATGGTCTGAACGCATGCCGGGCGGTTATGGACACGGGCCGCGAAGCTGACTATCTCTGCGCCTCATGGCCAAGAAACCCGCATCCCAGACGAACTACAAGGTGATCGCCGAAAACCGGCGCGCACGCTTTGACTATGCCATCGACGATGACATCGAATGCGGCATCATCCTGCAGGGGTCAGAGGTCAAGTCGCTGCGCGAAAACGGCGCCAATATCGCCGAAAGCTACGCCACCGTGGACCACGGAGAGCTGTGGCTGATCAATGGCTCCATCCCCGCCTACAACCGCGCCATGTTCCCGCATGAGGAACGCCGCCGCCGCAAGCTGCTGGTCAGCCGCCGCGAACTGGCGCGCCTGTGGAACGAAACCCAGCGCAAGGGCATGACCATCGTGCCCATGGTGCTGTATTTCAATGACAAGGGCCTGGCGAAGCTGAAGGTGGGAATCGCGCGCGGCAAGAAATCCCATGACAAGCGCGAAACCGAGGCCAAGCGCGACTGGAACCGCCAGAAACAGCGCCTGCTGAAGGACAATCGCTGAGCACCGCAGCATCCGACCGCCCGCGCGCGCCCTTGCGCCGCCTTGTCAGCCACGCGGGTCGGATGTAGGCAGGGCGGGATTGTTGATTTCCGGGGGCGCTCATGGCTGATGATCCGCGCATATTGGTATCCACCGACTGGCTGGCCGCGCATCTGAAGGACCCGGATCTGCGGGTTCTGGACGCGTCCTGGTATCTGCCGCAGATGGGCCGTGACCCCCGCGCGGAATATGACGCGGGCCATATCCCCGGCGCGCGGTTCTTCGATATCGATGAAATCAGCGACCAGCGCTCGGACCTGCCGCATATGGCCCCGCCGGTGGAAAAGTTCATGTCCCGGATGCGGGCCATGGGCGTGGGCGACGGGCATCAGGTTGTGGTCTATGACGGCGCGGGGCTGATGTCCGCCGCGCGGGTGTGGTGGCTGTTCAAGCTGATGGGCCAGGACGATATCGCCGTGCTGGACGGCGGCCTGCCGAAATGGGTGGCTGAGGGCCACCCGCTGGAGGATCTGCCCCCCGTGGTGCGGGACCGCCACATGACCGTGCGCCGCCAGAACCACCTGGTGCGCGATGTCACGCAGGTCTCTGCCGCGGCAAAGCTGCGCGAGGCCGAGATCATCGACGCGCGCGCGCCGGACCGGTTTGCCGGCACCGCGCCAGAGCCGCGCGAAGGCCTGCGCGCCGGCCATATCCCCGGATCGTGCAATGTGCATTTTGCCCGGCTGCTGAACGCCGACGGCACCATGAAACCCGCCGATGCCCTGCGCGCAGAGTTCGAGGCCGCGGGCGTGGACCTGACCAAACCCGCCATCACCACCTGCGGCAGCGGTGTGACGGCGGCCATTCTCTCGCTTGCCATGGAACGCATGGGCAAGTCCGATCATTCCCTTTACGACGGCTCCTGGGCTGAATGGGGGGCCTTCGCCACCTTGCCCGTTGCCACTGGAGAAGCCTGATGCTGGAACAGCTGACACCCCAACCCGCAGACAAGATCCTGGCCCTGATGGCCGCCTTCCGCGAAGACCCGCGCGACACCAAGCTGGACCTGGGCGTGGGCGTCTATCGCAACCCCGAAGGCGTGACGCCCGTGATGCGCGCCATCAAGGTCGCCGAAAAACGCCTGTGGGAGGAAGAGACCACCAAGGCCTACACCGGCCTTGCGGGCGATCCGGCCTTTGGCGATGCCATGGTGCAGCTGGTGCTGGGC
>CBFHYV010000142.1:0-7746 GCA_965660085.1 uncultured Paracoccaceae bacterium
ACCCAGACCAGGCCCAGCTGCGCCACGCCGGCCAGCGGAATGGTCCAGACCAGGGCGGCCACCACATCCGCGCCCGTCAGCGCCGCAGCACCCATGGCCGCGCAAACCAGGATGTTCAGCAGCACCGGCGCCGCCGCCGCCGCCGCGAACCGCCCCGCCGCATTCAGCAGCCCCGAAAACAGCGCCGCAACGGAGATGAACAGGATATAGGGGAAAACCACCCGGCCAAAGCCCACGGTCAGGTCAAACCGTGCATCCCCGGCAAAGCCCCCCGCCGTGGCCCAGACCAGCCCCGGCATGGCCACCATCGCCAGCCCGCACAGCCCCAGCAGCACCAGCGCAAGCCCGTTCATGGCATCGCGGGCGAAGCCCAGCGGATCATCCCCGGCCTCCAGCTTCTTGGAGAAGATCGGCACGAAGCCCGCGTTGAACGCCCCTTCGGCGAAAAAGCGGCGGAACATATTGGGCAGGCGGAACGCCGCCACAAAGGCATCCATCACCGGGCCGGGGCCGATCAGCCCCAGGATCAGCACCTCGCGCGCGACGCCAAGCACGCGGCTCATCAAGGTCCAGAAGCCGACGGTCAGCACGCCCGAAATCAGGCGGATGGGTTTCATGCCTGCGTCTCCGCCCGGGCGCCAACGGCGCGCAGGCTCACGCGCGGGCCCTTTCGGCGCCGCGCGCGATGGCCTCTGCCAGACGTTTTTCCAGCGTGCGCTGTTTGGAGGCGCCGTGGAATTTCAGCCCGAACATATCCTTGACGTAGAACGTATCGACCACCTGTTCCCCATAGGTGGCGATGACGGCTGACGCGATATAGACGTTGGAATCCGCCAGCGTCCGCGTCAGATCATACAGCAGGCCGGGCCTGTCGCGGGTGTCGACCTCGATGATCGTGTAGATCTCCGATCCCTCATTGTCGAAGGTGATGGAGGTGGGCACGGTGAAGGCGCGTTCGCGTTTCTTGATCTTGTCGCGGGACTGGATCGCCTCGCGCGCCACGACCTCGCCCTTCAATGTCTTGCGGATCACGTCGCGCAGGCGGGGGATGCGGCTGTCCTCATAGGGGGAGCCATCGCCATCCTGGATCCAGAAGGCCGCCGTGGCATAGCCATCCTTGGAGGTGAAGGTCCGCGCATCGACGACATTGGCCCCCGACAGCGCCAGCGCGCCGGCCAGCCGGGAAAAGATGCCGGGATGATCCTGCAACGCGAAGCACACGCGGGTGGCGTCGCGGTCCTCATCGGGGTGGATGTCGATGCGGATCTCATCATCCGCGATGCCGCGCAGCAGCCGGGCAAAGACCTCATGCGCGGTGATATGCAGGCCCTGCCAATAGGGCGGGTAATGGCGCGTGGTCTCACGCTCCAGCACATCGGCGGGCCAGTCGGCCAGTTTTTCGCGCAGGGCGGCGCGGGCTTCGGTGCCGCGATTTTCGCGGTTCAGCGCCTCCATCCCCGATTCCAGCGCGCGCCGGGTCTGACGATAGAGCGCGCGCAGCAGCGCGGCTTTCCAGTTGTTCCAGGTGCCCGGGCCGACGCCGCGAATGTCACAGACGGTCAGCACGCACAACAGATCCAGCCGTTCGCGCGTTTGCACGGCCTTGGCAAAATCGCGCACGGTGCGGGGGTCTGCGATGTCGCGTTTCTGCGCCATGTCCGACATCAGAAGGTGATAGCGCACCAGCCATTCCACCGTGGCGCATTCCTCCGGGCTCAGGCCCAGGCGCGGCGCGACCTTGCGCGCGATGCGCGAGCCGAGGATGGAATGATCCTCTGGCCGACCCTTGCCGATGTCATGCAGCAACAGCGCCACATACAGGACCCGGCGGTTGATCCCCGTTTCGATGATTTCCGAGGAGACGGGCAGTTCCTCTCCCAACTCGCCGCGCTCGATCTCGGCCAGGTGGTGGATGACCTGGATGGTGTGTTCGTCCACCGTGTAGTGGTGATACATGTTGAACTGCATCATCGCCACGATCGGCTCGAACTCCGGGATGAAGGCCGCCAGAACGCCCAGCTCGTTCATGCGGCGCAGCGAGCGTTCGGGATTGCCATGGGCCAGCAGCAGGTCCAGAAAGATGCGCTGCGCCTCCGGGTCGGCGCGCATGGAGGCGTCGATCAGATGCAGGTTGGCCTTGACCAGCCGCATCGCCTCGGGGTGGATCAGCAGGCCCGTGCGCAGGGCTTCCTCGAACAGGCGCAGCAGGTTGATCTTTTCGGCCAGGAAGGCCGCGTCATCGGCAATGGCCAGGCGGTTGGCCAGCACCTTGAATTCCGGCCGCAGCTCTGGCTGGCGCTGAAAGATGCGCACCAGCAGCGGCGGCTGTTTCTGCCGCTCTGATTCCAGCGAGGTCAGGAAGATCCGCGTCAGGTCCCCCACTGACGTGGCATGGCGGAAGTAATCCTGCATGAACCATTCCACCGCGCGGCGGCCTGTCTTGTCCGCATAGCCCATGCGCGCGGCGACCTCGACCTGCAGGTCGAAGGTCAACTGTTCTGTCGGGCGGCCGGCGGTCAGGTGCAGGTGGCAGCGCACGGCCCACAGGAAATCCTCGGCCCGCAGGAAGGTCTGGTATTCCTCGGGGCGAAACACGCCGCGGCGTTCCAGTTCAGCGGTGTCGCCGGTGCGGTGGATGTATTTGGCGATCCAATACATGGATTGCAGGTCACGCAGGCCGCCCTTGCCTTCCTTGACATTGGGCTCAACCATATAGCGCTGGCCGCCCTGTTTGCGGTGCCGGGTGCTGCGCTCTTCCAGCTTGGCCTCGATGAAGGCGCTCTCGCTTCCGGCGAAAAGCTCTGTCCACAGGCGGTCTTCCAGCTCTTCGGCCAGTGGCGCATGGCCCGCGATCAGCCGGTGTTCCAGCATCGCGGTGCGGATGGTGAAATCCTCGCCGCCCAGGCGCAGGCAGTCCTGCACGGTGCGCGAACTGTGGCCGACCTTCAGTTTCAGATCCCACAGCATATAAAGCATCGTCTCGATGACGCTCTCGGCCCAGGGGGTGATCTTGTAGGGGGTGAGGAACAGCAGATCCACGTCGGATTGCGGGGCCATTTCGCCCCGGCCATAGCCGCCCACGGCCAACACGGCCAGCCGCTCGCCCTCGGTCGGGTTGGGCAGGCGGTGGATGCGCCGGGTTGCGATTTCCCACACCAGGGTGACCAGCGCATCCGTCAGCGCGCTATAGGCGCGCGTGATCGGTTTGGCGAGCCGGGGGGTCGCGGCCAGTTGCGCGGCGATGGCGTCGCGCGTGTCCCGTTTCAACCCCGTCAGGAAGGCGATGGCCGCCCGCCGCTGTGCCGGCGCATCGGCGCTGGTGTCAGCGTACATCTCGGCCAGGGCGGCGCGGGCCGCGTCAAGGTCCACGGGCCATGCGCCCGACGGGTCAGAAACCGCCGAAGCTTCGGGGGGCTGGGTCAAGGATCACCACCTCGTTGTCTTGAACGGTTGCCACGGACAGCGCGCGCTGGTTGCGGCCGTCGGCCTCAAGGCGGAATACACCGGCAACCCCCTGGAAGCCAGCCGGCTGGGTCAGGGCGCGGATGCTCAGCGCGTCCCGGTCGCCCTGGCTGACCAGGGCGCCGATGGCGGCGATGCCGTCAAAGGCCAGCCCGGCCAGCGGGTGCGGCGGCGCGCCGAAGCGGTCCTCATAGCGGCTGTTGAAGGCGTCCTGTGCCGCCTTGTCGGGGATGGCGAACCAGCCGTTCTGGATGCCGCGCAGGCTGAACGCATCCGAGCGGATGTCCCAGCGGGACAGGCCGATGAACTGCACCTCTTCGGGGCGGATGCCCTGTTCCGGCAACAGTTGCAGGGCAATGCCCAGCCCCTGGTCCCAGTTGTCGGTCAGGAAGATCGCCTGCGCGCCGGTGGTGTCGATCAGGCTGCGGGCTTCGGCGATTGCGGCGGACAGGCTGTCGAAATCCAGATCATAGGCGACCTGCCCGGTGATCTGCATGCCTTGCTGCTGCCCCGCGGCGATGACGGCATTGCGGGCCAAGCGGCCCCCGGCGGTGTCGTCATACAGAACCACGGCGCTGCCCAGGCCCTGTGACAACGCGTAGCCTGTCATGCGCTGCGCGGCGCTGTCAAACAGGGTGCCCAGCAGAAACAGGTTGCCGCCGGCAATGGCGGAGTTGTTGGAAAAGCTCAGAACCGGCGTGCCTTCATCGGCCACGGCGGTTGCGGCGGCGGCGGCGGCGCGCTGATAGAACGGGCCCACCAGGATCTGGGCGCCCTCATCCACGGCCTGCTGCGCCACGGTGGCCGCCACATCCGGCGCGCCGGCGGTGTCATAGACGCGCAGGTCAATCTGCGCGCCGCTGAGGCTTTCCACCGCCAGCCGTGCGGCGTTTTCCAGATCTCGCGGCAGGGTCTTCGCATTTGCATCGCTTTGCGGCACCAGTAGCGCCACAGGCACCGGCTGCGTGGGATCGACGCTGCCCCCCCCGCCACCGCCCATCTGCGGCATCTCCAGCGTGCACCCGGCCAGGGCCAGGGCAGCACAGCCCAGGACGACCCGGCGGATCGGGTTGCGGATCACGGAAGGAAGAAGGATCATGGGCCTGCGCTCCGGTCTCGACAATCGCGGGCATACCCCCGCCGGCGCGAGCAGCCGTAATCCGCACCCGCGGAGGCGACCCTACCATTCTGCGGAAGTGAATCCACCCATGACCTTCAAAGTGATCACGCTGTTGCCGGGGCTCTACACGGTGGCGACCCCGATCGGGAATGCCCGCGACATCACGCTGCGCGCGCTGGATGTGCTGGCCTCGGCCGATGTTCTGGCGGCGGAGGACACGCGGACCCTGCGCCACCTCATGGACATCCACGGCATCGCGCTGAACGGGCGGCCTCTGGTGCCCTACCATGACCATAACGGCGCGCGCAGCCGCCCGGGGCTGCTGGCCCATATCCGTGAGGGCCGTTCTGTTGCCTATGCCTCGGACGCGGGCACGCCGCTGATCGCGGACCCGGGCTTTGATCTGGTGCGGGAGGCCGCGGCCGAAGGGCTGCATGTCAGCACCGCGCCGGGGCCTTCGGCGCTGACCGCGGCCCTGACGCTTGCCGGATTGCCGACCGACCAGGTGCTGTTCACGGGGTTCCTGCCCAACACCGCCTCACAGCGGCGCAAGGCCTTGCAGGGGCTGCGCGACATCCCCGCGACGCTGGTCTTCTACGAATCGCCCCGCAGGGTGGCGGCAATGCTGGCCGACGCGGCGGAGATCCTGGGCGAGACACGGGGCGCCTGCCTGTGCCGCGAAGTGACCAAGAAATTTGAACAGGCCCGGCGCGGCAGCCTGGGCGAAGTGGCGCGATCGGCCAGCGAGGTGCCCCCCAAGGGCGAGATCGTGGTCGTGATTGGAAAGGGCGATAAAGCGACTGTTAGTGATTCTGATTTAGCCATCGAAATCGAAGAGGCCCTGAAGTCGATGAGCCTGCGGGATGCCGCGCAAACCGTCAGCGAGGCCCACGGCTTGCCGAGGCGGCGGGTCTATCAGTTGGCCATGTCGCTGGCAAAGTCAGAGCCAGACGACCACGCAGATGAGGGCGAAGATGACAGCAAGGATGCAGAGCAGCCATCGCAGCCGCAAGAATGAACTGGCAGGCCGCGCGGCGGAGGCCGGTGTGGCCCGACTGTATGCCCACCGGGGCAGCCCCGTGGTGGCGGAACGCTGGCGCGGTGCTGCTGGTGAAATTGATCTGATCGTCGAGGAGGGCGATTGCGTCGTCTTCGTCGAGGTCAAGAAAAGCCGTAGTCATGCGCAGGCCGCGCAGGCGCTGACGCGTCGGCAGATGGGCCGCATCGCCCGCACCGCCGAAGAATATCTGGCCCGGACACCGGGACATCTGCAGCGCCCGGCGCGGTTCGATGTTGCGCTGGTGGATGGGCAGGGAAAGATCGAACTGCTGGAAAACATCTTTCTCGACGCGGCCTGACATTGATCGTCCCCGTTGCTTGGGCCATGAAGGGGCAAAGCAACGCGAGGGGAATTCATGAAGATCGCCTTTCAGATGGACCCGATCGGCCCGGTCGACATCAACGCAGACAGCACCTTTCGCCTTGCCGAAGAGGCACAGGCCCGCGGGCATGAGCTGTTCTATTACACCCCCGATCACCTCGCCTATATCGAGGGCGAAGTCTGCGCCAAAGGCCAGGGATTGCAGGTGCAGCGCGTGCAGGGCGATCACGCCCATCTGGCCCCGATGGAGCAGCGCAATCTGGCGGAGTTCGATGTTGTCTGGCTGCGCCAGGATCCGCCGTTTGACATGCATTACATCACGACGACGCATCTGTTGGGCCGGGTGGCGGCTGATACGCTGGTGGTGAATGATCCGTTCTGGGTCCGCAACTATCCCGAAAAACTGCTGGTTCTCGACTTCCCGCATCTGACCCCGCCGACGGCCATTGCCCGCGATCTGGAGGTGTTGAAGGCGTTCCGGGCAGAGCATGGCGACGTGATTCTCAAGCCGCTCTATGGCAACGGGGGCGCGGGGGTGTTCCGGCTGACGCCGGAGGATCGCAACCTGGCGTCCTTGCATGAGCTGTTTTCTGCCGTGTCGCGGGAACCGTTGATCATGCAGAAATTCCTGCCCGCGGTTTCCAAGGGCGACAAGCGGGTGATCCTTGTGGACGGGGCGCCTGTCGGCGCGATCAACCGCGTGCCTGCCAAGGGGGAGACGCGCTCCAACATGCATGTGGGCGGGCGGCCTGAAAAGGTGGCCCTGACCGACCGGGATCGGGAGATCTGTGATGCGATCGGCCCCTTGCTGCGCGAGAAGGGTCAGGTGTTCGTTGGGATCGACATCATCGGTGACTATCTGACCGAGATCAACGTGACCTCTCCTACGGGCATCCAGGAGCTGGAGCGCTTTGACGGGATCAACGTCGCCGCCCGCATCTGGGAGGCGGTCGAGGCGCGCGTCAACGCGGGCCGTTGACCAGCCGGTAGCTCAGCGCCTCTGACAGGTGGGCCGGGGCGACCGTATCGCTGCCATCAAGATCGGCGATGGTGCGGGCCACCCGGCGGATGCGGTCATATCCCCGCGCCGACAGGCCCAGTTTTTCCACGGCGCGGCGCAGCAGCGCCTGTCCCGCCGGATCCAGCCGGGTGGCCGTGTCCAGAACTGCGCCGGAGGCATCGGCATTGGTGAGCACATCTGGCTGGTCCGCGAAGCGGTCGGCCTGGATCCGCCGCGCCTCGGCCACGCGCGCGGCCACGGCTGCGCTGGGCTCGCCCGGTGGGGCGTCTTGCAGATCCTCCACCGGCACGGGTGAGATTTCCAGCCGCAGATCGAACCTGTCCAGCAGCGGCCCCGAGAGTTTGCCCAGGTAATCCGCACCGCAGGTTGGCGCCCGGCCGCAGGCGCGCGCCGCATCGAACAGATAGCCGCAGCGGCATGGGTTTGCGGCCGCGATCAGCAGGATACGGCAAGGATAGCGCACATGCGCCTGCGCCCGGGCCAGCGCGATCTCCCCTGTTTCCAGCGGTTGGCGCAGGGTTTCGAGCACCTGGCGTGGGAATTCGGGCAATTCGTCCAGAAACAGCACCCCGTTGTGGGCGAGGCTCAGCTCTCCGGGCAGGGCGCTGCGTCCGCCTCCGGCGATGGCCGCGGGGGAGGCGGAGTGATGCGGGTCCCGAAAGGGCCGGACGCGGGAGATCCCGCGATTGTCCAACTGCCCCGCGCGAGACAGGATCAGGGAGGTTTCCAGGGCCTCCATCGCCGACATCGGCGGCAGGATGC
>CBFHYV010000143.1:0-7740 GCA_965660085.1 uncultured Paracoccaceae bacterium
CGCGCCCGCGCACATCCCGCAGGGCAGCGAGCGTCCAGTGATCGAGATCCGTGATGTCAGCCGGATGTTCACAACGCGCGCCACGCTCTTCAAGCCGCGGGCATCCTTGCGCGCGGTGGATGGCCTGAGCCTGACCGTGCAGCGCGGGGAGACCTTTGCGCTGGTCGGGGAAAGCGGATCGGGCAAGAGCACGCTGGCGCGGATGCTGCTGGGGCTGGACAGCCCGACATCGGGGCAGGTCATGATTGATGGCGCACCGGTTGCCCACCTTTCGGGGGAAAAGCGCGCGCGCCTGATCCAGCCGATCTTTCAGGATCCCTACTCCTCGCTGAACCCGCGGCGCAGCATTGCCGAAATCATTGCCCAGCCCCTGTCCCTGCACGGGATCGGC
This sequence comes from uncultured Paracoccaceae bacterium, assembly GCA_965660085.1. Classification (GTDB taxonomy): domain Bacteria; phylum Pseudomonadota; class Alphaproteobacteria; order Rhodobacterales; family Rhodobacteraceae; genus CBFHYV01. The sequence continues at coordinate 392 of CBFHYV010000143.1, forward strand.
AGCGCCGCGGAACGGCTGGCCCGGGTTGAGCAGGTGATGCAGCGGGTGGGCCTGCCGCGCGCCTTCCTGCACAACTATCCCAACCAGCTGTCCGGGGGCCAACGCCAGCGGGTTGCCATTGCGCGGGCGCTGATCCTGGAACCGCAGATCCTTGTTTGCGATGAGCCGACCTCGGCGCTGGATGTGTCCGTCCAGGCGCAGATCCTGAACCTGCTGGCGGATCTGAAGGCCCATGCGGGGCTGACGCTGTTTCTGATCACCCATGACATCGGCGTTGTGCATCAGGTGGCGGACCGGGTGGCGGTGATGAAATCCGGCCGCATCGTGGAAACCGGGGCGGCGGCGCAGGTGCTGCAAGGCCCAGCGGATGCCTATACGCGCATGCTGCTGTCCTCGGTTCCGTCCATTTCACGCGCGCTGGCACAACAGGGAGACACCGCAGATGTCCGATGACTTCGTCCAATCGCTGTTTTCCGAGGAACGGCGCTGGCAATCCTGGCTGGATGTGGAGGCCGCCCTGGCCCGGGTGCAGGCCCGCGCGGGGATGATCCCGCAGTGGGCTGCGGCAGAGATCTGCGCCGCAGCCCATCTGGACCGGCTGGACCTGCCCGCGCTGCGCGCCGAGATCGAACGGACCATGGCGCCGGTCCACGCGCTGGCACGCGCCCTGACAGCCGCCAGCGGCGATGCCGGCGGATGGGTGCATTGGGGCGCGACCACGCAGAACATCATCGACACCGGCCGCATCCTTGTGCTGCGCGAGGCGCTGGAGACGCTGGAGACCCGGCTGGCGGATGTGCTTCTGGTGCTGGCGGACCTGGCCGAAACCCATGCTGACACGCCCATGGTGGGGCGCACGAATCGGCAGCACGCCCTGCCCATCACCTTCGGGTTCAAGGTCGCGGGGTGGATAGATGAGCTGATCCGCGTCTGCCAGCAGCTGAAGGAGACGGAAGCGCGGCTGTTGCAACTGCGCTTTGGCGGCGCCATCGGCGCTTATCAGAGCTTTGGTGCCGCCGGCCCGGCCCTGGTCCGCGCCCTGGCCGCGGAGCTGGGCCTGGCGCCCTCGCTGCATCAGGGGCGCGCGCAGATCGATCCGTTCATCGATCTTGTGACGCGGCTGGCGATGCTTGGCGTGGCGGCCGGGCGGATCGGGTCGGACATCTACGGCGGGATGCAGACCGAGGTCGCAGAATGGGCCGAGGGGCTGGGCCATGACGTCATCGGCAGTTCGACCATGCCCCACAAGGTCAACCCGAAGCTCGTCGTCACGCTGGCGGCCGATGCCTCGCGCCTGCGCAGCAAGGGCGCGGCGGCTTTCGCCGTGACGCCCCCCGCCCATGAGGGGGATGCCGTGACCAACCGCGAACTGCGCGCGCTGGTGGAGGACAGCATGAAGCTGGCCCTGACCGTGGCGGACAATCTTGCCAAAACGCTCGACACGCTGGTTGTCAACCGCGAGGCTATGAAGGCTCAGTTGCTGGCCTCGGGCGATCAGACCTCTCTGGAAACCATCATGATGCATCTTGCCCCCAAACTGGGGCGGTCTGCCACGCATGACATGCTGCATACCATCGCCGATGAGGCCCGCGCCACGAAGCGCCCCTTGCAGGATCTGCTGCTGGCGGCCCCGGACATCACAGCGGCGCTGGAGCCTGCGCGGCTGAAGGTCCTGCTGGACCCGATCCGCAACACCGGCCAAAGCGCCACGATCGCCCGGCAACTGGCGGCGGCCGGCCGGGCTTATGCCCTGCCGCGCGGCTCTTCCTCGGGGGCCAGCACGATGGACGCGGCCAGCGTGGGGTCCGTGGCCCGGATGCCCTGAAGCCAGTCCCGCACGCGGACCGAAAAGGCCGCCGTGGCCTTCGAGGTGCGCCCGCGGCCGGTCACAAGGCAATATTGCGTCCACAGCGCCGGTTCCAGCGGGCGCTGGACAAGCGTTGCGGTATCCCGCAGCCCGGCAATCATGCGGTCGGCCAGGCAGATGCCCAGCCCCTGGGACACAAGATCCAGCGCAACGGTCGTGGAGGCCGTCTCGCACACGATGTCGGCCACCATGTCATTAGCCGCGGCCAGGCGGTCCAGCCGCTGGCGCCAGCGCTGCTGCGCGCGCAGGGTGACAAAGCGCTGCCCCCTGAGATCCTGCACCGTGACGTGATCCTGCCGCGCCAGCGGATGCCCCGGCGCCATGGCGATTTCATAGCGGGCGTCCAGCAGCGGGTGAATGTCCAGATCCACGATCGCATTCTCAACGGGCAAGGACATGATGCCCAGGTTGTATTCCCGCGCCGCCACCTTGGTTTCCAGATCGAAGCGCGTTTCGATATTAAGCACCGACCGCGCCTGCGGCACCTCCTGATGCCAGAGCGCCAGCACAGGCGCCAGAACCGAGGTCGCCAGCGGCACGGTGCTCACAAGCCGCAGCGGCTCTGAATTGTCAGACCGGATCTGTGCGGCGATATCCGGCAGGCGCTCCACCCCTTCAAGGATATGCTGGGTGCGCCGCAGAAAGGCACTGCCTTGCGCGGTCAGCACCAGATTGCGGTTGTGCCGGGAAAACAGCGTCAGCTGCAGTTCATGTTCCAGCCCAGCGAGCATCCTGCTGGCGGCAGAGGAGCTGACGTTGAGCCGGGCCGCCGCCGAGGCCAGCGACCCCGTGCGCACGATCATCCGAAAAAGCTGAACGGAGCGGAGGTTCATGACCGACTCTCTAGCCTGAGACGGCGGCGCCACCAAGGCCAAGATTCCGGACCCCTGCGCGCAAGGATGCGCGGCCCTGCGGCCCTGCCTGCCGCGATCCTTGGCCCAAGGCCGCGGCGGTTTGTGCAACAGGGTCGCACAGGGGCAGTTGGCTGTTGTGTTCAAGAAGCGCCCGAACTGAAGCTTTCCCCAGGCGCCACACGCTTTTGCCCAGAACGGCGCATGATGGATTAGGTGGAACCGATGACGCATCAGAACTCCGAACATCCCGACAAGGACCAGACCCACAGCCAAACCAGCCCGGACCGCCCCATGCGCAGGGGGATTGCGAAACTGTCCATGGGCGGCTCGCCCGCATCCATGTATGCCATGTGGAGCGACTGGGTCGTGCATTTCGCCACCGCGCCCGACCTGCAGATCGAGATCGCCAGATCGGCCAGCCAGGCCTGGATGGACTGGGCCAGCTATGTCTCAAAGGGCTGTCCGGACGATGACGCGGCCCGCCCCATCACGCCCGCGAAATCGGACCGCCGCTTCACCGGCGAGGAATGGCACAAGCCCCCCTTTGCGGCCATGGCACAGGGGTTCCTGCTGTTTGAGGATCTGGCCGACCAGGCCGCAAGGAAAGTCCCCGGACTGGCACCGGCCCGGCAGAAGGCGATGGCCTTCCTGACACGGCAGATGCTGGACGCGATGACGCCATCGAATTTCCCCGCCACCAACCCCGAGGTCCTTGCCCGGACCCTGGCCACGGGCGGCGCAAATATCCGCCAGGGCATGGAACGCGCCCTGCGTGACATGCGCGACGGCCCGCAGCCCGGCACCGGCAACCCGCAGGTTGGCGAAACGGTGGCCGTCTCGCCCGGAAAAGTCATCCACCGCAACCACTTGATGGAGCTGATCCAATACGCACCAACCACTGACACCGTCCACCCCGAGCCGATCCTGATCGTGCCCGCCTGGATCATGAAATACTACATCCTGGATCTCAGCCCCGAGAACTCGCTGGTGCGGTATCTGACGGACCAGGGCTTTACGGTGTTCATGATCTCCTGGCGCAATCCCACTGCCGAGGACGCGCAATACGGCATGCAGGATTACCTGGACCTTGGGCCGCGCGCGGCTGTGGATGCCATTCAGGCCAGCACCGGCGCCGCGAAAGTGCACAGCGCGGGCTATTGCCTTGGCGGCACGCTGCTGTCCATCGCGGCGGCGGCCATGGCCCGCGATGGCGATGACCGCCTGGCCAGCATGACGCTGTTCGCCGCCCAGACGGATTTCAGCGAACCTGGCGAGCTTTCCCTGTTCATCGATGAAAGCCAGGTGTCCTTCCTGGAAGACGTCATGCAGGATCAGGGCTATCTGGATGCCGGCCAGATGATGAGCGCCTTTCAGATGCTGCGGTCCAATGACCTGATCTGGTCCCAGATGATCCGTAAATACCTGCTGGGCGAAGAGGATGCGCCCATGAATGACCTGATGGCCTGGAATGCCGACACCACGCGCATGCCCGCGCGAATGCATTCGGAATACCTGCGGCACATGTTCCTCAACAATGATCTGGCGTCGGGGCGCTATCACGTGGACGGGCATCATGTGTCGCTGCGCGACATCCGCCTGCCGGTCTTTGCCGTGGGCACGGAAACCGACCATATCGCGCCGTGGAAGTCGGTGTTCAAGATCCACGCGCTGGGGCATGCCGATGTGACCTTTGCGCTGACGAACGGCGGCCACAACGCCGGCGTGCTGTCAGAGCCGGGCCACAAGCACCGCCATTTCCGCATCCATACCGTCCGCGACACGGACCGCGCCCTGTCGCCCGAGGACTGGATGCAGGCGGCAAAGCGGGCCGAAGGCAGCTGGTGGCCCGCCTGGGCGGCCTGGCTGGCGGACAACTCCGGGCCGAAAGGCAAGCCGCCGCGTATGGGCAAGGCCCTGGCGGACGCGCCCGGCACCTATGTGTTTCAGGAGTGACCGAGATGGCGCCACACAGTGATCTTCTGCAAGGAAAAGTGGGGCTGGTTGTCGGCGTCGCCAATGAACAGTCCATCGCCGCGGGTTGCGCGGCGGCCTTTCACGCGGCGGGCGCGCGGATCTGCCTGACCCACCAGTCCGAGAAATCCCGCAAGTTCGTGGAACCCGTGGCCAGCGCAGTGGGGGCGGATCTGTTCCTGCCGCTTGACGTGACTGACGCGGAGCAGACAGCGGCCGTCTTTGACGCGATCCACCGGACATGGGGCAGGCTGAACGTCCTGCTGCATTCCATTGCCTTTTGTCCGCCGGAGGATCTGCATGGCCGCGTGGTGGATTGCTAACAAGGCGGGTTTGCAACGGCCATGGATGTGTCCTTGCATTCGCTGATCCGGCTTGATCCGCATCACTGAACAGCAGACGATCTATGCCGGCCTCGAAGTCATAGATGGTGTCGAAACCGCCGCCCATCTGCAGCAGGAAGATGTCCGCGCCCTCGCCCCCGGTCAGGCGGTCGCGGCCCGCGCCGCCGATCAGCGTATCATCGCCGAAGGAGCTGCGCAGCAGGTCATTGCCATTGTCGCTGAACAGCAGGTCATGGCCGTCGTCGCCACAGAGCTTGTCATTGTCATCGCCGCCGGCCAGCCTGTCCGCGCCACCGCCGCCTGCGAGCTCTGGCCACCGATCAGGATCGCGGCCTCGCCGGTGTCAAACACCCGCGCCACCTCGACATCGCGAATCTGCCCGTCCAGGCTCTGCACCGGGGCATCCACGATGTTCATGCCATGGGCCGTTGGTCTCGATCAGCTGGCCGCCACCGTCACCCTGCTGCGCAAGGATCACCCCACAAACGCCTTTTCCACCACAAAGCTGCCCGGCGCGGAATTTGCGCCTTCGTCAAAGCCGCTGTCCAGCAAGAGCGCCTTCATATCCGCATTCAGACCAACCGATCCGCAGATCATCACCCGATCCGTCTGCGCGGACAACGCAGGAAGACCAAGATGCGCAGCCAGGCGGCCCTGTGCAATCCAATCCGTGATCCGCCCCATGTGGGGGCTGGGGGCTTGGGTGGTGGTTGCAAGATACCGCAACCGATGCGCCTGTTCCCCCACCAGCGGGTCTTTGGGCAGGTTGGCCACCAGGTTGCGCCCATAGGCGAGCTCATCCGGTGAGCGGCAGGTATGGGTCAGGATTACCTCGTCATAACGCGCGTAGGTCTCCGAGTCCCGCAGCAGGCTGGCGAAGGGCGCGATGCCCGTCCCCGTGGAAATCAGATACAGCCGCTGACCCGCCCGCAGCGCATCATGCACCAGGGTGCCCACGGGTTTGGGCCGCAGGATGATGCTGTCACCGGGCTGGATATGCTGCAACCGCGATGTCAGCGGCCCGTCGGGCACCTTGATGGAGTAGAATTCCACCTCATCATCCCAGCTGGGGGAGGCGATGGAATAGGCGCGCAGCAGCGGCCGCCCGCCTGCCCCCATCAGCCCTATCATCACGAACTCACCGGACCGGAAACGCAAGGACCGGGGCCGCGTGACCCGGAAGGAAAACAGCCGCTCCGTGTAATGCGTGATGGCCGTGACGGTCTGGGTGTCAGGCACCTGTGCGGGTTTGTTCATCTTGGGCCTTCCTGCGCGAAAAGATGCGTTTGATAGCCCGGCACGAAAGGCACGGCGGTCCATTGGGCTTCGGGGTTGCGTTGGGCCTGTTCGGCGCTGATCTCCACATCGTCAAAGCCACAGCGCAGCGCGGCGCGGAACTGGTCCACCAGCACATGGCCCTGCGCGCGCAGATGCCCCATGTAGCCCAAGGCCCGCAGCGATCCGGCCAGTGAAAAGCCACGCCCATCCGCGCTGCTGGCAAAGGGGATCACGATGTAGGACAGGGTATCGAAATGCAGGCTGACCGCGCCTGGATCATCCGTGGGTGCCATCATCAAGGCGCCCCGCCCCGCATAATCCGCCAGCGGCACGGGCCGGGCCTGGGCAAAACTGTCCGGCACGAAGCCTTCGCGTGAAATCACCTGTGTCATCCCGCTCTCCTGTTGATCTGGCCATCGGGGCCGAAATGAATGCCGCATTCCTGCCGCGCTTCACCGCGCCAGCGCCCGGCGCGGCTGTCTTCGCCATCTGTCACGCGGCTGGTGCAGGGCATGCAGCCGATGGAGGGATAGCCCCGCGCAACCAAAGGGTGCCGCGGCAGGTCATGGGCATCGAAATAGGCCGCAATCTGCTGTGTGCTCCAGGTGGCCAGCGGATTGACCTTCAGATGGGTGCCATCATGTTCAAACCGCGCCATGCCCGCGCGCTGGCTGGTCTGGTGCCGCTTGCGGCCGGTGATGACGGCGTCGAAGTCGCGCAGCGCCGCGCGCAGGGGGGCGACCTTGCGCGCCTCGCAGCAGGCGGTTGTGTCACGCTGGTGCAGGCTGCGGTCCGGGTCGGCGCGTTCATCCGGGGTGATCCGGCGCACATCGCCCAGGCCCAGTTGCCGCGTCAGATCCTGCTGATAGCGCAGCGTTTCGGGAAACAGCAGCCGGGTGTCCACCAACAGCACCGGCACATCGGGATCAATCCGGGCCAGCATGTGCAACATCACCGCGGCCTCCGCCCCGAAGGAGGACACCAGCGCCGCCCGCCCGTCATGGCGGTCCAGCGCCACGGCCAGCACCGCCTCTG
>CBFHYV010000144.1:0-7714 GCA_965660085.1 uncultured Paracoccaceae bacterium
CAGGGCGGCCAGCCGCGCGGGCGTGGCGGTTTCGGCGGCCAGCATCACCGCCCCCGCCCCATCTGGCGCGCAGAGCACCACGGGCACGCCCATCCGCAGATCGGCGCGCGCACGCGACAGGGTTTCAACAAGGTCCGGCGCCAGGCACATGCCGCCTTGCGTAGCCTCAGGGCGCGGGCTTTGCCACCGGAATTTGAAACATTCCCGCCCGTGAAACACGAGCCTGTGAAGCCCCTGTCGCAAAACTTGTTCCCCGCCCGTGCCGCGCCCAGTTGTCACCCAAGACAAAGGGAGAACGATGATGGCTCAACTGCGCAACATCCTGTTGGTCGATGATGATGACGATCTGCGCGAGGCCTTGGCCGAGCAGCTGATCATGACCGAGGATTTCGAGGTCTTCGAGGCCGGCAATGGCACCGAGGCGATGGCACAGGTCAAGCAACAGCTGTTTGAGCTGCTGATCCTGGACGTGGGCCTGCCCGATACCGATGGCCGCGAATTGTGCCGCCTGATGCGCAAACAGGGTGTCAAAGCCCCCATCATCATGCTGACCGGCCATGACACGGATGCCGATACCATCCTGGGCCTGGATGCGGGCGCCAATGATTACGTCACCAAACCGTTCAAGTTTCCGGTGCTGCTGGCACGCATCCGCGCCCAGCTGCGCCAGCATGAAAACTCCGAAGACGCGGTCTTTGCCCTTGGGCCGTATAGCTTCCGCCCCTCCATGAAGCTTTTGGTGACGGAGGATGACCGCAAGATCCGCCTGACCGAGAAAGAGACCAACATCCTGAAATTCCTCTATCGCTCCAACGGCTCCGTGGTGCCGCGCGATACGCTGCTGCATGAGGTCTGGGGCTATAACGCCGGTGTCACGACCCATACGCTGGAGACGCATATCTATCGCCTGCGCCAGAAGATCGAGCCGGAGCCGTCCAACGCCCGGATCCTGGTGACAGAGGCGGGGGGATACCGGCTGGCGTCCTGATATCCTGCGCGATTGACTCAGATCAAAGAAACCCGCGTGAGGTATCTTTAGAAAGGATACAACACTGGGCACGTCGCTGTTTTTAGGCTCCCGTTGCATGTGCGGGTCATCACATGCACCTCCCTGTTGGACTGGCCCGGGCTTTGCCCGGGTCTTTTTTCATTGCTAGGCTCGCATCAGCACCGCAACGGGAGGACGGGATGAAACTGACACTGCACCATGTGAATCTATCCACACAGAATGTCGAAGGCATGGATGCCTTTTATCGTGATGTGCTGGGGCTGGAACGCGCCACGCAGGATTTGCCGCAACTGGAAAAGACCAAGGGCTATTCCGGAGATGTCGCCTTCGTTCAGGATGGCACGATCCAGGTCCATCTGGCGCAGAAGGACGTGAATGCGGGCTTTGCTGCGCGGCAGTTCATCAACCCGCTGGAACGCGGGCATATCGCCTTTCGCACCGATGATCTGGCGGGGTTCAAGGCCCGGCTGGAGGCCGCCGGCGTGCCCTTTGCCGAATGGGGCAACCAGGCGGTGCGCGGCTGGCGGCAGATCTTTTTCCATGATCCCGATGGCAATATCATCGAGGTGCATGAGGTCGAGGAGAGCGCGGGCTGACAGCGGCCAGGGGGCCTTGCGCCTGCGCCCCGGCCGGGGCAGGGTCCGCGGCGTTGTCTGACGCGCGGAGCCTGCCCCAATGTCCTTTACCCTTGCCACCTGGAACATCAATTCCGTGCGTTTGCGCGCCGGCCTGGTTGCCGACCTGCTGCGGGAGGCCGCGCCGGACATCCTGTGCCTGCAGGAATGCAAATGCCCGGTGGACAAGATCCCTGCGGAGCAGTTCGCCGAACTCGGCTATCCGCATATCGTGGCGCGGGGGCAAAAGGGCTATAATGGCGTGGCCATCCTGTCCCGCCTGCCGATCGAGGATGCCGGCAGCGAGGATTTCGCAGCCCTTGGCCATGCCCGCCATGTGGCGGCGCGGCTGGAAAACGGCGTGACGATCCACAATTTCTACGTTCCCGCCGGCGGCGATGTGCCGGACCGCGACAACAATGAAAAATTCGGCCAAAAGCTGGATTACCTGACAGAAATGGCCGCGCATTTCACCGCGCAGCCGCCCACGCGCGCCATTCTGGTGGGGGATCTGAACATTGCCCCGCGCCCCGATGACGTGTGGAACCACAAGCAGCTTCTGAAAATCGTCAGCCATACGCCCATTGAGGTCGATCACCTGGATCGGGTCATGGCCTCTGGCGGCTGGGTGGATGTCACGCGCAAGGACATTCCCGAAGGGCTGCTGTATTCCTGGTGGAGCTATCGCGCCAAGGATTGGGACGCCGCGGACAAGGGCCGCAGGCTGGATCATGTCTGGGCCACGGGTGACATCGCCGACACCGCCCATTCCAGCCGCATCCTGCGCCATGTGCGCGGCTGGGAGCAGCCCAGTGACCATGCTCCCGTGCTGGCCAGCTTTGATCTGTAAGTCTGCGGCCTGCCGGGGTCTTGCAACAAGCCGGGGCATGGGCCATGTCTGACCCCGACAGGCTGCGCCCCCGAGCGGGCCGGATGAAAGGGATGCGACGATGATTGAACTGGGTGGCGCGCCGCAGGCGCAGGATCTGATCAAGGACGTGACCGAGGCCGACTTCATGACCGAGGTCGTCGATGTCAGCCAGACCGTGCCGGTGATCGTGGATTTCTGGGCGCCCTGGTGCGGCCCGTGCAAATCGCTTGGCCCGGCGCTGGAACAGGCCGTGAGCGATGCCGGCGGCGCGGTCAGGATGGTCAAGGTCAACGTGGACCAGAACCAGATGATCGCGCAGCAACTGCGCATCCAGTCCATCCCCACGGTCTATGCCTTCTGGCAGGGCCAGCCGGTGGACGGCTTTCAGGGCGCGCTGCCCGCGTCCGAGCTCAAGGCCTTCATCGACCGGGTCGTGCAGGCCGCGGGCGGCCAGGCCGGGGGCGGGCTGGAAGAGGCCGTTGCCGCCGCCGAGGAGATGCTGGAGCAAGGCGCCGCCGTGGATGCGGCGCAGACCTTTGCCGCGATCCTGGGCGAAGACCCCAACAATGCCGCGGCCTATGGCGGGTTGGTGCGGGCACATCTGGCCCTGGATGATCTGGACCAGGCCGAGGCCATCCTGAACGGCGCTCCGGCGGAAATCTCCACCGCACCCGAGCTGGAAGCCGCCCACGCGCAACTGGTGCTGGCCCGCCAGGCGGCCGAGGCCGGCCCGGTGGCCGACCTGACCGCCCAGGTGGAGGCCGCGCCGGACGATCATCAGGCGCGGTTTGATCTGGCGCAGGCGCTCTATGCCCATGGCGATGCCGCGGGCGCCGTCGATCACCTGCTGGAGCTGTTCCGCCGTGACCGGGACTGGAACGAAGGTGCTGCAAAGACCCAGCTGTTCACGATTTTCGAAGCGCTGAAACCGAATGATCCGGTGGTGCTGGCAGGGCGGCGGAAACTGAGTTCCATCATATTTGCCTGATCCCTGACGCGGGCTATCTGCCTGTTCATGACAAACACCGCTCCGCTTCCTGACGTGATCCCGGTCTTCCCGCTGTCGGCAGCCTTGCTGCTGCCGCGCGGGCGGCTGCCCCTGCATATCTTCGAGCCGCGCTACAGGGCGATGGTGGAGGATGCCCTTGCCACGAAGGACCGGCTGATCGGCATGATCCAGCCGTTGCCCATGCCCGGCCGGTCTGACAAGGGCCTGCACAAGATCGGCTGCGCGGGCCGCATCACGCAGATGTCGGAAACCGAGGATGGCCGGTATCTGATCACGCTGGGTGGCGTATCGCGGTTCCGGGTGACGCAAGAGGTCGAAACCCTGACCCCCTACCGCCGCTGTGCCGTGGATTGGGCCGGGTTCGAACGTGACCGCGGCCCGGCCGAGGAGGACGCGGGCTTTGCGCGTGAGCCGTTCATGCGCCTGCTGGACCGGCATTTCAGCGCCAACAACCTCTCCGTTGATTGGCCGACGCTGACCGAGGCCGAGGATGAGCTGCTGATCAACTCCCTCGCCATGCTGCTGGATTTCCCGCCGGAGGAAAAACAGGCCCTGCTGGAGGCGCCCACCCTGTCCACGCGGCGCGAAACCATGGTGGCGCTGCTGGAATACGGCCTGACCAGCCCCGAGGGCGAACGGCGGATGCAATGACAGAGGCGCCGGGGTTTGACCGCCACATGCTGGAGGCGCTGGTCTGTCCGCTGACGCAAGGCACCCTGGACTATGACGCCGCCGCGCAAGAGCTGATCAGCCGCAAGGCGCGGCTGGCCTTTCCCATCCGCGCCGGCATCCCCGTGATGCTGGAGTCCGAGGCCCGGCAACTGCAAGACTGAGGAACGGGTAAGCGTTGCGAAAACCGGGCCGGAGGGTAATCCCGGCCCGGTTTTTTGATGCGAGCATCGCGCCCCTGTCAGGCCGGGCGCAATTCGAGGATCTCGCGCGCTTGCTGCCAGGTGGCAACGGGGCGTTCATGTTTCTCACACAGCTCCGCCGCACGCTTGACCAGCGCCGCATTGGACGGGGCCAGCGTGTCCTTGTCCCAGCGCACATTGTCCTCCAGCCCGGTGCGGGTGTGGCCGCCGGCGGCGATGGCCCATTCGTTCACCATCAGCTGGTTGCGCCCGATCCCGGCGGCGCACCATTCGGCGTCCGGCGCCAGCCGCTGCACCGTGCGGATGTAGTAATCAAACACGTCGCGGTCGGCGGGCATGGCGTTTTTCACGCCCATGACGAACTGCACATACAGCTTGCCGGGGATGCGCCCGTCCCGGTTCATGGCGGCGGCCTGGTGGATATGGCTCAGGTCGAATGCCTCGATCTCGGGCTTGATGTCATGGCTGCGCATCTCGCTGGCCAGCCAATCCACCAGATCCGGCGGGTTTTCATAGACGCGGGTGGGGAAGTTGTTGGACCCCACCGACAAGGAGGCCATGTCCGGCCGCAGCGGCAGCATCCCGCCGCGTGTCTTGCCCGCGCCGGATCGCCCGCCGGTGGACAGCTGGATGATCATGCCGGGGCAGTGGGTCTTCAACCCCTCCACCAGCCGGGCAAAGCGTTCGGGGTCTGAGGTCGGCGTGCCGTCATCCATGCGCACATGGCAATGGGCGATGGAGGCGCCGGCCTCGAAGGATTCATGGGTGCTTTCGATCTGTTCCTCCACCGTGATGGGCACGGCGGGGTTGTTGGCCTTGGTCGGCACGGAGCCTGTGATGGCCACGCAGATGATGCAGGGTTTGGTCATTTGGGTTCCCTTGGGACGCAGGCGCGCGCGGGCCAGTCAGCGGCCGGCCCGCGCAGGCGGTCAGATGTCGAAAAAGACGGTTTCGTTTTCGCCCTGCAGGCGGATGTCAAAGCGATAGACGATCTGCCCGTCACGCTCCTGCCGGCGGGCCATCAGCGTATCGCGGCGGTTTTCCCACTCGATCAGCTTCAGCACGGGGTCCTTGGCGTTGGCCTCTGTCTCATCCTCGAAATAGAGCCGCGTGTTCAGGCCCAGGTTGATACCCCGGGCCACGATCCACAGGTTGATATGCGGTGCCATGATCTGGCCAGGGCGCGGCTCCGGCTGCCAGTCCGGGGTATGCACGGGCGGGTGCTGGGGCGCGCTGGCCATGGGGCCGCGGGCGCTGACCGGGCCGGGTTTCACGGTATCGAAGCCCCATTCGCCAGTGTCGAAATCCGTGATGACCCGGCCCCAGCCGCGAAAGCCGTCCTCTACCGGGCCGCCGCCTTCGGGGTGGGCATAATGGCCTGCCGCATTGGCCTGCCAGGCCTCCAGCAGCACGTCCTTGACCGGGCTGCCACCGCCGTCAATCACCAGCCCTTCCACGCGGATGCGTTCGCCCGCGGCATTGGGACCGGCGATGTCCCAGCCCAGCTCCTCGCGGTAGATCTTGAACCCGGCGGCGCCGGGGGCCAGGCCGATATGCACGTAAGGGCCTGCGGTCTGGCTGGCGGTTTCCTTCAGATAGCTGAGTTTCTGCACCATCGGTTCAGTTCCCTTCCAGGCGGTTTTCAAACAGCGTGGACCGGCGGCCGCGCAGCACGATGTCGAACTTATAGGCGATGCTGTCCAGCGGCACGGTGGCGTTCAGATCCAGCGCCGCAACCAGCGCGTCTATGGCCTCCTGGTTGGGGATGGTCTGCACGATGGGGCATTTGGGGATCAGCGGATCCCCTTCGAAATAGACCTGCGTGATCAACCGCTGGCTGAAGGACGCGCCGAAGATCGACATATGGATATGTGCGGGCCGCCAGCTGTTGACCCAGTTGCGCCAGGGATAGGCGCCGGGTTTGATGGTGCGGAAATGATAGCGGCCCTGATCGTCCGTCAGGGTGCGTCCGCAGCCGCCGAAGTTGGGATCGATCGGGGCGAGATACATGTCTTTCTTGTGGCGATAGCGCCCGCCCGCATTGGCCTGCCAGATTTCCACCAGCGTGTTGGGCACGGGCCGCGCGTTTTCGTCCAGCACCCGCCCGTGCAGGATGATCCGCTCGCCAATCGGGCTTTGGCCATCATGGGCGTAGTTGTGGATCAGGTCATTGTCGATCGGGTCGATGTCATTGTGGCCAAAGACCGGCCCGGTGATTTCGCTGACCGATTGCTGCAGGCTGATCGGCGCGTAATTGGGCGAGCGTTTGACGGATGTCTTGTAATTGTGGTCCAGCGCCGGCGGATGCCATTGGCGGTCACGTTGGTAATATTCGGCGGGTGATGTCATGGGGTCCTCCATACGGGCTGCGCGTTCCCGGTGTGTCTTTGGGTGGGGCGGGGTCAGCCGTCCGCGGGGCTGTCATCCTCGGCCCAGGTTTGCTTGGCCAGTTTGATGGCGTGGTTGGCCTTGGGCACACCGGCGTAGATGGCCACATGCTGGAACGCCTCCATCACGTCAGACCGTGTGGCGCCGGTGCGTTTGCAGGCGCGGATGTGCATCGGGATTTCCTCGAAATTGCCAGTGGCGGCCAGCAGCGCCAGCGTCAGCATGGAGCGTTCGCGCCGGCTGATCGCGTCAGAGGCCCAGACAGTGCCCCAGGCGGCCTCGGTGATGAGAGTCTGAAAGGGGGTGTCTTCGGGCGTCTTGTGCGCCTCGGCGCGGTCCACATGGGCATCGCCCAGCACCTGGCGGCGGACGGTCATTCCCGCATCAAATCGCATGCTGGTCTCCATCAATAGGGCAGGCCGACGTAATTCAGCGCCAGCGTGGCCTGGGCGGCGGGGGTGTCGCGCAGGTGATCCAGCTCTGCGCGCTGCATCTTGAGGTCGAATTCCGACATGTCCGGGAAACGGTGCATGACGGAGGTGAACCACCAGCTGAACCGCTCGGCCTTCCAGACCCGGCGCAGGGCGCGGGCGGAATAGCCCTGCAACGCGGCACTGTCGCCGTCCAGGAAATGCGCCCGCAGGGCCTCATTTAGGTAATGCACGTCAGAGGCCGCGGTGTTCAGCCCCTTGGCGCCCGTGGGCGGCACGATATGCGCCGCATCCCCGCACAGGAACAGCGCGCCGTATTGCATCGGCTCGCACACAAAGCTGCGCAGGGGGGCGATGGATTTTTCGATGCTGGGGCCGGTGACAAGTGCCTCGGCATAGTCGGCAGGGATGCGGCGGCGCAGCTCATCCCAGAAGGCGTCATCGCTCCAGCCGGCGATGTCATCGTCCACCGGGCATTGCACATAATACCGGCTGAGCTTGTCATTGCGCATGGAACACA
>CBFHYV010000145.1:0-229 GCA_965660085.1 uncultured Paracoccaceae bacterium
GCCGTGGTGGCCGTGCTGGCGGCGGAGCCGTCAGATACCGCCGCACAGGCCGCGCTGGCCAATGCCGGCGCCACGGCGCAGGCAGAGGGGGCGGCGGTTCTGTTGGGGATGGCGGCCTCGGCGCAGGCGGTCACGGACCTTGTGGGCTGGGGGCTGCATGGCAGGCCGCCCGGTGTGTCCATCCTGCCGGCCTCGGCTGCGCTGGCAGGCAAGGCCGAACCGCAGGCAC
>CBFHYV010000145.1:239-7698 GCA_965660085.1 uncultured Paracoccaceae bacterium
GCCAGCAAGGCCCGCGCGGTGTCCTGCGGGTGCTGATCGGGAAAGAAATGCCCGCCGGGCATGGCCTGTGCGGTGATGTCCGTGCCAAGCCCGGCCCAGGTGGCGGGCACGTCCAGCAGGCGGGCCATGGCGCCATCGCGGCCATAAAGCACCTGCATCGGGCAGATCACGCGGCGCCCCGCGGCGGCATCGGCCAGGTCGTCATGCTGGTCCAGTTCAATCGCGGCGCGGTAGTCACAGCACATCGCGTGGATGCAGGCCGGGTTCCGCCAGGCCTTGCGGTAGTGGTCCAGCTGCGCGGGCGCAAACTGCGACAGCTCTGCCTTGCCAAAGCCCAGAAGACAGCGGGTGAAGAACGCATCCGGGTCCGCGGCGATCATCCGTTCCGGGAAGGGGCTGGGCTGGGCCAGGAAGAACCAGTGATAATAGGCCTGCGCGATGGGGGCTGTCATGAGGCGCAACAGATGCGCCGTGGGCACGATGTCCATGACGCTCAGCCGCGCCACGGCCTCTGGCGCGTCCAGCGCCATGCGATGCGCCACGCGCGCACCCCGGTCATGCCCGGCAAGGTAGAAGCGTTCGTGCCCCAGCGCGCGCATCAGCGCCAGCATGTCCGCGCCCATGGCGCGAAAGCGCATCGCCTCCGTGCCCTGCGGTTTGCTGCTGTCGCCATAGCCGCGCAGATCGGCGGTGATGACCGTGAACTGCCCGGCCAGGTGTGGCACCAGCGGCGCCCACATGGCGCGGGTTTGCGGAAAGCCGTGCAGCAACAGCAGCGGCGGCCCGCTGCCGGTGATGTCATGGGCGATGCGCTGGCCGTTGACCGCAGCCTCCGGCATCAGTCCGCCAGCGCATGCAGGATGCGCGCCCAACTGCGGATGCCGCGGTGGAAGCTGTCCATATCGTATTTCTCATTGGGGCTGTGGATCAGGTCATCATCCTTGCCAAAGCCGATCAGCATGCTGTCCATGCCCAGGATGGATTTGAAATAACCCGCGATGGGGATGGACCCGCCGGCCCCGATATAGGCGGCCTCATCGGGCCATTCATCCGACAGCGCGCGGCGGGCGGACTCAAAACCCGGATGGCCGGTTTCCATGACGGATGCGGGCGCCGCGCCGTGGTCGGCAAAGCTGACCTGGCAGTCCGCCGGGACCATTGCGCGGACCATGGCGCGGAAACTGTCGCGGATGGCCAGCGGGTCCTGCTGGCCCACGAGGCGAAAGCTGACCTTGGCGCTGGCGGTGCTGGGCAGCACGGTCTTGAACCCCGCGCCGGTATAGCCCGAGGTCATGCCGTTGATTTCGCAGGTCGGGCGGGACCAAAGCATTTCCAGCACGCTCCGGCCCTGTTCGCCTGCGGGCCAGGACAGGCCCACGCTGCCAAGGAAAGCGGCCTCGTCAAAGCCCAGGCTCTGCCATTGGCGGCGCAGGTCATCGCTGATCTCCGGCACGCCATCGTAAAAGCCCGGCACCGTCACGCGGCCGGTGTCATCATGCAGCGCGGCCAGGATGCGCGCCAGAACGCGGGCCGGGTTCATCGCCGCGCCGCCATACATGCCGGAATGCAGATCCTTGTCCGGGCCGGTGATGGTGATCTCCTCACCCAGCAGGCCGCGCAGCATGGTGGTGATCGCGGGCACGCGGCTGTCAAACAGGCCGGTGTCGCAGATCAGGGACAGATCGGCGCGCAGCGCATCGGCATGGCCTTCCAGAAAGGGCACGAGCGAGGGCGAGCCGCTCTCTTCCTCGCCCTCGAACAGGAAGGTCAGGCGGCAGGGCAGGGCGCCATGCACGGCGATCCAGGCGCGGCAGGCCTCGACAAAGGTCATCAGCTGGCCCTTGTCATCGCTGGCGCCACGGCCGCGGATGACCTTGCCCGCGGGCGTGTCCTCGATCCGCGGTTCAAACGGGGGGCTGTGCCACAGCGCCAGCGGGTCCACGGGCTGCACATCATAATGGCCGTAGAACAGCAGATGCGGGCCGCCCGCGCCGCCCTGGCCCACCACCATCGGGTGGCCCGGGGTGGCATGGGCCTGCGCGGTGACGCCCAGGCTGGCGAGGTCCGCCACCAGCCAGTCCGCGGCGGTGCGGCAGTCCTGGGCATGGGCGGGGTCGGTGGAAATCGACGGGATGCGCAGCAGCGCCAGCAGCCTTTCGGTGGCCTGCGGCAGGTCAGTATCGATTCGGGACAGAACGGCATCCAGGGTCATCGCGGGCTCCTTTACGCGGGGGTGGGCCAAGGCTATCACCCGCGCGGGCACTGTCCAGCGCGGGGCTGAAAGGCAGGTGGGGAAAAGATGTTTCCGATCCGCGACATTTTCAGTACGGGTGCGGCGGGCTGACCACTGGTCAGACCCCCGACTTGACCCAGATCAAGGCTGCGACGGCAGGTCCTGCCGATAACCGTTGCGAAATGCTGTGCAGACCGCTAATCATTCACGAAATTGAATGCGGCTGTACACCGCATCGTCCCCGGCACAGACGCCGGAGCCCATGACCGAAGGAGGAGCCGGTGGATTACGCCGCGAAGTTGGACATCGCCCTGAATCGCCTGCACGAAGAAGGCCGTTACCGGACCTTTATCGACATCGAGCGCCGCAAGGGGCAGTTTCCACACGCGACCTGGCGCAAGCCTGACGGATCAGAGGCGCCGGTGACCGTGTGGTGCGGCAATGACTATCTGGGCATGGGCCAGCATCCGCAGGTTCTGGCCGCGATGCATGATGCGCTGGACGCCACCGGCGCGGGCTCGGGCGGCACGCGCAACATCTCCGGCACCACGGTCTATCACAAGCGGCTGGAGGCCGAGCTGGCCGATCTGCATGGCAAGGAGGCGGCGCTGCTGTTCACCTCTGCCTATATCGCCAATGACGCCACGCTGAGCACCCTGCCCAAGCTGTTCCCCGGCCTGATCATCTATTCCGACGAGCTGAACCACGCCTCCATGATCGAGGGCATTCGCCGCAATGGCGGGGCAAAGCGGATCTTCAAGCACAATGACCTGGCCGATCTGCGCGCCAAGCTGGAGGCCGACGACCCCGCCGCGCCGAAGCTGATTGCCTTTGAATCCATCTATTCCATGGATGGCGATTTCGGCCCCATCGAGGCCTTCTGCGATCTGGCCGAGGAATTCGGCGCACTGACCTACATTGATGAGGTGCACGCCGTAGGCATGTATGGCCCGCGCGGCGCTGGCGTGGCCGAGCGTGACCGGCTGATGCACCGCATCGACATCATCAACGGCACGCTGGCCAAGGCCTATGGCGTGATGGGCGGCTATATCGCGGCCTCAGCCAAGATGTGTGATGCGGTGCGCTCCTACGCGCCGGGCTTCATCTTCACCACTTCGCTGCCGCCCGCGGTTGCGGCGGGGGCGGCGGCCTCGGTCGCCTTTCTGAAAACGGCTGCGGGGCAGGAGCTGCGGGACCAGCACCAGACCCAGGCCAGGATCCTCAAGACCCGGCTGAAGGGCATGGGCCTGCCGATCATCGACCACGGCAGCCATATCGTGCCTGTGATCGTCGGCGACCCGGTGCACACCAAGCAGCTGTCTGACATGCTGCTGGACAATTTCGGCATCTACGTCCAGCCCATCAACTTCCCCACTGTGCCGCGCGGCACGGAGCGGCTGCGCTTCACGCCGTCGCCGGTGCATGGGCCGAATGAAATGAACCGCCTTGTGGGGGCAATGGATCAATTGTGGTCACATTGTGCGCTGAATCGCGCCGAAATGAGCGCCTGACCCAAAGACACTAGGCGTTTTCTCTTGCGTTGTGTTAACGTCTGGCTAAGAACAACGCGACCCGGTCAAGAGGTCGCGCGAGCAGGCCAGAGGCAAGGGGAATGGTGGTTATGGGGCAACCAGCATGAAGTTCTGGGGCGGAGACGGCACAGGCGATGATCACGAATTCGTCGGCCCAAAGGGCTTTGACGATTACGATCACCGTCTGGGCGACATGTTGCGCGGCGAACGCGCGACCAAGGGCAAATGCCTGATGGACGTTCAGCGAGAGCTGAAGATCCGCGCCACACATATCAACGCGATCGAAAATTGCGATCCAAGCGCCTTTGAGGTGGCGAGCTTCGTGCCCGGCTATGTGCGGGCCTATGCACGCTACCTTGATCTGGACGAAGACGAGGTCTTTGCCGCCTTCTGCCGCGAATCCGGCTATGCGCCCGTGCACGGCCTGTCAGAGCGGGCTGGCCGGACCAAATCCTCGGCCCCGGTGTCAAAACCCGCGGCGGCCTCCGACGATCTGTTCGCCTCTGGCCGCCTGGCCTATATGCCGAAGTCCGAAAGCGTGTTTTCCGGCATCGAACCCGGCGCGGTCGGCTCTGTCGTCGTGCTGCTGACGCTGGTGTTCGGCATTGCCTATGGCGGCTGGTCGGTGTTGCAGGAAGTGCAGCGCGTGAACCTGTCGCCCGTGGAACAGCGCCCCGTTGTGCTGACGGATCTGGACCCGGTGGATGGCGCCTCCATTGCGCCGGCCGCACCGCGGATGCCCACGGCGGATATGGCTGCGGGTGTCTTCGCCCCGCCGGCTGCGGATACGCTGGACCGTGTGCAGCGCCCGGAACCTCTGGACGTGCCGGTGCTGATCGCGCGGGACGGGCCGATTTCCACGCTGAACCCCGCGGATCTGGGGGCTTTCGCCGATGCCTCGCGCAGCAGCGTGCCGCAGGTGGACCAGACAGCCCCCCCGGTGGACCCGATCACGCTTGAGGCCGTGTCTCTGGCGCTCAGCTCCATCCAGGCGGCCTCGGCCGAGGCCCGGATGCCCGAGCCGTCCACCGCCGTTGCCGCCGTATCGGTGCCTGAGGCGCCCGCGCCGAAGGTGGTTGAGGATGCCGCGCCGGAAGTGCACCTGGTTGCCGCGCGCGAGGCCTGGGTGCGTGTGCGCGCCGCCGATGGATCAACGATTTTTGAAGGCGTCTTGCAGCCGGGGGACACCTGGAAGGTGCCGGCGCAGGAAACCCCGCCCACCCTGCGCGTGGGGGCCAGTGCCTCGCTGTATTTCGCCGTGAATGGCGAAACTTACGGCCCGGCCGGGTCCGGCAGCGTGGTGGACAATGTGGCGCTGTCGACCGGGACGCTGACCCAGCAATACGCCCGCGCCGACATCACGCGGGACAGCGATCTGGCCCGTGTCGTGGCTGAACTGGACATCGTGCAGCGCAGCCCCGAGCCGCGCTGAGCTGTCACGGCGCCGTGGGTTGGCAGGGCCTGCGCGCCCGTTTAGGGTGCGCGCAACATCCGGCCCCGGCGGGCTGCCCGCCGCGTTTTCCCAAGGATCAATGCCATGAGCCTGAACCACGTTCGCCCCTGGCGGAACATCTACCGCCGCAAATCCCGTCAGATCATGGTCGGCTCCGTGCCGGTGGGGGGCGATGCCCCGATCACCGTGCAGACCATGACCAATACGGTGACCACGGACATCCCCGGCACCATCGCCCAGGTGCAGGCCGCCGCCGATGCCGGTGCGGACATCGTGCGCATCTCCGTCCCCGATGAGGACAGTTCCCGCGCCTTGCGGGAGATCGTGCGCGAAAGCCCGGTGCCCATCGTGGCCGACATCCATTTCCACTACAAACGCGGGATCGAGGCCGCCGAGGCCGGTGCCGCCTGCCTGCGCATCAACCCCGGCAACATCGGCAGCCAGGACCGCGTGCGCGAGGTCATCAAGGCCGCGCGCGACCACAACTGTTCCATCCGCATCGGCGTGAATGCCGGATCGCTGGAAAAGCATCTGCTGGAAAAATATGGCGAGCCTTGCCCGGATGCGATGGTGGAATCCGGCATGGATCACATCAAGATCCTGCAGGACAACGATTTTCATGAATTCAAGATCAGCTGCAAGGCCTCTGACGTGTTCATGGCCGCCGCCGCCTATCAGCAACTGGCCGAACAGACCGATGCGCCCATCCATCTGGGCATCACCGAGGCCGGCGGACTGACCTCCGGCACGATCAAATCGGCCATCGGGCTGGGCAACCTGCTGTGGATGGGCATTGGCGACACGATCCGCGTCAGCCTCAGCGCCGATCCGGTGGAAGAGGTCAAGGTCGGCTATGAAATCCTGAAATCGCTGGGCCTGCGGCACCGTGGGGTCAACATCATCTCCTGCCCGTCCTGCGCGCGGCAGGGTTTTGACGTGATCAAGACGGTCGAGGCGCTGGAACAGCGGCTGGAGCATATCAAGACGCCCATGAGCCTGTCCATCATCGGCTGCGTGGTCAATGGCCCCGGCGAGGCCTTGATGACGGATGTGGGTTTCACCGGCGGCGGTGCGGGCAGCGGCATGGTGTATCTGGCGGGCAAGGCCAGCCACAAGATGAGCAACGACCAGATGATCGAGCACATCGTGGAGCAGGTGGAGCGCAAGGCAGAGGAGCTTGAGGCCGCCGCCGCGGCAGAGGATCAGGCAGCGGAGTGATCCGCGCCTGCAGCGCCCCCACCCGGCTGGATGGGGGCGGGTGCGGAACTCAGCCCTCTTCGCGGGTGCGTTCGACCAGCGCCTGCATCTGCGCCAGCGGCACATAGCCCCGCAGCAGCTGATCCCCCAGAACGAAGGTCGGCGTGCCGTTGATCTCCAACTGGTTGGCCAGGTCGCGGTTGGCGCGCAGGATCTCGATCACCTGCGGATCATCCATCCGGTCGCGGATCGCATCGGCATCCAGCCCCAATGTCCGCGCCATGCGGGTCAGCACGGGCATGGAGGGGTCCGCCTCCAGCGAGATCAGCGCATTATGCACGGCCTCATAGGCGGCGTCGCCCGCCTCCAGCAAGGTGGCCACGGCATAGCGCGATGACAGCACCGATCCTTCGCCCAGGATCGGGAATTCCTTGACCACCAGGCGGATGTTGCCGTCAGCGGCCAGCAGGGCCTGAACCTCGTCATGGGCGCGGCGGCAATAGCCGCAGCGGTAATCGAGGAACTCCACCAGCGTCACGTCACCTTCGGGGTTGCCGCCCACCCAATCGGCCGGGCTGTCAAACAGGGCGGCGGCATTGCGGGCGACCATCTGCGCCTCGTTCTCGGCCTGGGCGGCGGTGTTGCGCGCCTCCAGCACGGCGACGGCCTCCATGATGACCTGGGGGTTTTCCAGCAGATAGCTGCGCACGGCGGCGCCGAAATCGGCGCGTTCCTGCGCGGTCATCTCCGCGGGGTCAAAGGCCAGTGCAGGCGTGGCCAGCGTCAGCGCGGCCAGCAGGGAAAGGGCGGATCGGGTCATTGGGGGCATCATCCTGTCATTCGTGTTCGGTGTTTCTTATCCGGCGCGGCGGGCCGCGGCCAGCACATCCATGGCGCGCTGCCATCCGGCAGAGCCTTCGGGCAGCAGCGCCTCGGCGCGTTTGGCATGCATGGCGGCGTCAGCCATCCGGCCGGCCAGCGCATAGCGTTCGGCAGTGGCGAGTGCGGCCTGTCCCATCTGCCCGGCCTGCGCATGGGCCGAGG
>CBFHYV010000146.1:0-7685 GCA_965660085.1 uncultured Paracoccaceae bacterium
GGTGGTGGTGGCGGCCGTGGGGGCGGCGGCCTTTCGGATGACGGGGCCGATCTATGGCGCCAGCTACGGGCTGAGCCCGGCGCAGATCGCGCTGTTCCTGGCGGCCTTTGTGGCGGGGGGCGCGGTGGCGCAGCTGCCGGTGGGCTGGCTGGCGGACAAGTTCGACCGCCGCCATGTGTTGCTGGGCCTGTCGGCGGCGGCTGCGCTGACCTGTGCGGGGATTGCGGTGATCGGGCCTGCGCCGGGCTGGCTGTGGCTGGCGGCGGCGGCCTTCGGGTTGACCAGTTTTCCCATCTATTCCGTCTCGGCGGCCCATGCCCATGACTTTGCCGATCAGAATGAACGGGTGGAGCTGTCGGCGGCGCTGCTGTTCTGGTTCGCGGCGGGGGCCATCGGGGCGCCTTATGCGGCATCGCTGCTGATGGCGTGGGCCGGGCCGGAGGCGTTGTTTGCCATGGTGGGGGCGGCGCATGTGGGGCTGATGGTGTTTGGCCTGTGGCGGATGCGGCGGCGGCCGGGCGTCACGGTGCGCACGCGCTATGTCTATGCGCCGCGCACCTCTTTCCTGTCCGGGCGGTTGATGCGCAGCCTGCGCGAACGTGACCCGCCCAAGGACTGAGCCCGCCGGCACTGGCCCTTGCGCAGCACATCCGTTAAGGGAGGCGCGTTGCGCAAAATCGGCGAAGGCAGAGCATGACCCGGCATCTCATCACATCGGCCATTCCTTACATCAATGGCATCAAGCATCTGGGCAACCTGGTCGGCAGCCAGCTGCCCGCGGACCTGTTCGCGCGCTACCAGCGTGCCCGCGGGCGCGAGGTGCTGTTCCTGTGCGCCACCGATGAACACGGCACGCCCGCCGAACTGGCCGCTGCCAAGGCCGGCATGCCGGTGGCCGACTATTGCGCCCAGATGCACCAGACCCAGGCCGAGATCGCCGAAGGCTTCCGCCTGAGCTTCGATCACTTCGGGCGCTCGTCCTCGCCGCAGAACCACGCGCTGACGCAGCATTTCGCAGCGCGGCTGGCCGAGGCCGGGCTGATCCGGGAGGTCGAGGAAACCCAGATGTATTCGCCCACGGACGGGCGTTTCCTGCCGGACCGCTACATTGAGGGCACCTGCCCCAACTGCGGCTTTGACAGCGCGCGCGGCGATCAATGCGACAACTGCACCAAACAGCTGGACCCGGTGGACCTGATCGATCCGCGCAGCGTGATTTCCGGCGCCACGGATCTGGAAATGCGCCAGACAAAGCACCTGTTCCTGCGCCAATCGGCCATGAAGGATCAGCTGGAGCAATGGATTGACACGCGCGAAGGCTGGCCGGTGCTGACGACTTCCATCGCCAAGAAATGGCTCAATGACGGGGACGGGCTGCAGGACCGTGGCATCACCCGTGATCTGGACTGGGGCATTCCCGTCATGCGGGACGGTGCCACCTGGCCGGGGATGGAGGGCAAGGTCTTCTACGTCTGGTTCGATGCGCCGATCGAATATATCGCCTGCGCGCAGGAATGGCAGGACGCGGGCAAGGGCCAGGACTGGGCGCGCTGGTGGCGCACGGACAAGGGCGCCGAAGACGTGACCTATACCCAGTTCATGGGCAAGGACAACGTGCCCTTCCACACCCTGTCCTTCCCCGCCACGATCCTGGGCAGCGGCGAGCCTTGGAAGCTGGTGGATTACATCAAGTCCTTCAACTACCTTAACTATGATGGCGGCCAGTTCAGCACCTCGCGCGGGCGCGGGGTGTTCATGGACCAGGCGCTGAGCCTGCTGCCCGCGGATTACTGGCGCTGGTGGCTGCTGTCCCACGCGCCCGAAAGCTCGGACGCGGAATTCACCTGGGCCAATTTCCAGTCCGGGGTGAACAAGGATCTGGCCGATGTGCTGGGCAATTTCGCCAGCCGGGTGACGAAGTTCTGCCGCTCCAAGTTTGGCGAGGTCGTCCCCGAAGGCGGCGCGCAGGGCGCGCGAGAGGCGCAGCTGATCGCGGATCTGCAGGCCGGGCTGACCGCCTATGAGGCGCATATGGAGGCGATCGAGGTCCGCAAGGCCGCGGCCGCACTGCGCGCGCTGTGGGTGCTGGGCAATGAATACCTGCAAGAGGCCGCGCCCTGGTCGGCCTTCAAGACCCAGCCCGAGGTCGCGGCGATGCAGATCCGCCTGGCGCTGAACCTGATTCGCTTCTACGCGGTGATCTCCGCACCGTTCATCCCCGATGCCTGCGCCGCGCTGATGAAGGCGCTGCAATGCGAAGATGACGCCTGGCCCGAAAGCGCCGAGGCCGCCCTTCAGGCGCTGCCCGCGGGCCATGCCTTTACCGTGCCGGAGGTCAGCTTCCGCAAGATCACCGATGCCGAGTGCGCCGACTGGCAAGAGCGGTTCGCCGGCACGCGGGACTGACGCTCGGGGCCGCCGGGGCGCTGCCCCGCCCGGCGCCCGAAAGCCGCGGGCATAAGCACACCGCCCCCTGAAAAAGACTGTGGCGCGCCGATGATCGGGCGCGCCACAAAGGTTTTCGGGCAGTGGCACAGCCGGCAGGCCGCGCAGGGCAGGTGCGCTCAGGCGATCTCGACCAGTTCGATGTCGAAGATCAGGTCCTTGCCGGCCAGCGGGTGGTTGGCATCCAGCGTGACTTCGGTGTCCGAGACTTCGGCCACCACAACCGGCACGACCTGGCCCGTGGGGGTCTGCATCTGCAGCTGCGTGCCCAGTTCCAGCGGGATGTCCGCCGGGATCTGTTCACGCGGCACGGGCTGGCGTGCTTCGGGATTCACGTCGCCATAGGCTTCGGCGCAGGCGACATGCACGCGCTTTTCCTCGCCCACGGCCATGCCGGGCAGCGCCTGATCCAGACCGGGAATGATCTGGCCAGACCCCACCTGGAACTGCAGCGGGTCGCGGCCCGCGCTGCTGTCGAAGGTCGTGCCATCGTTCAACGTGCCGGTGTAGTGGATCTTGACGGTGTCGCCCGTCTTGACTTGGGTCATGGTATATCCGTTTTGGCTTTGTATTGCTGTCAGTGGGGAGCATCCCCCTGCACAGGGTAACGCAGGTTGGCCCGCGCATCAAATTGCGGCCCCCGCGACGGATGCGCCCGTATCGGGCGCAATCCGCTTTTGCCGGGCGCTTGGGCATGCCACCCTATGCGGCGGGATCGTTTGGGAGGAACTCGTATGACCAGCAAGCTGGTGGTTTTCGACGCTTACGGCACATTGTTCGACGTGGCCGCGGCCGCGCGGACCCTGGCGGGCCAACCGGGCCGGGCCGCTTTGGCCAAGGTCTGGCCGCAGCTCGCCGCCGATTGGCGAGACCGTCAGTTGCAATACAGCTGGCTGCGCGCGATCACCGGGGAGTATGTGTCCTTCTGGCAGATCACGCAGGATGGGCTGGACTGGGCGCTGGAACGTCAGGGCCTGGCGCAGGATCTTGAGCTGCGCGAGGCGCTGCTGGCGCTCTACTGGGAATTGCCCGCCTATACGGAGGTGCCGCGGACGCTTGCCACGTTGAAGGCCGCTGGCGCGCGCTGTGCCATCCTGTCCAACGGCAGCCCCGATATGCTGCAGGGCGCGGTGGACAGCGCCGGGATCGGCATGTTCCTGGATGCGGTTCTGTCGGTCGAGGCCGCAGGCATCTTCAAGCCCGCGCGCGCGGTCTATGATCTGGTGGGCGCACGGTTCGGTGACGCGCCGGATCAGGTCTGTTTCGTCTCGTCCAATGGCTGGGACATCGCGGGCGCGGCGGGCTACGGCTTTCGCACGGTCTGGGTGAACCGCGCCGGGCTGCCGGTGGACCGGCTGGACCATCGCCCCGGGCATGTCCTGGCGGATCTGTCCACCCTGCCGGAGGTGATCTGATGCCCCGCATGACAGCCGCAGACGGCATCGCCATCCATTACCGGGACGAGGGCGAGGGCCTGCCGATCCTGTGCCTGCCCGGGCTGACGCGCGACCACCGGGATTTCACCTATGTGTTGCCCCTGTTGCAGGGCTGCCGCGTGATCCGCATGGACTATCGTGGCCGCGGCTATTCCGACTGGGCGCCCTGGCAAAGCTATACCATCCAGCAAGAGGCGCAGGACGCGCTGGGGCTGCTGGATCATCTTGGCCTTGCCCGCGCGGCGATCCTGGGCACCTCTCGCGGCGGGCTGATCGCCATGGGGCTGGCGGCAACGGTGCCGGACCGCCTGCTGGGCGTGACGCTGAACGATATCGGGCCGGAGATCATGCCAGAGGGGCTGGCCACCATCATGGGCTATCTGGGCCGCGATCCCGTCTGGAAAACCGTGGAGGAGGCCGTGGAGGGCCGCCCGAACGTGTTGCCGGGCTTTCGCAACGTGCCCCGCGCGCGCTGGCAGCAGGAGGTGGCGCATCACTATGACGCCACGCCCGAAGGCCTGCGCATCCCCTATGATCCCGCGCTGCGCAAGGCGGTGGAGGCCGCCGGCGCCCAGCCCATGCCTGATCTGTGGCCGCTGTTCGATGCGCTCAGCCCCCTGCCGCTGTGCGTCCTGCGGGGGGAGAACTCCAACCTCCTGTCCGCGCAGACCTTTGCCGCCATGCAGGCGCGCATCCCCGGCATGATCGCGGCAGAGGTGCCGGACCGCGGCCATGTGCCCTTCATGGATGAGCCGGCCTCCGTGGATGCGCTGACGCGCTGGCTGAAGGAGTTGCACCATGCATATTGATGCCATCCGCGCCGCGGCAGAGCGGCTGGCCGGGCACGCGCGGGTCACGCCGCTGCTGTCCTCGCCCGATCTGGATGCGCTGGCCGGGCGGCGCGTGCTGGTCAAGGCGGAATGCCTGCAACTGACCGGCAGCTTCAAGTTCCGCGGCGCATGGTCCGCCATGACCGCGCTGAATGATGCGCAGCGCGCGCGCGGCGTGCTGGCCTATTCCAGCGGCAACCACGCGCAGGGCGTGGCGCTGGCGGCGGCGCGCCTGGGGGCCTCTGCGGTGATTATCATGCCGGCCGATGCCCCGCGCATGAAGATCGACAACACCCGTGCCCTTGGCGCGGAGGTCGTGCTGTATGACCGGCAGAGCGAGGATCGCGATGCCATCGGCGCGCAATTGGCACAGCAGCGCGGCCTGACGCTGATCCGCCCCTTCGATGATCCGCAGGTGATCGCCGGCCAGGGCACCACGGGGCTGGAGATCGCGGCCCAGGCCGCGGCGCTGGGCGTGGACCAGGCGCAGGTGCTGGTGTGCTGCGGTGGCGGCGGGCTGTCGGCGGGCATTGCCCTTGCGCTGGAGGCCGAGGCACCGGGCATGCGCCTGCGCACGGTGGAACCCGCGGGGTTTGACGACATGGCGCGCTCGCTGACGGCGGGGCGGATCATGGCCAACACCGGGCCGCAATCGGGGCTGTGCGATGCCATCCTGACGCCGCAGCCCGGCGTGCTGACCTTTCCCATCCTGCACCGTCTGGCCGGGCCGGGCATGGTCGTGACCGAGGATGAGGCCC
Organism: uncultured Paracoccaceae bacterium; assembly: GCA_965660085.1. GTDB lineage: Bacteria > Pseudomonadota > Alphaproteobacteria > Rhodobacterales > Rhodobacteraceae > CBFHYV01. Next base: position 5,470 of record CBFHYV010000146.1, read on the forward strand.
GCAGCGCCATGCGCCTGGCCTTCTCGCGGCTGAAGATCGTGGCGGAACCGGGCGGCGCGGTGGCGCTGGCGGCGGCGCTGTTTCATGGCGAGACGCTGCAAGGCGATGCGGTGATCTGCACGATTTCCGGCGGCAACGTGGATCCGCGGCTGTTTGCCGAGGTCTTGACCACCCGCGCAGCCCCGGCGCATTAACGCCGCAGGGCCGCCATTGGCCCGGCAAAGCTCGGGGAGGGGCAGCCATGCGGATTGCGGCGCTGGACGGTGTGAACATCCACTACCGGATCGATGGGGACCCGGCCGGTGCGCCGGTTGTCTTTGCCAATTCGCTGGGCACGGATCTGCGGCTGTGGGATGCGCTGATCCCGCTGTTGCCGCAGCGCGGGCTGAAATACATCCGCTATGACAAGCGCGGCCACGGGCTGAGCAGTTGCCCCGAAGGCCCCTATCGCATGGGCCAGCTGATCCGGGACGCGGAGCTGTTGATGGAGCATCTGGCCTTGCGCGAGGCGGTCTTTGTCGGGCTGTCCATCGGCGGGATGATCGCGCAGGGGCTGGCGGCCAAGCGGCTGGACCTGGTGCGCGCGCTGGTGCTGTCCAACACCGGGGCCAAGATCGGCACGCCGGACATGTGGCAGGCCCGTATCGACGGGGTGCGCGCAGGGGGCATCGCCGCGCTGTCAGAGCCGACGATGGAGCGGTGGTTCTCCGCCGCCTTCCGCGCCACGCCAGAACTGCACGCCTGGCGCGCCATGCTGGAACGCCAGCCGCTGGAAGGCTATGCGGGCTGTTGCGCCGCGATCCAGGGCGCGGACCTGATCACGCCGACCTCCGGCCTGCGCCTGCCCGCGCTGGGCATCGCCGGGTCCGAGGACGGCGCAACGCCCCCCGACGTGGTGCGCGAAACACTGGGGTTGATCCCCGGATCGGAACTGCACCTGATCCGTGGCGCCGGGCATCTGCCCTGTGTTGAGGCGCCAGAGGAATATGCCAGGATCCTGACAGGCTTCCTGGCCGCCCAGGGCCACGGTGCGGGCTGATGGCGCGGCTGCTGCTGATCCACGGGTCCTGCCACGGCGCCTGGTGCTGGCGTGATCTGATCCCCGAAATGCAGGCCCTGGGCCATGAGGTCCGCGCGATCGATCTGCCCTCGCATGGTGCGGATACCACGCCGCTGGCGGAGGTGACGCTGGACCTTTATGCGCAGGCGATCCTGGATGCGGTCGCCGCAATGGGCGGCGGCGTGACCGTGCTGGGCCATTCCATGGGCGGCGTGCCCATCAGCCGCGCCGCCGATCTGGACCCGTCCGGCATGGTGGGGCTGATCTATCTGTGCGCGTATCTGCCCTGGCCGGGGCAGAGCCTTGTGGACATGCGCCTGAAGGCGCCGCGCCAGCCCATCCTGAAGGCGCTGCGCAAATCCGAAGATGGGCTGAGCTTTGACATCCGGGCCGAGCATGCGCGCGAGGTGTTCTACCACGATTGTTCCGATGCCGCGGTGGATTTTGCGCTGGCGCATGTCTGCCCGCAGGCCATTGCGCCGCAAACCACGCCCGTCACGCTTGGCCCGAACTGGGCGGGCCTGCCGCGCAGCTATATCCTGTGCGAACAGGACAGCGCCATTCCGCCGGAGTTTCAGGGCAGCATGGCCGCGCGTGATTTCGCGCCGGATCGGGTGCGGCGCATGGATTGTTCGCATTCGCCCTTCCTGTCCTGCCCGGATGCGCTGGCGCGGGTCATTGACGGGCTGCTGCCCGGCTAGGCCCGGCGCGCGTCCCGTTCCCATTCAACCCGCCGGAGGCCCCATGCCCGCGACGCCCTTTGACAGTGCCCATCTCAACCGCCTTTTCCCCACGGGGGAGGCCGCGCGGCTGTTCAGCGACGGGGCGGAGATCCGCGCGATGATGCTGGTGGAAGGGGCGCTGGCGCGCGCGCAGGGGGCGCAGGGTGTCATTCCCGCTGACAGCGCGGTGGCCATCCACCGCGCCTCGCTGGAACTGGCGCTGGACCCGGCGGGCCTGGCCGAGGCCACGGGCCAGAACGGCGTCTGCGTGCCCGCGCTGGTGGCGGCCTTTCGCACGGCGATGAATGCTCCCGAACATGCGCAATATCTGCACTGGGGCGCGACCTCTCAGGACATCACGGACAGCGCGCTGATGCTGCGCCTGCGGCAGGTGCTGGCGGGCATGGATGCGGCATTGGCGGAGATGCTGCACG
>CBFHYV010000147.1:0-7611 GCA_965660085.1 uncultured Paracoccaceae bacterium
GCGATTTCAAGTCTTGCCTGCCGTCGGCCACGCCCATGGCCACGGACCAGCAGATCGGCCAGGGGGATGGAGAGCAGACGGTGTTTCAGCTGCGGAAACGCTATGGCACGGGTGAGGGCGCCTATATCCGGCCGATCACCCGCCCCGTCGCGGGCACTGTCCGGGTCGCGCTTGACGGGGCCGAGGTTCTGGAGGGCGGCGCTGTCACGATAGATCCCGCCACGGGTCGCGTGACTTTTGCCACCCCGCCCGCCGCGGGCAGCCTGGTGACAGCGGGGTTCGAATTTGACGTGCCGGTGCGGTTTGACACTGACTACCTGGCGACATCGCTTGCCACTTTCGAAGCCGGTGGCCTGCCCGATATCCCGGTTGTCGAATTGAGGGAGGGCGCGCTGTGACGGGATCGCTGCAGGAGCATCTGGCGGGCGGGGTGACGACGGTGGCCCGGGCGTGGTCCATTCACCGGGCCGATGGCGTGGTGCTGGGGTTCACCGATCATGACCGTGACCTGGTCTTTGATGGGGTGACCTTCCGTGCCGACAGCGGGCTGAACGCCGCCGCGCTGGTTCAGACAAGGGGATTGGCTGTCGATAACTCCGAGGCGCTGGGCGCGTTGAGCGACAGCGCCTTGCGCGAAGAGGAGATCGAGGCCGGTGCCTTTGACGGGGCCGAGGTCTGTATCTGGACGGTGAACTGGGCCGAACCGGCGCAGCGCATGGTCACGTTTCGGGGCCATATCGGGGATATCACCCGCGAGGGCGGGGCTTTTCGCGCCGAATTGCGGGGCGTATCCGAGGCGCTGAACCAGCCGCGCGGCAGGGTCTTGCAGGCGGCCTGTGATGCAGAACTGGGCGATGCGCGCTGCGGGGTCGACCTGACGGCGCCGATGATGCAGTGGCAGGGCAGCGTGATCGAGGTGCAGTCCGGTTCCGTTGTGCGGCTGCCTGCGGGTGTCGGGGCCGCGGATGGGTGGTTTGCCAACGGGCGGATCGCGGTGCTGAGTGGAGACGCCTCGGGGCAGGGTTGCCGGGTTCAGGGCGATATCCTCCAGCCCGATGGCAGCCGTCTGCTGTATCTGTGGCGGCCGCTGACTGGCGCGCTGGTGGCGGGTGACAGCGTTGTTGTGACCACGGGCTGTGACAAATGCCTCGCGACCTGCCGTGACAAATTCGCCAATGTCGTGAATTTTCGCGGCTTTCCGGACATTCCCTCCGAAGACTGGGTTGCGGTGCATCCGCCTGCCACGGCGGAACGCGGCGGCGGGTCACGGCGATGAACGCCCGAGTGGTTGAAGCCGCGCGGCGCTGGTTGGGCACGCCCTATGTGCACCGCGCCTCTTGCTGCGGGGCCGGCGCGGATTGCCTGGGGCTGGTCCGGGGTGTGTGGCGCGAGGTTATCGGACCCGAGCCAGAGGCTTTGCCGCCCTACAGCATGGATTGGGGCGAACACGCGGGTGATGAGCAGTTGTGGCGGATGGCGCTGCGGCATCTGCGGCCCGTTTCTGGAAAGGACGGCGCCGCCGGCACAGTGTTGCTGTTTCGGATGCGCGCAAACGCGGTGGCGAAACATCTGGGCATCCAGATCAGCGCAGGGCCGGACGCCCGGTTCATTCATGCCTATGGGCCGCATGGTGTCGTGGAAAGCGCCCTGAGCCTGCCCTGGCGCCGCCGTGTGGTGGCGCAATTTGAATTCCCGAAAGAGGAGTGAACCATGGCGACAATGGTGTTGTCCGCAGCTGGGTCTGCCCTGGGGGGCGGCCTGGCCGGTGCGGTGGGGGCTGCGGCGGGGCAGTTTGCGGGCGCGGTTCTGGGTCGTGCGCTGGATGAACGCTTGCTGGGCGCCGGAGCCGCCCCGGTGGAGGTTGGGCGGCTGGATCGGTTGCGCGTGACCTCTGCGGGAGAGGGACGCCCCTTGCCGCGGGTCTGGGGGCGCGTGCGGATCGGCGGGCGCGTGATCTGGGCGAGCCGTTTTCGGGAAAACGCATCCACGCAGGGTGGCGGCAAGGGCGGGGGACCGACGGTGCGCCGCTACAGCTACTCCGTCTCTCTTGCCGTGGCTTTGTGCGAGGGCGAGATTTCCGGCGTTGCGCGGGTCTGGGCCGATGGGGTGGAATGGTCCCTCAATGATCTGCCTTTGCGTGTCTATACCGGCAGTGAAACCCAGGCCCCCGATCCGGTGATCGAGGCCGTTGAGGGCGTTGGCAATGCGCCGGCCTTTCGGGGCGTGGCCTATGTGGTTCTGGAGGATCTTGACCTCTCGCCCTTTGGCAATCGGGTGCCTCAGCTGAGCTTTGAGGTCCTGCGCCATCCCGCCGGAACTGCGCCCGTGACCGAGCAGATCGCGGCGGTCGCCCTGTTGCCCGGGTCGGGCGAATATGCGCTGAGCACCGAGCCTGTCCTTTTCGACAGAGGCCTGGGCGAGGGCCAGGTTGCCAATGTGAACACGCCCGATGGGCGGGCCGATCTGCTGGTTTCGCTTGAGGCGATGCAGCGCGAGTTGCCCGGGTGCGCGGCGGCGTCCCTGGTGGTCAGCTGGTTTGGGGACGACCTGAGATGCGGTCAGTGCACGATCCGCCCGATGGTGGAACAGGCGCAGGTGGACGGAAGCCAACCCTGGCGGGTCAATGGGGTTGGGCGCTCTGCGGCCGAGGTCGTGCCACAGGTGGATGGTGCGCCGGTTTACGGGGGCACGCCATCGGATGCCTCTGTTCTGGAGGCGATTGCGGCGTTGAAGGATGCGGGGCAGGCGGTGATGTTCTACCCCTTTATTCTGATGACCCAGGTTCTGGGCAACACCCTGCCCGATCCGTGGACCGGCGCGGGTGCTCAACCCGTGTTTCCGTGGCGCGGCCGGATCACGACGTCACGCGCGCCGGGTATGGCAGGCTCGCCCGATGGCAGTGCGGTTGCAGATGCCGAGGTGGCGGCGTTCTTCGGCACTGCACAAGCAACGGATTTTTCGATAGACGGCGATGTGGTCGGCTACCACGGCCCGGCAGAATGGGGTTTGCGGCGGTTTGTGCTGCACTATGCGGCGCTGTGCGCGGCGGCGGGTGGCGTGGAGGCGTTCTGCATTGGCAGCGAGTTGCGCAGCCTGACCCAGATCCGGGGTGCGGCGGGTTTTCCGGCGGTGGCGCAACTGCGCGCGCTGGCGTCCGAGGTGCGACAGTTCCTGCCGGATGCCAGGATCGGCTATGCGGCGGACTGGTCCGAGTATTTCGGATACCATCCCGCCGATGGCAGCGGGGATGTGTATTTTCACCTCGATCCGCTGTGGGCCGATCCGCAGATCGATTTCATCGGGATCGACAACTACATGCCGCTGTCTGACTGGCGCGACGGGCCTGACCACGCCGATGCACACCATGGCACGATTCATGATCGCTTCTATCTGGCCGGCAATGTGGAAGGTGGCGAGGGGTATGACTGGTTTTATCCCGATGACGCCGCGCGCGCTGCCCAGGACCGTCAGCCGATCACCGACGGCGCCCATGACGAGCCTTGGGTGTTTCGATACAAGGACATCCGCAACTGGTGGGCCAACCCGCATCATGAACGGATCGGGGGGCAGCGATCTGCCGCGCCCACCGCCTGGCAGCCGCAAAGCAAGCCGATCTGGTTCACGGAGTTCGGGTGCCCGGCCGTGGACAAGGGCACCAATCAGCCCAACGTCTTTCACGATCCAAAATCCTCGGAATCGGCGCTTCCGTATTACTCTGACGGGCGGCGGGATGATCTGATCCAGCGGCGGTATCTTGAGGCTGTGTTGCGGCATTGGGGCAACGCAGCGAACAATCCGGTTTCGCCAGTCTATGGCGGGGCGATGGTGGATCTGACGCGTGCCTTCGTCTGGGCATGGGATGCTCGGCCCTATCCCTGGTTCCCCGCCCGGCGCGAGGTTTGGGCGGACGGGCCGAACTATCACCTGGGTCATTGGATCAATGGCCGCAGCGGCAGCGCCGATCTGGATGCGGTCGTGGCCGAGATTTGCCGCGATGGTGGCGTGGCCGGGGCATCTGTGGACGCTTTGGACGGTTTGGTGGCCGGGTTGGTGTCCGAGGGGAATGGCCCTGCGCGGGGTCTCTTGCAGGAGTTGTCGCTGGTGCATGGCTTCGCCGCGTCTGACGGGCCGCAGGGGCTGACATTTCGCAGTCCGGCGCGGCTTCAATGCCATGATGTGCCCTTGGACGCCCTGGCCGAGCATGATGAGATCCCGCTGGGGCTCGCGCGCATGCGCGGGGGGGAGGGGGCGCTGCCACGCCGGATCCGTCTGAGTTTTGTGGAAACGGATGGGGATCATGCCGTCGTCACCGAAGAAGCCGCCTTGCCCGGAGACGCTGGGGCGCCCGTGATGGACCGTGAGGTGGCCGAGGCACTGTCGCGGGCAGAGGCCCGCGCCCTGGCGGACCGATGGTTGAGAGAGGTCCATGCCGGGCGAGATAGCGCGCAAATCGCGCTGCCGCCCAGTTGGAGCCATCTGCGGCCCGGTGATATCCTGCACCCCTCTTGGGAAACTGACGGCACCGCGCTTCGGGTGGACCGGGTGGAACGCACGGACAGGCTGCTGATCGATGCGCAGACGATGCCCGCCGCGCAAGTGCCGCAAGCCCGTGTCACCGCGCCGCCTGCGCCCCGCGTTGCGGCCGTGCCGGCCTTGGTGCGCCCTGAGGTGGTGTTCATGGATCTGCCCCTGTTTTCGGCGGAGGCCGCGCCGCATGCGCCATATCTGGCAGTGTCCGCGCGGCCCTGGCCCGGGCAGATCAGCGTGCAGGACGCGGCCCAGGATGCCGACTATGCACCCTTTGCAGAGCTGTCCTCCGCCGCGGATATCGGCGTGACGCTGAACGAAATGCCTGCCGCAGGGCCAGGGCTGTGGGATCGGGGGGCGCCTTTGCTGGTGCGGATGCCGGGCGCTGTGCTGCGCAGCCTGTCCCGGACAGAGGTTTTTGCTGGTGGCAACCTCTTTGCCATCGGGTCCGGCGGCCCTGAGGGGTGGGAACTGTTCCAGGCCCAGACCGCGGAACTGATTGGCCCGGAAACCTGGGCGCTGTCCAGCCGGCTGCGGGGGCAGTATGGGTCGGATGCCGAAATCCCGTCGGTTTGGCCTGCGGGCAGCCGCGTGGTGCGGATCAATGATGCGGTCGTGCAAGTGCCGCTCAAGTCATCGCATCGCGGGGTCGAACGGCACTATCGGATCGGGCCGTCACAGGTTCCGGCGGATCATTTCAGCTGGCAGCACCGGGTTCACGGCTTTGCAGGCGTTGGTTTGCGGCCCTATCGCCCGGCACATTTGCGCGGGCTGTGGCGCAGCGACGGGTTGGTGCTGTCCTGGGTGCGGCGCACGCGAAGCGATGGCGACAGTTGGGAGCCGCTGGATGTGCCCCTGGGCGAGGAAAGCGAGACCTATCTGCTGCGGATTGTGCATAAAGGGCGTGTCACGCGGCAGGAGGTGCTTTCCCGCCCTGACTGGGTCTATGAGGCCCATGCCCAGGCGGCAGATGGTGTGACGCGGCCCTTTACGGTTGAGGTCGCGCAGATTTCGGCCCGCTTTGGCGCCGGTGCCTTCGCCCGGTTGGAGATCAGCGCATGAGGCCAGTGTTGCATGGCGATGTCACAACGGCAGCGCGGGCGCTCTATCCGCTGAAGCCGCAAGCCCGGCGGGCGGCGTTGAGCCGCTGGCTTGCCGAGGCGCGGGCCGCCCATTGTCACGTGCTGCGGTTTGGCCGGGCGCATCCGCAATGGGGCACCGGTTCCCTGATGTCGCGCGCGGGGCGGCAGCAACCGGTGCCGGAGCCCGCTTTGAGCGATCCGCACTATCTGGAGTGCCTAGGGCTGGTTTTGCAGGGGTTGCGCGAAATGACGTGAAATTGTGCGGCTTGCGGCTTTTGCGTTTTTTGAAACGGCTCTATCTGCTACGCTCACGAAGCGTGACGGAGGGACCCATGGCTGAAACACGTGCAAAGATCGCAGAGCTCGACCCGGTATGGGCGCGCATCCTGCGCGAAGCCGAAGAGGCCGTTGAGGCTGAGCCGCTGCTTGGGGGGATGGTGCATTATTGCGTTTTGCATCACCGCAACATCGAACAGGCGCTGAGCTATCGCACCTCGCAAAAGCTGTCCAACGGCGACATGGGCGAACAGATCATTCGTGAGATCTGTGACGAGGCCTATCGGTCCGACCCAAGCCTTGCCTGGGCCGCGCGGTCCGACATCACCGCGGTGTATGACCGCGATCCGGCTTGCCACCGCTATTTGCAGCCTTTGCTGTATTTCAAGGGCTTCCAGGCTGTGCAGGCCTATCGCGTGGCGCATTGGCTGTGGCGTGAAGGGCGGGAGGATCTGTCCTATTTCTTCCAGATGCGCGCGTCCGAGGTTTTTGGCGTGGACATCCATCCGGCGGCCCGGCTGGGCAAGGGCATCATGATTGACCACGCCCATTCCATCGTCATTGGTGCGACAGCTGTGGTGGGGGACAATGTGTCCATGCTGCATTCCGTGACGCTGGGCGGCACGGGCAAGGAAGAAGGGGACCGCCACCCCAAGATCGAGGATGGAGTCCTGATCGGCGCCGGTGCCAAGGTGTTGGGCAATATCCGTGTCGGGCATTGTTCACGGATTGCGGCCGGGTCTGTGGTGCTGGCGGATGTGCCGCCCTGCAAGACCGTGGCCGGGGTGCCTGCGCGCATCGTGGGTGAGGCCGGATGCGACCAGCCCTCCGTTCAGATGGACCACAGGTTGAAATCCTGATTGTCGAAACGGGCTTAGGATGAAACGCGGCAGGGGTCTGCCGCGTTTTTTGTTCTGCCGGGCCGAGCGATCACACAAGCAGGGTCAGCGGGTTTTCCAGCCCTTCGCAAATGGCGCCAAGCAGTTGGGCCCCAAGCGCGCCGTCAATCACGCGGTGATCGACGCTGAGCGTCATGTCCATGCGGGTCTGCACGCATATTGCGCCATCGGCGCCAACCGCGGGCAGCTTGCGCCCTGCGCCAACGGCAAGGATCGCGCCATGCGGCGGATTTATGACGGCATCGAAGCTCTCTACACCGAACATCCCAAGGTTGGAGATTGCGAAACTGCCACCCTGATATTCATGCGGGGCCAGTTTGCGGTCCCGCGCGCGTGCTGCCAGGGACTTCATCTCCGCGCTCAGGGCGCTGAGCGATTTGGTCTGCGCGTCCCTGAGCACAGGGGTGAACAACCCACCCTCAACGGCGACGGCCACGGCAATGTCCGACGGTGCCAGCCGCAAGATGTGATCCCCCGCCCAGATCGCGTTGGCTTCGGGCACCTGTTGCAGCGCGGCGGCGCAGGCCTTGATGACAAAATCGTTCACGGACAGCTTCGTGCCCCGCGCCGCAAGCTGATCATTGACCTGACTGCGCAGCGCCAGCAAGGGATCCAGGCACAGGCTGCGGCGCAGGTAGAAATGCGGGATGGTCTGCTTTGCCTCTGTCAGGCGGGCAGCAACGGTGCGGCGCATCCCATCCAGGTGCACGGCTTCATGCGGCCGGTCGGCATAGGGTGCTGTAATGGCCGAGGGCGCGGGGGAGGCGGCCATGGCCGGTGCAGGCGCCGCCGCCACGGAGGAAGTCGCCGCCGGCGCCGCCTGAGGC
>CBFHYV010000148.1:0-7605 GCA_965660085.1 uncultured Paracoccaceae bacterium
CCTGAAACAGGCCTGGACGCAGGATGAAATCAATTACCAGGGCCAAGTCTACCAGTTCGAGGGGCTGACGACCGACCCCGCGCGCCCCTATCAGACCGGCGGGCCGCTGCTGTATTTCGGCGGTTATTCCCCCGCCGCGCTGGAACTGTGCGGCCAGCATTGCGATGTCTACCTGATGTGGCCCGAACCCAAGGCGCAGCTGGCCGAACGGATGCAGGCCGTCAACGCCGTGGCCGAACGCCATGGCCGAACGCTGGATTACGGGCTGCGCGTGCATGTCATCGTCCGCGATACAGAGGCCGAGGCCCGCGAATATGCCGAATACATCGTCAGCAAGCTGGACGATGACCAGGGCCGCAGCATCCGCGAACGCGCGCTGGATGCCACCAGCCTTGGCGTGTCACATCAATCGGCCAACCGGGACCGCGCCGATATGGAAGGTTTCGTGGAACGCCACCTGTGGACAGGCGTGGGCCGGGCGCGCTCCGGCTGTGGCGCCGCCCTGGTGGGCAGCGCCGACCAGGTGCTGAGCGAGCTGGAAGACTACCGCAAGATGGGCATGCGCGCCTTCATCCTTTCCGGCTATCCCCATACGGAGGAATGCCGCCATTTCGGGCGGCTGGTGATGCCGCATCTCGACACCTGCTCGCTGCCGCATGAATATGGCCGCGTGCCCGCAACCACACCGCCCACCCCGCTGGGCACAGGAGACCGCCACTGATGGACCGTATCCGCCTTTCCCCCGACCTGGAGCTCAGCCGCATCGTCTATGGCATGTGGCGCCTGGGCGATGATGAGGACACCAGCCCCGAACATGTGCGCAACAAGATTGCCGCCTGTCTGGACCAGGGCATCACCACCATGGACCAGGCCGACATCTATGGCGGCTACATGGCCGAAGAGATCCTGGGCGCGGCCCTGACGCCCGAGCTGCGCAACCGCGTGGAGATCGTGACCAAATGCGATATCGTGGCCCCCATGGGCCGCTACGCCGAGGCGCGGGTGAAATATTACGACACGTCGCGCGCACATATCATGGCATCGGTCGATCATTCGCTGCGGCTGATGGGGATTGACCATATCGACCTGCTGCTGATCCACCGCCCCGATCCGCTGATGGATGCCTGCGAAACCGGCGCCGCGCTGGATGAGGTCGTGGCCTCTGGCAAGGTGCGCGCGGTGGGTGTCTCCAACTTCCGGCCCTGGGACTGGACCTTGCTGCAAGCCAGCATGAAAACGCCCCTGTGCACCAACCAGATCGAGATCAGCCTGCTGCATCACGCGCCCTTCACCAATGGCGACATCGCCTTTCACCAGGAACGCGGCATTGCGCCCATGGCGTGGTCGCCCTTGGGCGGCGGCGCGCTGTTCACCGATGCCAAGGCCCCGCTGCGCGCGGCGCTGGCGCGGATCGCGGCCGATCAGGGCGTGGATGAAACGGCAGTTGCGGTCGCCTGGCTCTTGGCGCATCCGGTCCGCATCCTACCTGTGCTGGGCACGAACACCCTTGCCCGCATTGCCCGCATCGCCGAGGCACCGCGCGTTCAGATGGACCGGGAGACATGGTTTGAACTCTACACACACGCCCTGGGCCACGAAGTGCCCTGACCCGCAGCCATGACCATGCAACCCAAGAGCTTTGACCCGGCAACCGCCGACCCGCGCGCCTTCCGCGAGGCACTGGGCCGTTTCGGCACCGGCGTCACGGTGATCACCTGCGCCTCCGCCGAGGGGCCGGTGGGGATCACCGCAAACAGCTTTGCCAGCCTGTCGCTGGACCCGCCGCTGGTGCTGTGGTCGCCGGCCAAAAGCTCTGGCCGCTATCCGTTCTTCATGGCGGCGCAACAATTTGCCATCCATGTGCTGGGCGCGGAGCAGGCCGATGTGGCCAGCGGCTTTGCCAAGCGCCGCGACGCCTTCGATGCGCTGGACTGGACCAGCGGCGAAAACGGCGCCCCGGTGATTGCAGGCTGCCTGTCCGTTCTGGAATGCAACACGGTTGCCACGCATGACGGCGGCGATCATACAATTGTCGTGGGGCGCGTCACGCGGGTCACCACGCAAGCGGGCGCACCGCTGATGTTCTTTGGCGGCGCCTTTGGCGGGTTCACCCCCAACGGGTGACCTGCGGCGGGCGTGACCGGGCACAAGATCCGGCGCGCCATTGGGGAGGGATAGGCCGATGACGGCTGTGTTGGCGCTGCTGCGCCCGTTGGAATGGCTGAATGCCACGCTCCTTCGGCTGGGCCGATGGATCGGGATTGCCTGTGTGGCGCTGATGGTCGTCGCCATTCTGGTGCAGGTGATCTTCCGCTATGTGCTGAACAATGCCCTGCCCTGGCCCGATGAGGCCGCGCGGTTCCTGATGCTGTGGATGACCGGCCTGATGGCCCCCGGCGCCTATCGAAACGGTGGCTTCGTGGCCATCGATATGCTGTCTGAAATGCTGCCCAAGGCCGTGGCCGCCACGCTGCAACTGCTGCTGCTGGGCGTGGCCATGGCCGTGCTGGTCATGGCGCTGCAACTGGGGCTGAAGCATGTGGATGGCGGCTGGCTGTTCAACTCTTCCTCGCTGAAGCTGCCGCTGGACCTGTTTGGCGGCAAGGTCGTCCGGCTGAAGCTGGCCTGGATGTATATGTCGCTCTTCGTCGGGGTCGTTTTGCTGACGCTGGTGAATGTTGAATTGATCCTGCGCAGCCTGGTCACTCTGGCGGGCGGCGCGGACAGGCTGCGCCCGCTGGGCCAGGTCGAACTGGGGGCCGAATGACATGCTGATCTGGTTCCTGCCGCTGTTCCTGCTGTTTCTGATGATCGGCCTGCCGGTGTTCTTTGCCCTGCTGGCCGCCCCTGGCCTGATGCTGGCGCTGAACGGGCAGGAACGTGATCTCGCGCTGCTGTATCGCAATGTCTATAACGGGATGGACAGCTTCCCCCTGATGGCGATCCCCTTCTTCATGCTGGCGGGCGAGCTGATGAACCGCGGCGGCATCACCATGCGGCTGGTTGAATTCAGCCAAGCGATGATGGGCCATCTGCGCGGGGGCCTGGCGCATGTGAACGTGCTGTCATCGATGCTGTTTGCGGGCCTGTCCGGCTCTGCCGTGGCCGACACCTCCGCGCTTGGCTCCATGCTCATCCCCGCGATGGAGAAAGAGGGCTACACCCGCCGCTTTGCCGCCGCCATCACAGCCGCCTCCAGCGTGATCGGGCCGATCATCCCGCCCTCGGGCATCATGATCATCTATGCCTATGTCATGGGGGAATCGGTGGCCGCGCTGTTCTTGGCCGGGATCGTGCCCGGTGTCCTGGTGGGCGTGGGGCTGATGGTGATGGTCAAGGTCATGGCCGACCGCTACGATTTCCCGGCCTCGCGCAGCAAGGCCACCTGGGGCGAGCGTGGCCAGGCCAGCCTGCGCGCCTTCTTCCCACTGATGACGCCGGTGATCATCCTGGGCGGCATCCTGGGCGGTGTCTTTACCCCGACCGAGGCCGCCGCCGTGGCCGTGGCCTATGCCATGCTGGTGGGCATGTTCGTGCTGCGCACCCTGCGCCTGTCTGACCTGCCGGATGTGCTGGCGCGGGCTGGCACCACATCGGCCGTGGTGCTGTTGCTGGTGGGGGCGGCCATGGCGTTCAAGACGGTGGTCAGCCTGTCCCACGCGCCGGAACAGCTGGCTGCGGTGATCCTGGGGCTCAGCGAAAATCCCCTGATCCTGCTGTTCCTCATCAACCTGCTGCTGTTCGTGGTGGGCATGTTCCTGGATGCGGGGCCGGCGATCATCATTCTTGGCCCCATCCTTGGCCCCATCTTCACCGATCTGGGCGTGGACCCGGTGCATTTTGCCATCATCATGTCCGTCAACCTGACGGTGGGCCTGGCCACGCCGCCCATGGGGCTGGTGCTGTTCGTGGCAAGCTCTGTCTCCGGCGAGCGTGTGGAAACCATCGCCCGCGCCATCGTGCCGTTTCTGCTGGTGGAAATCGTGGTGATTTTCCTGATCACCTTCTTCCCGGCACTGTCCATGACGATCCCGCGTCTGACGGGGTTTGTCTGAACCGGGGCCGTCATGGCCCTGTCACATACCGGGGCCAGACCCCGGAGAGAAAGAACACATCAAGGGAGAGTGTTACATGCTTCACAGCTTTGCAAAGGCCGCCGCAGTCGCGGCGCTGGTCACCGGCGGTGCCGTGGCGGCACAGGCGCAGGATTACACCCTGCGCGCCACCGCCAATTCCAACGAGAATGACGAAGACTACGACGGCCTCGTGGTGTTCAAGAACTATGTCGAGGCTGCCTCCAACGGCGCGATCGCGGTTGAGCTGTTCATCGGCACGCAGCTGTGTTCCAACGGCGCGGAATGCCTGCAGGGCGTGGCGGATGGCTCCATCGACATCTATATCTCCACCTCCGGCGGCGCGGCGGGCATCTTCCCCTATGTGCAGGTGCTGGACCTGCCCTATCTGATGGCGGATGACCGCGTGGCGGAGGCCGTGCTGCAAAGCGATTTCGTGGACACCATGCGCGACATGGCGCTGGCCGATTCCGGTGACCGCATCCGCCTGATGACCGTGGGCAACACCGGCGGCTGGCGCAACTTCGCCAACACCCAGCGCCGCGTCCAGATGCCGTCCGACATGGAAGGCCTGAAGATCCGCACCGTGGTGGCCGACCTGCCGCAGGAACTGGTCAAGGCACTTGGCGCCTCGCCGACCCCGATCCCGTGGCCGGAACTGTTCACCTCGCTGCAGACAGGCGTTGTCGAAGGCTCCAAGAACGGCATCACCGACATCATGGGCATGAAATTCCCCGATGCCGGCCTGCAATATGTCACGCTGGACGGCCACGCCTATATGGGCGCGCTGTGGTGGATGTCCAATGACACGTTCATGTCCATGCCCGATGGCCTGAAGCGCGTCGTCGTTGACGGCTTCTATCAGCTGCAGCAGGCGACCTTCGCCAGCCCCAAGCGCAAGTCCATCCAGGCCTATGAAGAATTCGTGGCCGGCGGCGGTGACCTCTATGTGCCGACCCCGGACGAAAAGGCCGCCTTCGCCGAAGCGGCGGCCCCGGTCTATGACTGGTTCAAGGCCAATGTGGACGGTGGCGAGCGGATCTTCGACGCGCTGACCGCTGCCGTGGCAGAGGCCGAGGCCGAGATCAACGACGCCCGCGCCCGCGCGATGCGCTGACCCACACGGGGGGTCGCGCCCGCCGCGGCCCCCGCCCCTAGCGGAACGGATACATCCAGGGCTTGTAATCGTTCACAAGCGTCAGGGCATAGGCGATCTGCTCAGGGGTCATCTTCTTGACGACCTCCTCCTGGCTGATGGCCGCGTCCGGGTCCCCCCCGATGGCCGACAGCACATACCACATGTAGGCCCGCACAAGATCCGGCGCCGGCATGCCCAGGCCAACCTCATAATACCAGCCCACACCGGATTGCGCGCCCGGATGCCCCTTCATCGCACTGCGCAGATACCATTCAAACGCACGAGTGTAATCTTGCTCGACCCCCAGGCCAAGCGCATACATCACGCCAATCAGCTCCTCCGCATCGGCATTGCCGGAGCGCGCGGCGGTCAGGAACAGCGCGCGCGCCTCCTCAAAGGCACCGGCCTCCATCAGATCGCGCGCCTCTTCGATATCGGCCAGGGCGCCCAGCGGCAGCAGCGCAAGGCAGGCCGCCTGCGCAAGGGTTCGGGCAAGGCGGGCTGGGCGCAACATCTGGCTCTCCTTCTGGCGGTATGCGGTGGCGCCGTGGCGGCAGAGCCGCTGACGCCGGAGCAGTTTCACCAGTTCGACCCCGGCAAGGCAAGGCTGGGGCAGTTGCTGTTCCATGACAAGATCCTGTCCGGCAATCGCAATATCTCCTGCGCGACCTGCCATCACCCGGATCTGGCCGGCACGGACGGGCTGAGCCTGGGCATTGGCGAAGGCGGCCGCGGCCTCGGCCCCAACCGCACGCCCGGGACAGGCCGGGACCGCATCGCCAAGCGCATCCCGCGCAATGCACCGGCGCTCTATAACCTTGGGCATCGGTCCATCACCTCCATGTTCCATGACGGTCGGCTGGAGGTCAGTGACCTGTATGGCAACGGTTATGACAGCCCGGCGGAGGAATGGCTGCCGCAAGGGCTGGACACGGTGCTGGCGGCGCAGACGCTGTTCCCCATCACGTCATTTGCGGAAATGGCTGGCCATTCCGAGGAAAACGAGGTCGCCGGCGCGGTGCGGGATCGCATCGATTATGGCTGGCCCATCATCGCCAAACGGGTGCGGGTGATCCCCGAATATGGCGCGCTGTTCGTGGACAGCTTTGACCATATCGACCGCCCGGATCAGGTCACGATTGTCGAGATCGGGAATGCCATCGCGGCCTTCATCGCGCTGGAATGGCAAAGCATGGACAGCCCCTATGACGCCTTCCTGGCCGATGGCACCCCCCTGCTGCCACAGGCAGAGGCCGGGCGGCAGCTGTTCTTCGGCAAGGCCGGCTGCGCCACCTGCCATTCCGGGCCGCTGTTCACGGATCATCGCTTTCACGCGGTGGGTCTGCCGCCCTTCGGGCCGGGCCGGGTGCGCCGGTTTGATCCCTATGCGCGCGATGTGGGCCGCATGGCCGCGACGGATGATCTGGAGGACGCCTACCGCTTTCGCACGCCGTCGCTGCGCAACGTGGCCCTGACCGCGCCTTACGGGCACAACGGCGCCTACCCCACCCTGCGCGGCATGATCCGCCACATGGCCAACCCGCGCGCCGCCCGCGCCGACTGGCGGCCGGACATGGCGCGGCTGCCCGATGTGCCCTGGTTGGCCGCGGCCGATTTCGCCGTGCTGCAAGACAGGTTTGAAATGGCCCGCCAGGCCCGCGCGCTGGACGTGACGCCAGTGGAACTCACAGACGCGGAAATCACCCAGATCGAGGCCTTCCTGCACAGCCTCACCGGCGCCACGGCCCGCAAGGGCCGGCTGGGCGTGCCGGACAGCGTGCCAAGCGGCCTGCCGGTTGATTGACGGGGCCGGCTTTGTGACTGTCCTTGATCTGCCGCAACGTCCGCACGGACCGGGCGGGGTAACGTGGCGCCATCGCATTGCCCAGCAAAAGGTAGATCAAGCATGAAATCGCTCCTCGCCACCGCCGTGATCTGTATAGTTCTGGCCTCGAATTCCGCAATCGCCGAAGGCGCCGCCGCCGCGACAAAGCTCGATGATAGAAGGGGTGTGACTGTCGCGGCCACCAATGGGAAGGTCGTGGTGTGTATCGTCGTAAACGATCCAAATTACAAAAAAATAGACTGTGTGACCAAGTAGCTCGATCACACAGCCATTCCGGGCAACTCAGTGCACGGAGGAACCCACCCGGTGCCGTTTCACCGCCGTCACCTGACAGATTTCCACAGCTCGGTCTGATTTCCGCCCAGCTTTGAATAGATCAGCGGGCGATAGGCATCGGCCAGGGCGTTCACGGCGGGGTCATAGGTCAGCGCCAGATAGCTTTCGACCCAGGCAATCTGGAACGGTTCCAGCCGGTCAGAGCCGTCAAAAAAGCTCTGCCGCACGCCGGTGATGTCAAAGGTCTGCTGCCCGTCGTCCAGATCCCCCAA
>CBFHYV010000149.1:0-7545 GCA_965660085.1 uncultured Paracoccaceae bacterium
GTCAGGGGAACAGGCACGCCGATCTGCGCGCTCAGCGCCGCGTCCAGCCCGGCAAAATCCTCATCCGGCCGGTCCGATTGCACGGTGATCTTCAGCGCGCCGCTGTCTTCGCCGTAGATCGCCAGCCCGGCGCTGTCCGGGCCGCGATCTGTCATGGTGATCAGCATATCCGTCAGCATGGCCCCCAGATCCGGGCGCAGCGCGGGGTTTTTCAGGAATAGACCGACGATGCCGCACATGGGGCCTCTCCGTTGCCGTGGGGTGGGCGCCGGGATGTGGCGCTGACCTCGACTATGAAGAAAGAATTGTTCCTGTCAGGAAATTTTTGGCGCTGCCCCCCGGCCTGCGCCGCCGCTGCCTGTTTTCTGTGCAGATGCCGCGCTCAGCCGCCCTGCTGCGGGTAGGTGATGACGGACAGATAGCGGATTGGCAGGCGCACAAGCTCATCCGGGCCGTGGGGCGCATCCGAATCGAACAGCAGCGTATCGCCCGGCTGCATCAGGTAATGCGCGCCCGCGTGGTGATAGCGCATCTCCCCCTCCAGCATGTAGAGCATCTCGATCCCCTCATGCTGAAAGGTGGGAAAGCGGTCTGTTTCGCTGTCCAGTGTGATCATGTAGGGCTCCACCACCACGCCGGAACTGTTTGCCCCGATATGGCCCAGCAGGTGATACTGGTGGCCCGCGCGGGCGCCTGTGCGCTCCATCTCCACGCCTTCGCCGGCCTTTACATGCATGCAACCGCGCGCTTCCTCATAGCTGGCGAACAGCTGCACCACCGGCACGCGCAGCGCATCCGCCAGGGCGGCGATGGTCGCCAATGAGGGCGAGGTGAGGCCGTTTTCGATCTTTGACAGCATCCCCACGGACAGGCCCGTCTGGGCCGCAAGCTCCGCCCCGGTCAGGCGCTGGCGCTTGCGCAATTCACGCACCTGACGCCCGATCGCTGTCTCAAGCGATTTGTCCCGGCGTTCGCGCAGGGCGTGGGGGTTCTGGCGCAGGGCTTTGGGCGGTTGGGTCACGCGGGGCTGATCCGGGCTGATGTGGGCGGCGGGCAGGGCATGGCCCGCCCAAGGCGGAACAGTGCCGCCTGCGGGACAGGGGCGCAAGCCGCCGGTTGGCCGCTTCACGAAAGCGCGCGTTGTCAATTCATCGGGGCGGCCATAGCCTTGCTGCACGTATTTGACCCGAGACGACAGGAGCAGACCCCATGAATTTTCAGTTTAGCGGCACAGTCAGTGACGTCCTGGCCCTTGGGTTTTTCAGCAATGCAGGCGAGGTCGACCCCGAGGTGGTCTCCTCTTCCGCCACGCGGATGGTGCTGACCAACCCGGACCGTCCCGGCGCCCAGACCATCCTGTCCGGCTTCGGCCTTGTCTATGATGGCGAGGGCACGCCGATTGCCGGCACGGTAAACGCGCTGGAATTTTCGCTGGATGACGTGCCACAGGCGGCGTTTTTCAACATGGAATGGCCCATTGCCCAATTCACCGCCGCGCTGGATGATCTGGCGCTGGATGGCGATTCCACGCGGCTGGATGCGCTGATTGCGGCCAACCCGCCGCTGGAAATGGACGCCAGCCGCGCCACCGGGGACATCACCTTTGATCTCTCTGGCGTGGATGTGGCGGCCACGGTCACGGATGGGGCGGGCAATGATCGGCTGTCCACGGGGGCTGCCAATGACAGCCTGACATCCGGTGACGGGCAGGATACGCTGGTGGGCGGCGCGGGCAATGATACGCTGGACGGCTCCGGCGGCCGGACGGAGACGCAGGGTCTGGGCGATGTGCTGCGCCCCGGCCTTGGGGCGGATACGGTCATCGGCCATGCGGGCCAGTTCGGCACCGGATTTGGCAGCAATCTGGATTATGACAATATCGCCGGCACCGGCGGGCTGACCATCACCGTGGGCGCAAACGGCAGCGGCACGGCAGTGGGCGAGGGGGTTCAGGACAGCTTTTCCCACATCATCAATTTCTCCGGCTCTGCCGATGGGGACGTGATCACCGGATCTTCCGGCGATGTGGCCGAGATATTCGAGCCGCTGGGCGGCGATGACACCGTGGATGGCGGCACCGGCGCCCATAATATCGGCCAGTATATCCTTGAGGGCGAATATGCCGGCAGCGGCGCGGAAACCGGCACTGGCCTGCAGATGCGCGTGCTGGACGCCATCACGTTCAGCCTGCGGGACAGTTTCGGCGACACTGACCGTCTGACCAACTTCGATGCCATCCGCGCCACCAACAGCCCGGACCTGCTGGATGCCCGCGGCTATGGGCGTGAGGTCACGCTGCGCGGCCATGCGGCGGATGACACGCTCTATGGCACGGACCATGGCGATGTGCTGCAGGGCGATGGGGAGAATGATGAACTGCACCCCGGCGACAACATCGACCTGTCGGGCGATCTGATCCTGCCCGGCACGGGCATGGATACCGTCTATCTGGATGAGGTTCTGACCGGCGGCGCCGCTGTCAGCCATGAGGATATCGACGAGCTGGGCGCTGTTTTCGTGCAGGTGGACGCCGCGCGCAACACCGGCAGCATCGGTAAGGGCGGCAACGGGATCACCACGCTGATCTCTCCCAATACGGCGATGGAGGCGGACGGGCTGACCATCGCCGGCACGTCCGCCCCTGATGTGATGAACGTCAGCTCCTCTGGTTGGCTGTCGCTGTTTCCCGGGGGCGGATCGGATGAGATCACGATCCTGACGCCGGAAAACAACGGGATCGTGCGGCTGGATTATCGGTTCAACGCGCAATCGGGGATCTTTGCCAACCTCAACAACGTGGATGCGGACCTGCGCAATGAGCCTGCGTCCTTCATCCGCGACGGGCATGGCGACACCGGCAGCGGCAATATGGATTTCCTGGATCTGCGCCCCGGTGCGCGGCTGGAAATCCGCGGCACGGACCAGGCCGATGTCTTCGTGGGCACCAACAGCGTGCTGGAGCGGTTCATCCCCGATGGCGGAGATGACCAGATCGACGGCGGCGCGGGCTATGATGTGCTGCGCTATGACCGCAGCGGCATCGGCGCCATGACGATCGACCTGGCGCGCGGCGCGGCCGCGGGCACGGCCGAAGGGGTGGCCTTTCTGGACCGCTTCAGCGGCATAGAGGAGTTCCGCGGATCCCGCATCGGGGACCGGATGCTGGGCGGAGAGGAGAATGACCACCTGCGCGGCATGGCGGGCGATGATTACCTCGAAGGCCGGGACGGGCAGGACACGCTGGACGGCGGGGATGGCGATGAC
This sequence comes from uncultured Paracoccaceae bacterium, assembly GCA_965660085.1. Classification (GTDB taxonomy): domain Bacteria; phylum Pseudomonadota; class Alphaproteobacteria; order Rhodobacterales; family Rhodobacteraceae; genus CBFHYV01. The sequence goes on from CBFHYV010000149.1 coordinate 3,265, forward strand.
ACGCTGGCCGGCCTGAACACGGAGGATCTGCGCCTGGGCGGTGCGGCGGATGTGTTCCTGGGCGGCGCGGGGCGCGATTGGGTCAGCTATGAAGGCTCCGCAGGCTCGCTGCGGGTGGATCTGCTGTTCCCCGCCATCAACACTTTTGCCGCAGCGGGCGACAGCTATGACAGCATCGAAAACCTGATCGGCAGCCGCGGCGCGGACAACCTGCGCGGCACGTTCGAGGCCAACCACATGATCGGCGGCCGCAATGTGGATTACATCTTTGGCCGCCGCGGCGATGACACGCTGGAGGGCGGCATTGGCGATGACGTGCTGTTCGGCGGCGTGGGGCGCGATACGCTGATGGGCGGCGAAAACCGCGACCGCGCCCAGTATTCAGAGGCGCTGGAGCGGGTGCACGCAGATCTGACCTTCACCTCCCGCAACCTGGGTGAGGCCGCGTTTGACATCTATGACAGCATTGAGGACCTCGCCGGCAGCGCCTTCAACGATGTGCTGGGCGGCGATGCGGGGGACAATGGCCTTTACGGGCGCGAAGGCAATGACAGCCTCTATGGCCGCGACGGGGATGATTACCTGAACGGGGGCGCCAATTTTGACAGGCTGGATGGCGGCCTGGGCAATGACACCCTGCGCGGCGGGATCGGGGCGGATATGTTCGTGTTCAATGGCGGCGCCGACGTGGTAGAGGATTACACCAGCGCCCAGGCCGACCGTGTGGCGATTGATGATTTCTTCATCACCGCCGCCACGGGCCTGACGGGCGCTGAGGTGTTTGACCGCTTCGGCAGCGTGATCGGCGGGGATACCGTGCTGGACTTCGGCGCCGCAGGCAGCCTGACCCTGCAGGGCGTCACCGCGCTGGACGCCGACAGCGCCATCTTCGTGTTCTGATCAGAGGCCAGAATGACCCTTACGCCGCCAACACTCAGCCATGTCTGCGATCTGGACGTGTCCCTGGACCCGATCCGTGAAATGGGGCCGGGCCGCGCGGGCCAGCGCCGGATCATCCCCATCGTCGGCGGGCGGGTGACGGGGCCGCGCCTGACCGGGCGCATCCTGCCCGTGGGGGCGGATTGGCAAACCATCTGGCCCGGCGGTGTGGCAGAGCTGGACACGCGCTACGCCATGGAAACCGACGATGGCGCAACCATCGAGATCCGCAACTATGGCTTTCGCCACGGCCCGCCGGATGTCATGGCCCGCCTGGCCGCGGGTGAGGATGTGCCGTCCGGTGCCTATTACATGCGCACCCAGGCGCGGCTGGAAACGGGTGACGCGCGCTATGACTGGGTCAACCGCACGCTGTTCGTGGGCACCGGCGCGCGGCTGGCGCAGGCGGTGCGCGTGTCCCTGTTTGCCATCGGCTAGGGCTGCGCCCGCCGGGCGCGGCGGCCTGACGCTTGCGATGCGCGGCCCGCCCGCGTAAGCGGGCCCGCAGGGAGGATCGCCATGACCCACGCCACCGTCGTCTGCATCAAATGGGGCACCTTGTTTGGCCCGGAATATGTCAACCGCCTGTATTCCGGCGTGCGGCGCAACATGTCGGTGCCGGTGCGGTTTCTGTGCATGACGGAACATGCGGCCGGCATTCACCCCGATGTGGAAATCCTTGATCTGCCAACCGAACCCTTCGCCGCGCCCATGGCCGCCGCGCTGGCCGTGGCCAACCGGCAGGGCGCGATGCGCAAGGTGTCACTGTTCCGGCAGGGGGTGATCCCGGATCTGACGGGGCCTGTGCTGGGCTTTGACCTGGATGTGGTGATCACTGGTGATCTGATGCCCATCTGGCAGATGGCGCCGGGCAAGATCGCCATGCGCCATGACTGGACGGAAAAGCGCAAGGGCCGGCCCACGGGGCATGGGTCCGTTTTTCGCTATGACCCGGCAGAACATCCGTTCCTGTATGACGACCTGGCCGCAAACCCCTATGCCGAGGTTGAAAAGGCCCGCGGGAGCGAGCAGCGCTATACCTCGCACAAGGCGATGGACCGGGGTGTTTTTGACTATATTCCAGAGGATTGGGTGGTGTCGTTCAAATATGACTGCAACCCGTTCCCCACCAATTGGCTGCGTACCCCGCGCCTGCCGCAGGACGCGCGGGTGGTGTGTTTTCATGGCCGGCCCAAGATGACGGATGCGCTGTCGGGCTATCGCGGCTCTTTCATCCGCCATTCAAAGCCCTGCGCCTGGCTGCGAGAGCATTGGATTGACCGCGCTGCGCAAGACCTTGGAAAAGAATGGGCATGAGCGCGGATCACCCCATGCGGCGTTGGCCAGACCTGCCTGCGTCCGAGCAGTTGGCCCTGCGCGAGGCCTATGGCCGTGACCCGGCCTGCCTGACCGGCCAATGCGCCATGGACCGCAAGATCGCGGATTTCGCACAATGGCTAGCCGCGCGGGGCGTTGATTTCCGGCCGCAGGATCTGGTGCGGCGCTGACACCGAAAACCCTTTCCGTGTCAGCCCGTTGCAGCGCGCAGCTGAGGCTGTGCCTCAGCCGCCGGTGTGGCTCATGTGGCGGGACACGCGGCCATCGACCTTTTGCCGGGAATAGTCGAAATCATGGCCCTTGGGCTTCAGCGCGATGGCGCGGCGGATGGCGTCCTCCAGCGGGGCGTCATCCTTGGGGTGATTGCGCAGGGGCGCGCGCAGGTCCGCGTTGTCTTCCTGGCCCAGGCACATGAACAGCTCGCCTGTGCAGGTCAGGCGCACGCGGTTGCAGCTTTCACAGAAATTGTGGCTGAGCGGTGTGATGAAGCCGATCTTCTGCCCTGTCTCCTCCAGCCGGACATAGCGCGCCGGGCCGCCGGTGCGTTCGGGCAGGTCCGTCAGGGTATAGCGTTCCGCCAGGCGCGCGCGCAGGTCTGTCAGCTTCCAATACTGGTCCAGGCGGGCCTCGTTGCCGATGTCGCCCATGGGCATGACCTCGATCCAGGTCAGGTCCATGTCGCGCTCCGCGCACCATTCCGTCAGGCTGAACAGCTCATCTTCGTTGAAGCCCTGCAAGGCCACGGTGTTGATCTTGATCCGCAGGCCCGCGCGCTGGGCGGCATCGATCCCGCGCAGCACCTGCGGCAGCCGGCCCCAGCGGGTGATGTCGGCGAATTTCTGGTCATCCAGCGTATCGAGCGAGATGTTCACCCGCCGCACCCCGGCATCGAACAGCCCCTGCGCGTATTTCTCCAGCTGCGATCCGTTGGTGGTCAGCGTCAGCTCATTCAGCGCGCCGCTGTCCAGATGCCGGGTCATGCGGTGGAAGAAGGTCATGATATCGCGCCGCACCAGCGGCTCGCCGCCCGTGATTCGCAGCTTCTCCACCCCCATGCGGATGAAGGCGGAGGACAATCTGTCCAGTTCCTCAAGCGTCAGAAGCTCTTTCTTGGGTAAGAAAGTCATGTTTTCGGACATGCAATAGACGCAGCGGAAGTCACACCGGTCGGTGACGGAGATCCGCAGGTAGGAAATGGCGCGCTGGAACGGGTCAATCAGGGGCTGTGTCATGGGGCACAGTTTAGGTCTGCGGGCTGCCGGGGGCAAGATCGTCCGGCGGGGTGGGCTGGTCCGGGTCCGCCAGGTGGCGGGCGGCCTCCCGCCGGGCAAAGGGTTTCATTGACGCGCCATGCAGGGCCAGGAAGGCGCGGGTGCGGTCAGGATCATGGCGGGACAGGTCGCGCAGCCACCAGGCCACGGCCTTCTGGATGAACCAGTCCCGGTCCGGCACATAGCCGGCCGCCCAGCCCAGCACCCTGTCACGCGCGGCTTGGTCCGCCGCGCTGGGGTGGTTCTGACGGGTCCAGGGCAGGGTGATGACCAGCGCCGCGCGCCGGGTCCACATGTGGCTGGCCTGCGTCCACAGCGCGACATCATCCAGCCGCGCGGGATCGGCGGTCAAGCGGCGCTGGCCCGCCATGCAGGCGTGATCGGCGATGGCCCAGCTGTCAAACTGCGGCACCCACCCCGCGATCAGCGCCCAGACAGGGCCATCGTCGCGGATGCGCGCCTGGGTCAACAGCTTGGCCGCGGCGATGCGGGCCTCGAAAATGTCGCTATCCCAAAGCTGCCGGGCCAGCTCTACCCGCGCGTCCAGCGGCAAAGTCCGCCGCCAGTCACGCGCCAGGGTCTCTGTCTGTCCATTGGCCACGCCAAGATAGCGGCGCGGCACCTTGTGATAGGCCGCCATCTGCGCGGCGCGGCCGGGTTCGGCGCGGGCGGCCAGGGCGGCAATGGCGGCATCGGCCTGCATGGCGCGGCTGCTCAGCCTTTGCGCGCGGCG
>CBFHYV010000150.1:0-7490 GCA_965660085.1 uncultured Paracoccaceae bacterium
CACACGCCCCGCGCGCCGGGCCGCGCCCCGGATCAGCCCCGCCGCCAGCCACAGCACCGCCAGCGCGGCCAGGATACCACCCGCTGTCCAGATGGTCAGGCGCATGTTGCCAGACAGCAGCGCCGCCGAAGCCAGCAACAGCGCCACCAATCCGCCCGTGGCCCACAGGTAGCGCGCCGCAGGCAGGCCCTGCGCGCCGTCCAGCGCATCCCGGAACAGGGTGGCAGCGCGCACATCCTCTGCCCGGGCCAGCGGCCACAGCGTGAACAGCAGCGCCGTCAGCGCACCATACAGCGCAGCCTCCGCCAGCGGGGCGGGGTGCAGCGTGAACACCGCCGGCACCGGCAGCGCGGCATTCAGCACAGGCCCCAGCAGCACCGGAACGCCCCCGCCCAGAACCAGCCCCGCCGTGATCCCCACCAGCGCCAGCGCGCCGATTTGCAGGAAATAGGTCAGGAAGATCGTGTTGCGGGTGGCGCCAAGCGTGCGCAGCGTTGCGATGATCGATGTCTTGCGCATCAGATAGGCCCGCACGGCGGAGGAGACGCCAATGCCCCCGACCGCCAGCCCCGACAGCCCCACCAGCACCAGAAAGGCGCCCAGCCGGTCCACGAACTCCGCCACGCCGGGGGCGGCGTTGCGCGCGTCCCGCCAGCGCAGCCCGGTGTCCCGAAAGCGCTGCTCTGCCTCCGTGCGCAGGGCATCCAGGTCCGTGCCCGCAGGCAGCATCAGCCGGTAGCGGGTTTCAAACAGGGTGCCGGGCTGCAACAGGCCGGAGCCTTCCAGCGCCGCGGTCCGCAGCAAGGTGCGGGGACCAAGGCCGAAGCCATCCCCGGCGCTGTCAGGTTCCGTCACGATCCGCGCGCGCAGGGTGAAGGGCTTTTCGCCCAGGCGAAAGACATCGCCGGGTTCCAGCGCCAGGCGGTCCGCCAGCACACGCGCCATCACCGCGCCGTCCGCCGCCAGGGCCTCGGGCAGGGGGATCGGCGGGTCCAGTTCCAGCGTGCCGACAAGGGGGTAGGCATCGTCCACGGACTTCACCTGCGTCAGCCCACGTTCCGTGCCCGAAGGCCCCTCCACCGTGACCATGGACCGGAAATCCGTGACCTCGGACACGCCGGTGGCGATGCTGTCCAGCCAGGCGCGTTCATCCGGGGTGGCGAAACGATAGGTGAACTGCGCCTCCGCATCGCCGCCCAGCAGCACGGCGCCCTGATCCGTCAGCCCAGCCTCGATCGCCGCGCGGACGGAGCCGACCCCGGCGATGGCCGCCACGCCCAGCGTCAGGCAGGCCAGAAAGATGCCGAAACCGCGCAAGCCGCTGCGCAGCTCTCTCCGGGCAAGGCGGGCGGCTTGGCGCAGGCTCATTCCGCGGCCTCCGAGGCGCTGTGCGGCTGCCCGGTGTCAATGCGGCCGTCACGCAGGCGGATGACCCTGTCACAGCGGTTGGCCAGGGCCGGCGCGTGAGTGACCAGCACCAGCGTCGCGCCATGGCGGTCCCGCAGGCCAAACAGCAGATCCATGATTGCATCGCCATTGGCGCCATCCAGGTTGCCTGTCGGCTCATCGGCCAGCAGGATCGCGGGGCGGGGGGCCGCGGCGCGGGCCAGCGCAACACGTTGTTGTTCGCCGCCGGACATCTGTGTGGGAAAGTGATCGGCCCGGTGGCCCAGGCCCACGGCCTGCAGTTCCTCCATCGCGCGGTCCATCGCGTCGGCATGGCCCGCCAGTTCCAGCGGCGTGGCCACGTTTTCCAGCGCCGTCATGGTCGGGATCAGGTGAAAGGATTGAAACACCACGCCCATGCTGTCCCGGCGGAACCGGGCCAGGGCATCTTCGTTCATCGCGCCCAGATCCTGCCCCAGCGCCATGACGCTGCCGGAACTGGCGCGTTCCAGCCCGCCCATCAGCATCAACAGCGAGGATTTGCCAGAGCCGGACGGCCCGATCAGCCCCAGCGTTTCCGCCCGTTCGACCTGCAAGGTGAGTCCATGCAGGATCTCCACCGGTCCGGCATTGCCCTTCAGGCGCAGCGTGGCATCTTTCAGGGCAAGAACAGGGGACGACATGGAAAGGATCCTTTCGTGAGCGAACGGTTGAGATATGGGGCATGGTGCTGGATCAGCAAGGCGGTGCTGTCCGCGGCCCTGGTGCTGAGCCTTGCGCTGCCCGCGCGGGCGGAGAAGGTGCATCTGATGGCGCTGGGGGACAGCCTGACCCAGGGCTATGGCCTGCTGGACCACGAAGGCTTCGTGGCGCAGTTGCGCGCCTGGCTGGCCGCGCGGGGCCATGATGTGCGGGTGGTCAATGCCGGCGTTTCCGGTGACACAACCGCCGGAGGGCTGGCGCGGGTGGAATGGTCCCTGACCCCTGAAATCGGCGGAATGATCCTGGCCCTGGGCGGCAATGACCTGCTGCGCGGGTTCGATCCGGCCGTGACCCGGCAGAACCTGGCCGGCATTCTGGACATCGCGGCGCGAGAGCAGGTTGAGGTGCTGCTGATCGGGCTGGAGGCGCCGTTGAACTACGGCCCCGGCTACAAACGCGCGTTTGAGGCCATCTTTCCCGGGCTGGCGGCGGAATATGGCACCCTGATGGAGCCGAACTTCCTGGGCGGCTTGCGAGACGATGCCGCACCGATGGGGCGATACATGCAGTCTGACGGCCTGCACCCCAACGCGGACGGCGTGGCACGTATTGTCGAGGCGCTCGGCCCATCGGTCGAGGCGTTGATTGCGCGGGTTCAGGCCAGGGACCAGCCCTGACCCCGCGGGGTCAGACCACCCAATCTTGTGTCGAGCGGCCCCGTGTCAGGCGGCGCGCAAGCTCAGGCAGGGGCTTGCGGCGCGCCCAGGGTCTGGTCCGCCTTGGCAGCGGCATTGCGCGCAGGGCAAAGGGCCGCGGCCACCACCACCAGCACCGCGCTGCCGAAACTGCCAACCAGATAAAGCGCGATACCCGTGAGCAGCGGAACCCCCGCGAACACCACAGCGCCCAGCGCCAGAATGAAAGAGGCCACCGCCCCCAGAGTCATTTGGATCACAGCCATGCCGAGTTTCCTTCCTATCGCACGGAAAACCCTGGCACTCGTCACTTAAGGCGCGGTTAACAACGGCACCCGAATCTGACGCTACAGCACAGTGACCCGCGTTCCAACAGGAACCCGCTCATACAGGTCGATCACATGGTCATTCACCATGCGGATACACCCGTTGGAGACCGAGCGTCCGATGGATTGCGGCTCTGTCGTGCCATGGATGCGGAAGAACGTATCCCGCCCGTCCTTGAACAGATACAGCGCCCGCGCGCCCAGCGGGTTCCCCGGCCCGCCGGGCTGAACGTAGTCATTGTCCACGAATTTCGAATAGGTGCGCGGCTCGCGTTCAATCATCTCTTGCGTGGGGCGCCAGGTGGGCCATTCCTTTTTCACAGCGATCACGGCCTCGCCGGTGAACTCCAGCCCCGCGCGGCCCACGCCCACGCCATAGCGGCGGGCGGTGCCGGGTTCGGTCACATGATACAGGAAATGCGCGCGCGGCAGGATCAGGATTTGCCCCGGTTCCACATCGGCGCGCATGCGCACCGTCTGTGGCAGGAACACCGGATCCACCTGAAAGGCCCCTACCACGGTGGGCGCACAAAGCGCAGATGCCGCCGCACCCAGAAACTGGCGTCTTTTCATCATGACAATGCCTGTTCGATTATCTGAAACAATGTCGCTATTTCACCATCCGCACAGGGAAAATCAATCACTGCCGGCGGGTTTGACGGGTTTGTGACAGGCGGCGGCCCTGCGTGCCGCATGGCGCGGGGGTGCCGCGGTGGCTATCCTGCCCGGCAGGAGGAGACCGACATGACAGCTTTCAAAACCCTGGCCATCTGCGCCGCAATCCTGGCCGCCGCGCCCCTGGCGGCGGAGACAACGGTCAACATCGCGCGGGACCTGCCGTCCGTGACCGTGCAAACCCCCAGCGGCCCCGTGGACATCCGCCGCAACCCGGACCCGGACAACGTCGTGACCGGCGAATGGGCGCGGACCTCTCGGCCGTGCCCCAGCTTTTGCATCCAGCCCATGCAGCCCGCCGACGGCGTGACCACCATTGGCGAGCGTGAGGTGCTGGACATGCTGCAAGATCCCGACGCGCTGGTGATTGACAGCCGCGTGTTGAGCGATTTCGAAGGCGGCACGATCCCGGGCGCAGTCTCCATCCCCTATACCGAGGCCGTGGACCGCATGGGTGAGCTGGGCTGCGAAATCGACTTTGACGGCTGGGATTGCACCGAGGCGCGCCCGGTGGCGCTGTTCTGCAATGGACCGTGGTGCGGCCAGTCCCCCACCGCGATCCGCCGCATGATCGAGGCCGGCTTCCCTGCCGAGCGGCTGAATTATTACCGGGGCGGCATGCAGGTCTGGCGCCTGCTGGGCCTGACGGTGACCGTGCCCGGCAGTTGATGCAAAAAGCCCCTGGCCACGGCCGGGGGCTTTCATCTCTGGGGGGCGGGCAGCGCGCTGACGCGCCGCAGACCCGTCAGTGTGTCCAGGCAGCGCGCCGGTTGACGGCGAAGTTTTCGGCATAGCCGCGCGGCCGCAGGTTGGGTTTGCGCGGCTTGGGCTCTTGCACCACGGCGTCAATCCCGTGGGCCTTGGCGTAATCTTGCGCCTCTTGCCTGGTGTCGAACCGCAGGCGCACCTGTGATTGCGTGTCGGCAGAAGAGGTCCAGCCCATCAGCGGATCCACCGCGCGGGCCGAGGCGGGGGCGAATTCCAGCACCCATGTCTTGGTCTTGGCGGTCCCGGAGGACATGGCCGTCTTGGCTGGCTGGTAGATTCTCGCGCGCATGAAACACCTCCGTCTGTGCGGCAACTCTATGGCGCAGCGGCCAAAAAAACGCAAGGTGACGTCGTGGAACAAGCAGGGCCGGCCGATGCCGTCGCGGGGAGCGAGGGGTGGATGAGTGCGGCGGCCTCGGCTGGTGCCCTGCTTGCAGGTTCAAGCGTAACCCGGTTTGTCTATTTCACAAAACAGGAAGCTGCGTAAATCGCGCCTGACAGCGGATGACGCGGTGCTGCGCGGGAAAAGATATTAAAAAATAAATCTTTATCGTTCTGCGACAAAACGCGCCTCGGTGTCTTTTGGGGGCTCTGCGCTGTCTGGCATGGCAGACAGACAGCAAAGGGTGACAGCCACACACGATTCGTCGGCTTGACACAGGGCGCGATGCCCACATTTGCAAGGGGCTGCCGGTGGAGGCCGGCCCCGCGCCAAGGAGACTGCAGATGCCGTATGCCCATTCTGACAAGACAGCCGCCCTGCTGACGACCCAGGCGGATGACGTGCGCGTTCGGGAAAAGCTGGAAGGCGGCATTCCCTTTCGGATGCAGACGGAGTTCTCCCCCGCCGGCGACCAGCCCACCGCCATCCGAGAGCTGACCGCAGGCGTCCTGAGCGGCGAGCGGGACCAGGTGCTGCTGGGCGCGACGGGCACCGGCAAGACCTTCACCATGGCCAAGGTGATCGAGGAAACGCAGCGCCCCGCCATCATCCTGGCCCCGAACAAGACACTGGCCGCGCAACTCTATGGCGAATTCAAGGGCTTCTTCCCCGACAACGCGGTGGAATATTTCGTCAGCTACTATGACTACTACCAGCCAGAGGCCTATGTGCCGCGCTCCGATACCTTCATCGAGAAGGAGAGCCAGATCAACGAACAGATCGACCGGATGCGCCACGCCGCCACCCGTGCGCTGCTGGAACGGGATGATGTCATCATCATCGCCTCTGTCTCCTGCATCTACGGCATCGGCTCGGTCGAAACCTACGGGGCGATGACCCAGGACATCCACGTCGGCAAGGAATATGACCAGCGCGCCGTGATCGCCGACCTGATCGCCCAGCAATACCGCCGCAACGATCAGGGCTTTCAGCGCGGGACCTTCCGTGTGCGCGGCGACAGCCTTGAGATCTGGCCCGCCCACCTGGAGGACCGCGCCTGGCGGCTGTCCTTCTTCGGGGAGGAGCTGGAGGCCATCACCGAATTCGATCCCCTGACGGGCGAGCGCACCGGCACGTTCGACCGCGTCCGCATTTATGCCAACAGCCACTATGTCACGCCCAAGCCCACGATGAATCAGGCGGTCATCCAGATCAAGAAAGAGCTGCGCCAGCGGCTGGATCAACTGGTGGCCGAGGGCAAGCTGCTGGAGGCGCAGCGGCTGGAACAGCGCACCAATTTCGATATCGAGATGCTGGAGGCCACAGGCGTCTGCAACGGGATCGAGAATTATTCCCGCTACCTGACCGGCCGCGCGCCGGGGGAGCCGCCGCCGACACTGTTTGAGTTCATCCCCGACAACGCCATTGTCTTTGCCGATGAATCCCACGTCTCCGTCCCGCAGATCGGCGGCATGTATCGGGGCGACTATCGGCGCAAGTTCACCCTGGCGGAGCACGGCTTCCGCCTGCCCTCCTGCATGGACAACCGCCCGCTGAAGTTCGAGGAATGGGACGCCATGCGCCCGCAATCCGTCTTTGTCAGCGCCACCCCCGCGGCGTGGGAGCTGGAACAGACCGGCGGCGTGTTCACCGAACAGGTCATCCGCCCCACCGGCCTGCTGGACCCGCAGATCGAGATCCGCCCCGTGGAAATGCAGGTGGATGACCTGCTGGACGAAATCCGCAAGGTGGCCGCCAATGGCTATCGCACGCTGGCCACCGTGCTGACCAAGCGCATGGCGGAGGATCTGACCGAATACCTGCATGAACAGGGCATCCGCGTGCGCTACATGCACAGCGATATCGACACGATCGAACGCATTGAGATCCTGCGCGATCTGCGGCTGGGCGCCTTTGACGTGCTGGTGGGGATCAACCTGCTGCGGGAGGGCCTGGATATCCCCGAATGCGGCCTTGTGGCCATTCTGGATGCCGACAAGGAAGGCTTCCTGCGCTCTGAAACCTCGCTGATCCAGACCATCGGGCGCGCCGCGCGCAACGCCGATGGCCGCGTCATCATGTATGCGGATCGGGTCACCGGCAGCATGGAACGCGCCATCGGCGAAACCACCCGCCGTCGGGAAAAGCAGATTGCCTATAATATCGCGCATGGCATCACGCCGGAAACGGTGCGCAAGAATGTCGATGACATCCTGGCCGGGCTCTACAAGGGTGACACGGACCAATCCCGCGTCACCGCCAAGATCGACCCGAAACGGCAAGGGTCCAACCTGCAATCCGTGCTGGAGGGGCTGCGCACCGATATGCGCAAGGCAGCCGAGAACCTGGAGTTTGAGGAAGCCGCGCGCCTGCGCGATGAGGTCAAGCGGCTGGAGGCCGTGGACCTGGCCGTGGCAGATGATCCGCTGGCCCGCCAGAGCGCCGTGGACCAAGCGGTGGAAGACAGCGCCAAGGCCAGCGGCCGCAGCACGGCGGGCCGGGCGGGCCAGCGTGGCGGCAACAAGCGGCGCAAACGCTGAGGCCGGCGCGGTGGCG
>CBFHYV010000151.1:0-7463 GCA_965660085.1 uncultured Paracoccaceae bacterium
GCTGGAGGTCGAACACGCCCTGGCAGATGCGCCGGGCCTGCGCGACATCGCCGTGACGGATGTGGAAATCCGCCCCGATGTGCGCGTGATCGCGGCCTTCTACACCGCACCCGCCCCCCTGGATGAGGGGGAATTGCACCGCATGGCCGCCGCGCGGCTGGCGCGTTACAAACAGCCAAGACTGTACCGCCACATGGCGGATCTGCCCCGAAACCCCAATGGCAAGATCCTGCGCCGCGCATTGCGCGACGGGTTCTGTCCAGACCTTCCCCCGCCGGAGACAGCCCCTTGACCAAGCTTGATATCATGTCCGACCCGATCTGCCCCTGGTGCTACATCGGCAAGACCCATCTGGACACCGCGCTGCGCGCCCATGGCGGCACGCCGTTCCAGATCACCTGGCACCCGTTTCAGCTGAACCCCGACATGCCGCGCGCGGGCATGGACCGCCGCACCTACCTGGAGGCCAAGTTCGGCGGGCAGGAGGGCGCGGTGCAGGCCTATCTGCCCGTGACCGAACATGCCGAAAAGGCCGGGCTGATCCTGAAGCTGGACCAGATCCAGCGCACGCCCAACACGCTGGACGCGCACCGCCTGATCCACTGGGCCGGGATCGAGGACGCGCAGGACGCCGTGGTGTCCGCCCTGTTCCGCGCCTATTTCGAGGACGGCCGTGACATCGGTGACCGGGACGTGCTGGCCGATATCGCCGATGGCGCAGGCATGGATGCCTCCGTCGTGCTGCGGCTGCTGAACAGTGACGCGGACCTGCGCGAGATCGTGGACCGCGACGCCGCCGCGCGGGGCATGGGCGTGACCTCCGTGCCCACATTCATCGTGGCGGGCCAACATGCCGTGCCCGGCGCACAGCCGCCCGAGCTGTGGCAACAGGTCATCGCTGAACTTGCCAGCCGTGGCTGACCCCGCAGACCCGGACGCCCCTGCGCCCGCACCACGGGTGATGGCACGGGCAGAGTTCATCGGGCTGATGGCGATGATGTTCGCCACCATCGCCTTTTCGGTGGATGCGATGCTGCCCGCCCTGCCCCAGATGGCGGCGCAGTTGTCACCAGATGCGCCCAACCAGGTGCAACTGGTGGTCACCAGCTTTCTGCTGGGCATGGGGATGGGCACGCTGATCACGGGTCCGCTGTCTGACAGCTTCGGGCGCAAGCCCGTGGTGCTGGGCGGCGCGGCCATCTATGTGCTGGCGGCCCTTGTCGGCAGCATCGCCCAAAGCCTGGAGGTGCTGTTGATTGCGCGCGTCGTGCAGGGCATGGGCGCTGCGGGCCCGCGGGTTGTGACGCTGGCCATTATCCGCGATCTGTTCGCGGGCCGGGGCATGGCGCGTATCGTGTCCTTTGTGATGATCGTGTTCACCATGGTGCCGGCGCTGGCGCCCAGCATGGGCGCGGCCATCCTGCAAATCTCGGACTGGCGGGGGATTTTCCTGGCGTTTATGCTGTTCAGCGTGATCTCGGCCGGGTGGACGGCGCTGCGCCTGCCAGAAACCCTGCCGCCGGCAAAACGCAACCCCTTCCGCCCCGCCGCCATTGCCCGCGCCGCGCGAGAGGTCATCACCCATCCGGTGGTGCGTCTGGCCATCATTGCGCAAACCCTGCTGTTCGGCACGCTGTTTGCCATGATCAGCTCTGTCCAGCAGATCTATGACGTGACCTTCGACAGGGCGGCGGAGTTTCCCCTGTGGTTCGGGGCCATCGCCATCTTCGCAGGCTCCTCCGGCTTTCTGAACGCGGCGCTGGTCATGCGCCTGGGCATGCGGTTCCTGGTGACGGCCATGCTGACGGCGCAACTGGCGCTGACCACGGCCATGATCCTTGCGCTGGCGGTCGGGCTGCCGGCGGGCTGGGCCTTTGGCGCCTTTGTGGCCTGGCAGGCGGCGGTGTTTTTCCAGGCCGGGCTGACGCTGGGCAACATGAACGCCCTGGCGATGGAGCCGATGGGCCATATCGCCGGCACCGCCGCCAGCGTGATTGGCGCGCTGGCCACGGTTGGCTCCGTCCTTTTGGCGGTGCCGGTGGGCCTTGCCTTTGACGGCACGCCGCGCCCCCTGGCGGTGGGCATCTGGGTGATGGTGGCGCTGGCGCTTGGCGTCATGCTGCGGCTGCGCCGCGTGGCGGACCGGACCGCCCCAATGCAAAACAGCATTTAGAAAAAGCCACGTAAAATCTGAAAGTTAGGCCGCAATTCAGACAGGTTTCGGCCTGAGTTACCTCCCTTTCCAGCCCCTTACTCCTGCCTATGGAAAAGGGGGCCAGACATGGTTTTTCTACTTGGAATGATTACCGCAGCCGTCGTGGACCAGCTGATCTTTGGCCAAAGCGAAAGCCGCCGCGCCAAGCAGATGGTGGATGAATTCTACTATGCCGAAACGCGCCGGGGCTGAGCGGCGGCACCAGGCGGGCACCCCGGCCAGACAGGGCTGGCCGGTTTCACAAAAGGCACAGCGCCGGATCAGTCCGGCAACAGGAACAGCGTGATCGCCGGGAACAGCACCAGAAGTGCCACGCGCAGGATGTCCGAGCTGACAAACCACAGCACAGCGCGATAGGTCTGTGTCATGGGGGTGTCCCGGTCCATCGCGTTGATGATGAACAGGTTCATGCCCACCGGCGGCGTGATCAGCCCGACCTCGACCACGATCAGCACCAGAATCCCGAACCAGATCGCCACATGTTCCGGCGACATGCCGAAATCCAGTTGCATGATGACGGGGAAGAAGATCGGGATCGTCAGCAGGATCATGGACAGGCTGTCCATCAAGCAGCCAAAGACCAGATAGAAGGCCAGGATCAGCACCAGAACGAACCACGGGCTGAACCCCTGGCTGACCACCCAATAGGACAGCTCTTGCGGCACCTGGCTGAGCGCGAGGAAGCTGTTATACAGCCCCGCCCCCAACACGATGAAAAAGATCATCGCCGTGCTGAAGGCGGTGGAAATCACGCTGTCCTTGAACAGTTTCCACGTCAGGTTGCCCCGCAGCAGCGCGATCAGCCCCGTTCCGGCCGCGCCCACGGCGGCGCCCTCTGTCGGGGTGAACCAGCCCAGGTAGATCCCCCCCACCACCAGCCCAAAGACCAGCAGAACCGGCCAGACCGCGATCAACGCCGCGAAGCGTTCTGAATAGGGCACCGGGGCGCGCTGGCCGGCGCTGTCAGGATTGACCCGCACATAAAGCGAAATGGTGATCACATAGCCCAGCGCCGCCAGCAGGCCGGGGATGAAGGCGGCCAGGAACAGCTTGGCAATGTTCTGTTCCGTCAGGATGGCATAGATCACCAGGATGACAGAGGGCGGGATCAGGATGCCCAGCGTGCCGCCCGCGGCCAGTGTCGCAGTGGAAAACCCGCCGGAATAGCCATTGCGCCGCAACTCCGGCAGGGCCACGCGGCTCATGGTGGCAGCGGTGGCCAGGGACGATCCGCAGATGGCGCCAAAGCCCGCGCAGGCCGCAACAGAGGCCATCGCCACGCCGCCCTTGCGGTGGCCCACCCAGCTTTCCGCCGCCTTGAACAGGGCGCTGGACATGCCGGACAGGGTTGCGAACTGCCCCATCAGCAGGAACATCGGAATGATGGACAGCGAATAGCTGGAAAAGGTGGTGTAGGTTTCCGTCTTTAGCTTGGCCATGAACATCATCGGCCCGCCCATGGACAGATACAATCCCCCGATCCCGCACAGGAACATCGCCAGCCCGATGGGCGCGCGCAGGAAGATCATCAACAACAGGACGGGAAAGGACAGATAGCCCAGTGTCAGCATGTCCATCACGAAACGCTCCCGTCAGTGGGCAGAAACTGGCGGCCTGACACGGCCTCGGCCAGGCGCATCGCGGCGCAATAGAGCGCGACAAGCCCCGCAATCACGGATGCCACGAAGCTGGCCCCATAGGCCCACCAGATGGGAAATTGCAGCAGGAAGGTCGTCTGCCCATTGCCCAGCTTGCTGAGGAACCCCTCATACAGCCGCCAGGAGATCAGCAGGATCACCGCGGTCAGCACCACTTCCCAGAACGCGATGACAAAGCGGTTGGCCCGGGCCGGCAACTGGTTGGTGAACACATCCACCGTGGCATGGGCACCATACAGCTGACAGATCGGCAGAAAGGCGAAGATGGCGAATGCGATGCCCGCCTCCACCAGCTCGAAATCGCCGGTCACGGGGCCGACGCCCGTGGCGATCAGCGCCTCGCCCAGGCCCGGCGACAGCGCCGCCAGCGCCCCGTGGCCCAGCGTGTTCAGCCCCCGCCCCAGCACGCTGAGGCAGGTCAACACCACCAGAGCTGTCAGAACGATCCCGCCCAGCAGCGCCATGCCACGGGCCAATGCGGAAATGATACTGTGCATGAGGCTCCGTTCCTGAGCGCAAGGGTCAAATCCCGCCGCGCCGCCGGTCTGTGCGGCGCGGCGGAGGTCGAGTGTTTACTTGGTGTGCTTGGCCACCAGTTCCTGAGCGCGGGCGATCAGGGCAGCGCCATCAATGCCTTTTTCGTCCATCTCGGCCACCCAGCCAGCCTCGATCCCTTCGGACGCCGCCTTCCAGGCCGCGACCTGTTCATCGTTCAGCTGGATGATGGTGTTGCCGCGAGAAACGGCCGCCTCACGCGGGGGCATGTCATCATCCTGCATGGTCTTGCCGGCAAAGCCGGAGAATTCCAGGCCGGAATTGGCATCGATCACCGCCTTCAGGTCATCGGGCAGCGCATTGTAGCGGTCCTTGTTCATCGCAAAGATGAAGGCAGTGGTATACAGCGCCTCATCCCCGAACTCGGTGTGGTTGCCCACCAGTTCGGACACACGCAGCGCGCCAGTCACTTCCCACGGGATCACGGTGGCGTCGATCACGCCCTTGGACAGCGCCTCCGGCACGGCGGGCACGGGCATGCCCACGGGTGTTGCGCCCAGCTCGGAAAACAGCTTGTTGGTCACGCGGGTTGGCGCGCGCAGCTTCACCCCGTTGAGATCCGCGACATCGGTGATCGGCGCCTTGGAATGGATCAGGCCGGGGCCATGCACCCAGGCGCCCAGCAGGTGGAAATCCGCGAAATCGGCATCCACCATGGTTTCCTGCGCCAGCTCCCAATAGGCCTTGGAGGATGCCTCGGCGTCGGTCATGGTGAAGGGCAGTTCAAACACCTCGGTGCGGGGGAAGCGGCCGGGGGTATAGCCCGCCACCGTCCAGATGATGTCGGCCACGCCGTCGATGGCCTGGTCAATCAGGTCCGGGGGCGTGCCGCCCAGCTGCATGGCCGGAAAGCGCATGACGCGGATGCGGCCATCGGATTCGGCCTCGACCCGGTCAGCCCAGACATCCAGGATGTTCTTGGGCACATTGGCCTGCGCGGGCAGGAACTGGTGCAAGCGCAACGTCACATCCGCGGCAAAGGCCTGACCGGCCAGCATCACCGTGCCCAGCGCCGTTGCGGCAAGGGTCTTGAAAAGGGTTCTCTTGTTCATGTTTGTTGACCTCCCTGGCAACTGCTTGCCTATCATTTGATTCCCCGGCCGCGGCAGACCGCCGCGGTCAGGCCATGCAGACCATGCAGCACGGACCGCGGCAACAGTTTTGCAGAGTGTCTCTGCGCATGGCAAGAATTTAGTTTACGCGTAAACTTTCTGGCCCGTCCGCCCGGTCACTCTTGCGGGCAAAACGCGCCGGTCAGGCGGCCCAAGCCCTCGATCTCTGCCCGCCACTGCGCGCCGGGCCGCAGCGGGCCGACCCCGGCCGGTGTGCCCGTCATGATCAGATCGCCCGGCGCCAGCGCCACCAGACGCGACAGGGTGGCGATGATTTCCGGCACGGACCAGATCTGATCCGCCAGATCGCCCTGCTGGCGCAATTCGTCATCCACCCACAGCACAATGCGGCCTTGCGCGGGATGGCCGACATCGGCCGCCGCCCGCAGCGGCGCGATGACGGCGGAGCTGTCAAACCCCTTGGCCATGTCCCAGGGACGGCCCATGCGCTTGGCCTCGGCCTGCAGATCGCGGCGGGTCAGGTCATTGCCCACGCCATAGCCCCAGACATGATCCAGCGCCGCCGCCACGGGGATATCACGCCCGCCCTGCCCCAGCGCCACGACCAGTTCGACCTCATGGTGCAGATCCTGCGTGGCCGTGGGAAAGGGCAGCGTGACGCCATCACCCACCACGCTGTCGGCGGGTTTGGTGAAGAAGAACGGCGGCTCCCGGTCCGGGTCATTGCCCATTTCGCGCGCATGGGCGGCATAGTTGCGTCCCACGCAAAAGATCCGCCGCAGCGGAAAGCGCGCGGCGCTGTCGGCCACGGCAAGGCTGGGGGGCACGGGCGCGGGGATGACGAAACTCATGCTCAGGCGTCCTCTGACTTGGTCGGCGCGGCGGGGCGCAAATCCTCGAGCCGCGCGCGGGTGGAAATCTGGGCCGCATCCACCATCAGCTCAATCACCGCGGGCCGACCGCTGGCCAGGGCGCGGTCAAGGGCGGGGGCGAAGTCCTCTGTCCGTGCCACGCGTTCGGCATGTGCGTGAAGGGCGGCGCCAAGGGCCGCGAAATCGGGGTTGCGCAGGTCCGTGCCGCTGACGCGGTCCGGGTGGTGGCGTTCCTGGTGCATGCGGATGGTGCCATAGCTGGCGTTGTTGAACACCAGCACAATGGGCGTGCCGCCATGTTGCGCGGCAGTCGCAAGCTCCATCCCCGACATCTGGAACCCGCCATCCCCGACGAAGCTGACCACCATGCGCCCGGGCGACGCGATCGAGGCCGCCACGGCCGCGGGCACGGAATAGCCCATGGCCCCGCAGGTAGAGCCCAGCGCCCGCGCGGGCCGCGCCACTGGCAGGAAGCGCTGTGCCCAGCCTGTGTGATTGCCCGCATCCAGCGTCAGCACCGCATCCGCTGTCAGGCGGGATTTCAGCGCCATCATGACCGCGCCCAGATCCAGCGCGCCGGGATACTGCGGCGGGGTGGCGTCCTGCGCCTGATCATCGCGCAGCTGTTTGCACCATTCCGCGCAATCCAGCCGCCCCTGCCAATCCTGCTGCGCCAGCGCCGCGGCGAAACAGGCGTTGTCCGAGACAATCCCGAACTCCGGCGCCCAGACGCGCCCGATCTCATCGGCATCGGGGTAGACATGCAGGATGCGCTGGCGGTCCGGGTCAGGAAAGGCATAGCCATCGGTCGAGATCTCTGACAGGCGGGTGCCCAGGATCAGGATCGTATCGGCCTCACGCACGCGGGCCTTCAGCCGGGCCGAGGCCGAGGTGCCCAGCATCCCGGCATAGACGGACGAGTCCCCCGCCACGCCGTCCTGCCGGCGGAACGTGCTGATCACCGGGATCTTGTGGGTTTCAGAAAAAGCGGTCAGGCGCGCCGCGGCCTCATCCGTCCAGCCGCCACCGGCGATGATCAGCGGCCGCCTTGCGGCGCAGACGATGTCGCGCAGCCTGTCCATGTCCGCCG
>CBFHYV010000152.1:0-7455 GCA_965660085.1 uncultured Paracoccaceae bacterium
GCGCTGATCAAATGGGGCGGCATCGGCCAGGGGATTGAATCGGGCGGCATCTACGTTGTGGAATACGCGGGCGCCTATTTCCTGGGGCGGCTGTATGTGCGGTCCTGCGCGGATTTCGAAGCCTTCGCCCGCGCCTATGTGGGGGTGACGGTGGGGATGCTGCTGTTCACCCTGCCCGAGGCGGTGACGGAGATCCACATCCTGCATGACTTCTTCTCCGGCATCTCTGGCGGGCCGCCGGCGCCCTACATCGACAAGCGCATGGGGCTGGAACGCGCCTTTGGCCCCTTTGACCACCCGATCCTTTATGGCGTGTTCTCGGCCGCGGCATTTTCCATGTCCTATTTCGTGGTCCAGAAACGAGAGTTGATGAACTTTCGCGGCCTGGCGCACAGCATCGGGGTGGCGGTGGCCACCTTCCTTTCGGCCTCTGGCGGGCCTTATGTGGTGCTGCTGATGCAGATCTTCGTGGCCGGGTGGGAACGGGTGCTGTCGGGCGTGTCCAGCCGGTGGAAGCTGCTGTTTGGCTTCTTCTTCGCGGTCTATATGTGGATCGACCTGATGAGCACGCGCACGCCGTTCCATGTGTTCGTGACCTATTTCACCTTTTCGACCCAATCGGCCTACAACCGGATCAACATCTGGAACTACGGCACTGCGGAGGTCGGGCGGAACCCGATTTTCGGCATTGGCCTGGGCGACTGGATCCGCGCGCCCTGGATGTCCGACAGCATGGACAACTTCTGGCTGCTGATCGCGGTGCGCTACGGGATGCCGGCGTGGTTCATGCTGGTGGCGCTGATGCTGGGGCTAGTGATCGCGTCGGGCAACCGCAAACAGGTGCCCCAGAACTGGCGAAATGCGCGCCACGCCTGGGCCTTCACGCTGTTTGGCATTTCCGTTGCCGCCGCAACAGTGCATCTTTGGAATGCGTTGTTCGTGCTGTTCATGTTCCTGATCGGCTCGGGCGTGTGGATGTATGACACCAACCCGCGGCGGGAGGATTTCGAATCCGGGCGCGGGTCCATGCGGCGGATGCCCGAAGCGGAGGACGCCAAGGGCAAGGGCCGCGCCCCGCGCCGCTATCGACGGAAGGAGACGTTCTTTTGACCCAGACAGACAGCGCCGCACAGCGCGATCCGGCCCCCGACCTGTCGATCGTGATCGTCAACTGGAACACGCGTGAGATGCTGCGCGATTGCCTGCGCAGCGTCTATGCCACGCTGGGCGATCTGCCGGCGGAGGTCTGGGTGGTGGACAACGCCTCCCAAGACGGCAGCCAGGAGATGGTGGAGGACGCCTTTCCCCAGGCCCTGCTGATCCGTAACCGGGATAACCGCGGCTTTGCCGCCGCCAACAACCAGGCGCTGGCCCAGGCGCGCGGGCGGCATCTGCTGCTGCTGAATTCCGACACCATCGTGCACGGCAGCGTGCTGCGTGACAGCGTGGCATGGCTGGACGCGCATGAGGATGTGGGCGTCATGGGCTGCCGGGTGCTGAACGCTGATGGGACGCTGCAGATCACCTGTTCGCGCTTTCCCACGTTGCTGAACCTGATGCTGCTGACCACGGGCCTGTGGAAAATGCCCGGCCCGGCCTTTTTCGACCGGTACCAGATGACCCGCTGGGACCGCCGCGATGAACGCGAGGTGGACGTGGTGTCGGGCTGCTACATGCTGGTGCGGGCAGAGGCGATGGCCCGCGTCGGCCTGCTGGATGAAGATTTCTTCTTCTATGGCGAGGAAACGGATTGGTGCCGCCGGTTCCAGGATGCCGGGTGGCGGCTGATGTTCGCCCCTGTGGGCGAGATCACGCATCTGGGCGGCGGATCGGTCAAGAAGCTCAACCATATGCGCGATGTGATGCTGACCTCCGGCACCGTGCGGCTGCATCGCAAGCATTTCGGGCTGCCCGGCGGCATCGCCTGCTATCTGCTTTTGGGCTTTTTCAACCTGTCCCGCGCGCTGGCCTGGACGCTGCTCAGCCCGCTGGGCGGCGCGCGGGCGCGTGAACGGGGACGGCATTTCCGCAACGTAGTGGCGCATTTCGGCAAGGCCTGGCCCCGAAAGGCCGCGGCATGACCCGGCTGCGCGTGATCCTGACCGCGCCCAATGTGGATGGCACGGATGTGGGCGAGGCCTTCGTGGCCTTCAAATGGGCCCAGGCGCTGGCCGAGATCACGGATCTGACGGTGCTGAGCTATGAACGCCCCGGCCGCGCGCCTCTGGCCGGGCAACTGCCGCAGGCGCGGGTGATCTCCTGGCCGGAACCCGCCTGGGCGCGGCGCAATGAACGGCTGAACGCGATGCTGAAACCGGCCTATCCGCGCTTTGCCCGGCTGGTGCGCGGCGTGCTGCGGCGGGAGGCCGGGCAGTTTGACATCGGCCATATGCTGATGCCGCAGGCCGCGCGCTATCCCAACCCCATGCGCCATTTTGCGCTGCCGCATGTGATCGGCCCGCTGGGCGGTGCGCTGACCACGCCCGCCGCCTTCCGGCCAGAGGCCGGCAGCGCGCCGCTGTTCACCCGGCTGCGGCAACTGGATGGCTGGCGGTTCCGCAATGATCCCTGGCTACGGGCCTCTTACGCGCGGGCGGATCTGGTGCTGGGCGTGGCGCCCTATGTGCAGGACATCCTGTCCGCCATCCCGCTGCGGCGCTTTGCGCCGGTTCTGGAACTGGGCATCGACGCCGTGGCAGAGCCGCAGCAGCGTTCGGCGCAGCCCGGCCAGATGCGCCTGCTGCATGTGGGACGCGCCGTGCGCACCAAGGGGCTGCGCGATGTGGTGCGCGCCATGGTGCATCTGCGCGATCTGCCCGGCGTCACGCTGACCTCCGCCGGCGCGGGCGAAGAGGTGGACCTGTGCCGCGCCGAGGCCGAGCGGCTGGGCGTGGCGGACCGCTGCACCTTCCTGGGCCGCATCCCGCGGGAACAGGTGGAGGATCTGTATCGCACCCATGATGTCTTTGCCTTCCCGTCCTTCCGTGAACCCGCCGGCGGCGTGCTCTATGAGGCCATGCGCTGGGGCCTGCCGGTGGTCACCGCCGCGCGCGGCGGGCCGGACTGGATCGTGGATGACAGCGCCGGCATCCGCGTGCCCGTGACCGATCCGCAGCAATTTGCCCACGACATCGCCAGCGCCCTGCGCGCCCTGTCCGATGACCCCGCGCGCCGCCTGGCCCTGGGCGAAGGCGCCCGCGCCAAGGTGGCGCGCGAAGGTCTGTGGCCCAACAAGGCAGAGGCGCTGCTGGCGCTGTATCTCAGCGTTCTGGACCAGAAGGAGCCACAGCCATGAGACAGCCCCCCCGCGTTCTGGCCATTGCATCGGGTGGCGGCCATTGGGTGCAACTGCTGCGCCTGCGCCCCGCGTTTGAAGGCTGCGATGTGCATTACGCCAGCGTCGATCCGGCCAGCGCCGCACAGGTCGCGCCCGCGCCCTTTCACCCCTATCCCGATGCCAACAAGGATACGAAGCTGCGGCTGGCGCTGTCGGCGCTGCGTATCCTGATCATCGTGCTACGGCTGCGGCCGGATGTGGTGATCTCCACCGGGGCGGCGGGGGGCTATTTCGCCATCCGCTTCGCCAGGCTGTTCGGCGGGCGGGGCATGTTCATCGATTCCATCGCCAATGCGCGGGAACTGTCGCTGACCGCGCGGCTGGCCAAGGGCCATGCGGACAAGGTGCTGTCCCAATGGCCGGAGGTGGCCCGGGCCGAAGGCGTGGATCATCACGGGGCGGTGCTGTGACGGACAAACCCTTCATCCTCGTTTCCGTCGGCACGCAGCTGCCCTTTGACCGCATGATCCGCGCCGTGCTGGACTGGTACCGCCGCACGGGGGCCGCGCGGCTGCATGTGCAATGCGGCGACACCGGGCTGAGTGCTGCGGATTTCGGCGATGTGCCCCATGAGGATTTCATATCCTCCGAACGTTTCGCCCCGATGTTTGACGCCGCCGATGTGATGGTCAGCCATGCCGGCATGGGCAGCATCATTTCCTGCGCAGAGGCCGGGAAACCCATCATCGTCATGCCCCGCCGCGCCGACATGGGCGAACACCGCAATGACCACCAGATGGCCACCGCGGCCGAGATGACGCGGCTTGCCAATGTCACCCGCGCCGACAGCCCCGAAGACATGACCGCCGCGCTGGATACCTTCCTGGCGCAATGGCGCCCCGGCGCGGCGCAGGACGCCAGCCTGCCGCCCCATGCCACGCCTGCGCTGATCGATGCGGTGCGCCGCTTCATCCACGGGCAGGAGGATCAGCAATGACAGCGCCCGAGACAGCCTGGCCCAGCGTCAGCATCCTGATCCCCGCCTATAATGAGGCCGCGGTGATCGCGCGCACCCTGCGGGACCTGACCGCGGAGATGCAGCCGGGCGAGTTCCAGATCATCGTGATCGCCAATGCCTGCCATGACGACACCGCCGCCGTGGCCCGCGCCGCCCTGCCGCAGGCGGTGGTGCTGGACACGCCACAGGGCGGCAAGACCAATGCCGTCAACCTAGGCTTTGGCCATGCCACGGCACCCGTGATCGCCTGCCTGGATGCCGACCTGTCTGTGCCGGCATCGCATATCCGCGCGCTGACCGCGCCTCTGCTGGCCGGGCAGGCAAGCTCTGCCTGCGGGCGCATGGATGTGGACCTGTCCGGCTGTTCCTGGGCGGTGCGGCAGTTCTATGCCGCCTGGTCGCTGAACCCCTACCTGGGCCAGGGCAAGTTCGGCGGGCTGTGGGCGCTGAGCCGCGCGCAGGCGCAGGCGCTGTTTCCCCTGCCGCCAGTGATCGCGGATGACGAATTCGTGTCACGCAGCGCGGATCAGGCGGGAAAGGCCTTCGTGCCGGAGTGCTGCTTTACCGTGCGCGCCCCGCGCGACCTTGCCAGCCTGGCCCGCATCCGCCGCCGCAGCCTGCGCGGCACCCGGCAGATTGCCGCCATGGGCCTGCACACGGGCCGCCCCACGGGCGGCGGCGCCTTCCGGGAAATCTTGAAAAAAGCCATGTTCCGGCCTAGTCTTTGGGTTGCATTATTCATCTACGTCGCAGTCATGGTGCAGGTGCGCGTGATGCTGGCCCTTGAACCGAAAAACGCGCCCCCTGTCTGGGAACGAGACGAGAGCAGCCGTATCGCCGATGAGCTCACAGAGCGTTGACCCTTTGAACACGTCGTTGCCACAGGCCTATGAGCCTGACGGCAGCCATGTGGCCTATGGGGAAATGCCACCCGTCTATGAGCCGCCCGAAGCCCCGGATTTCAGCCCCTTCGCAGCGCTGGGCCGGTTCCTGCGCGGGCGCAAGAAATACATCCTGGGGTTGACCATGGTGATCGGCCCGGCCCTTGGCTATCTGGGCTATACCAACGGCACGAAGACCTGGGAAACATCGGCCATCCTGCGCGTCTATCCGCAGGAAAGCAGCATCCTCTACAAGTCCGGCGATGATTCCGTCCTCAAGACCTTCGAGGCCTTCGTGAAGGCCGAGACCACCTATGTGGCCAGCTACCCGGTCATGGCGCGGGCCTATGCCCAGTTGCAAGAGCTGTATCCCGAGGAATCGCAGGAATTCACCATCAAGGATCTGACAGGTTCGGTGGAGGTGAAGCGCAGCGAATCGCTCATCATCCTGAAAAGCGCGTCCAAGGATCCGCAGTTCCTGCAGGACAAGATGGAGGCCATCGTCAATTCCTACATGGCCCTGAAGGAAGAGACCGAGGACGAGCGCAACTCGGTCCGGCTGGAAGAGCTGCAGCAGCGCGAGGCCGAACTGCTGGCGCGGTTCGCGGATCTGAATGCGCGCATCCTTGAGGCCGGCGGGGAATATGACATCAACAGCCTGGCCAAGGCCCATATCGAAAAGGTCGGCCAGATCGACAAGCTCGCCGCGCGGCAGGCCGAGGTGCGCGCCACGCTGGAACAGCTGCGCAACAGCGACGGCGCCTCCAGCGCCGACATGTCAGACCAGGAGATCATGCGCGCCACGCTGTTGGACCGGGCCCTGGCTGACCTGAACTTTGACAAGGCCAAGCGTGAGGCGGAACTGGAGACATTGCTGCTGCGCTACACCCGCGGCGCGCCCATCGTGCAGGACAAGCTCAACCAGATCGCCATCATCGATCAGGCCATGTCCGAACGCCGCGAACAGATCAAGGTTCTGGGCCAGACCGGCGCGCTGACCGATACCTCCAACAGCTCCCCCGAAACCCAGCTGGCCGAGATCCAGGCGCTGTATGACAAGGTCACCGATCAGGTCGAACGCGCCAAGGCCGAGGCCCGGAGCCTGAATGCCAAGCGGATCGAGCTGGATTTCCTGGGCGAGGAACGCGCCGAACTGCGCGCCCTGCTGGATGAGACCCGCCAGGCGCTGGACATCATCCGCCTGGAAAGCGGCAATGCCCTGCCCGGGCTGACCGTGCTGATGGCCCCCCCCGCCGTGCCAGAGGACCCGGCAGAGGACAGCGGCAAGATGCTGGCCGCGGCGGGCTTCGCCGGCGGTGGGTTCCTGTCGCTGATCCTGGTCATCATCGGGGCGATGATGAACGGGCGGGTGCGCTTCTCCGACGAACTCTGGCAGACCTCGCACCTGGTGCCGATCCTGCGGGTGGTCAGCCGCCGCGACATGCGCAAACCGGACGGCCTGCGCCGCGAGATCGAGAAGCTGCGCAACGAAATCATGCTGTTGCCGGTGCGCAGCCTGCCCGTGGAAGGCCGCGCCAAGATCATTGCCGTGGCCCGCCTTGACAAAAGGGCCCCCGATGAGATCGCGCAGGGCCTTGCCGAAAGCTTCGCGCGCACGCAGCTGTCCACAATCCTCGTGGATGCGGACCTGATCACCGGCAAGCTGAGCCGCAACATGAAACACGTGGACACCTCCGGCTGGGCGGAAATGCTGATGGGCGAAAAGCCCGACCCCATCCGCATCGAGGGGCCGCGCTATCGCTTCTTGCCGGTGGGGCGGCGGGAGAATACCGATGACAGCACCGTGGCCATCACCGCGATCCGCCGCGCGCTGATCAAGCTGGCTGCGGAGGCGGATGTGATCATCGTCAATGCCGGCAGCCTTGAAGAAAGCCTGACAACGGAGCTGATCCTGTCAGCCGCGGATCTGGGGATCGGCGTGGTTTCCGCCGGTGACCAGCGCCGCGCGGTCACGCGCCACCTGCTGCGCCTGGACGATCTGCCGCGCAACGGCGGCGCCACGATCTTTACCAACGCGCGCGGCTACGATCCGGGCCTGGTCTGAGGTCACCCGCCCGGCCCCGTGACACCACGCCCAAACTGCGTGCAAACACCCGCCTGCTGTGGCCGTCGGGCTGACTCGCGCGCCACCGGGCCGCTGCCGCATCCATTGGCCTGAGGCGGCCTATTCTTTTGAGACACCTTGAAGCGCCTTCGCGCCAATTTGCGCTCAATCAGGGCGCGAGTGGTGACTTTGGTGCATTGTTTCACTCGTAATC
>CBFHYV010000153.1:0-7438 GCA_965660085.1 uncultured Paracoccaceae bacterium
CCGCTTTTGCAGCGCATTGAACGGCATGGGCCGCGCACTGTCCCAGGCCACGATCTCCCCGTCCAGAACCGTGCCCTCTGGCAGCAGGCTGGGCAGGGCGGCGAATTCGGGGAAGCGGTCCGTCACCAGCTCCTCGCCGCGGGACCAGACATGATGCGCCCCGCCGCGCAGGATGATCTGGCCGCGGATGCCGTCCCACTTCCACTCCGCCTGCCAATCCTCTGGTGATCCGAGGTTTTCCGGTGCGTCATCCAGCTGATGTGCCAAGTAGAAGGGATAGGGCCGCGACAGGTCCGCCGCCGGGTCCGCGCCAAAGACAAGATCCTGAAAGCTGGTGGTGTCAGGCGTCCAGTTGCCCATCAGGCGGTGGGCCAGCTGCGCCTCCTCTTGCCCGGTGGCCTGGGCCAGCGCGCGGGTCATCAGCTTTTGGCTGACCCCGATGCGAAAGCCGCCGGTGATCAGCTTGTTGAACAGGAACCGCCCGGTGTCATCCAGCCCATCCCAGGCGTGAAGGATGGATGACTTCTTTTCATCTTCAGGCAGTTCAAGGATGTTTTGCAGGTAACGTATCCACTCGGACAGGCTGCGGTCATCCGTGCGCGCGGGGGGTGGCAAGATCAGGGCGATGGTCTCTGCAAGGTCGCCCACGACCGGATAGCATTCCTCCACCATCCACAGGGGCAGGCCCGCGCGCTCGGCCGCCCATTCGCGCAGTTGTGTCGTCGTCACGCAGCGTTTCGGGCGGCGAGAGGACAGCAGCGCCATCGCCCAGAGCTTGTCCTGATCCTCCGCCTGGATGAAGAACCTGGCCAAGGCTTCTGTTTTGACGGAGGTTTTCGTGCTCTGGTCAATGGCGGAGAAGAGCGCTGCAAAATCCTTCACGGCGCGGCCTCCGCGGCTTGGAGCGCGGGATCGTCCGCGCCATCCTCACCGCCGAATTCCGTGGGGATCGCGCTGGCGTCATAGCCAACAGATATCAAGTGACGCGTAAAGATCTCTGTGTAACCATGAGTTGTAAATACTCTTTCTGCGCCAGTGGCCTCGATGGCCTGCATCAGGCTCGCGAAATCCGCATGGTCAGACAGCACAAAGCCCCGATCCGCCGCGCGCCGCCTGCGCACACCGCGCAGCCGCATCCAGCCAGAGGCAAAGGCCGTTGAGGCGCGCGGGAACCGCCGTGCCCAGGGTGTTCCCAGTGCGGAGGGTGGCGCAATGACCAGCGCGCCGGGATGGTCGCGGCCCTTGGTGGCGGCGGTCACGGGCACGGTGTCCGGCAGCGGCAGGCCCTGCGCGCGCAGCACGGCATTCGTGGCCTCAACCGCGCCATGGGTCAGGATCGGCCCGATGGCCGGGTCCAGCAGGTGCATCACCCGCTGCGCCTTGCCCAAGGCATAGGCGGACAGGATGGCCGGGCGGCCCTGGGCCGCGCAGTCGGCCCACCACGCGTTGATCTGGCCGGCGACCGCTGCCTGATCCGTCCATTTGAACACCGGCAGGCCAAAGGTGCATTCGGTGATGAAGGCGTGGCAGGCCACCGGCTCGAAGGGTTCGCACAGGCCGTCGGGTTCTGTCTTGTAATCGCCGGAGACGACCCAGACCTGGCCATTCACCTCCACCCGCACCTGGGCAGAGCCGGGCAGGTGGCCTGCGGGATGCAGGCTGACCTTCGCGCCGCCGATGCTCAGCGGCGCGCCATAGGGCAGGGTCTGCACTGTGATCGCGCCAAGGCGGTGGCGCATGACCGGCGCGGCGGCGTCGCTGCACAGGTAATGGGCGTGGCCGGGGCGGGCGTGGTCGGCATGGCCGTGGGTGATGACCGCACGCGCCACCGGCCGCCAGGGGTCGATGAAGAAATCGCCAGCGGTGCAATAGATGCCACGGTCCGTGAATGTCAGAACGTCTGCCATGCGCGCCAACATAGCCGCGCGCGGTTGGCTTGCCAGCCCCTTGCGCCGGGCGCGGGCTTGGCTACTCTGCCGGAAAAGAGGAGAGCCCTGATGCGAACTGCGACCCTGCGCCAAAGGCTGCGTGCCGGCGATGCCCTGGCGGGCACGTTCATGAAGCTGCCCTCGCATCTGGTGGTGGAAACGCTGGCTGGTTCGGCGCTGGATTTCGTGGTGCTGGATGCGGAACATGCCGCGATGGACCGCAGCGCCATCGATGCCTGCTGTGCCGTGGGCCGTGCGCTGGATTTCCCCATCCTCATCCGCGTGGGCGAGGCGACGCCGAAAGAGATCCTGTGGGCGCTGGACGCCGGGGCCGTGGGGGTTGTGCTGCCGCATATCGTGGATGCAGACACCGCGCAGGCCGTGGCCCGGGCCGCGCATTTCGGGGCAGGCGGGCGCGGCTATGCCGGCTCTACCCGCTGGGCGGGGCTGACCACCCGCCCCATGGCAGAGGTGCTGGCCCAGGACGCGCAGACCATCGTGCTGGCGCAGATCGAGGACCCCGAGGCGCTGCCCAATGCCGATGCCATCGCCGCCGTGCCGGGGGTGGACGGGCTGTTCATCGGCCCCGCGGATCTGACCGTGGGATTTGGGCAGGATGCCATCGGCTCGCCCGAGTTGGACGCGGCCTTTGAGACCGTGCGCGCGGCCTGCGCGGCCCATGGCAAGGGATTTGCCACCTTCACCACCGGGCCGGAGGACACGCGCCGCCGGGCCGCGCAGGGCGTGCGCATGTTCGTGATCGCCTCTGAGCTGGGCTGGATGCGCGCGGGCGCCAATGCCGATGCCGCCGCCGTGCACGGGCTGGACGCGGCGGAATAAACCGCGCCAGCCGCGCGCAGATTCAGCCCGCGGCGGCGAATTGCGTGATCGTCCGGTCAATCACCGCGCGGCGCATGGCGGGGGCCTCCATCAGCACCTCATGTTCGCCCTTGGGCACCATTACCAGTTCCCCCTTGGGCCAGCGCCGCATCCGGTCATGGATGCGGTCCGTGTCCACGATCCGTTCGTTGGTGCCCAGAAAGCACAGGCAGGGCAGATCGGGTGAGGGCATGTGGGACAGCCTGCGGCATTCCCGCAAGGCTTGGCTGAGCCAGCGCAGGGACGGCCCGCCCAGCTGCAGATCCGGCTGCGCCGTGATCTGCGCGCGCATGTAATCGAACATCTCCGGGTCAGTGGTCAGCAGGTTGTCGGCAAACGGGGCGATGGCCACATAGCTTTCGGGCCGTGTCGTGGGCGCCAGCATATGCCCCATGCCCAGCTTGGTGGCGCCGGTGCTGATGGCCCAGGCGGCAGGCCGCAGCGCGGGCGCCATGCGGATGCCCCACATCGGCCCCGTGAACACGGCAGAGGCGACCTCCATCCCCTCCATCGCCGCACGCAGGCCGATGGCCCCGCCCATGGAATGGGCGATCACATGCAGCGGCCGCGGCAGGTTCAGTGCCTGCGCAGCGTCCATGACGGCGGCGACATCGTGCTGATAATCGCCAAAGCGGTCCACATGGCCCGGGCGCGGATCGGGCAGCAGCTTGTCCGCCAGACCCTGGCCGCGCCAGTCCACGGCCAGAAAGGCAAAGCCCGCATCGGTGTAGTCCCGCGCCAGCCGGCCGTATTTTTCCACATATTCCGTGCGGCCGGGAAACATCAGAACCGTGCCGCGGCCTGCACCCTCTGGGCGGGACACCGCGATGCGGATGCGCAGGCCGTCCCGGGTGCGCAGCCAGTGGCCCGCCATATCCGCTGGCCCGTCAGCCAGATCGGCGAAAAAAGGGGCGGTTTCGGTCATTATGCCAGGGCCGAGGCAAGCCGCATGGCGGCGCCCATGTCTCCGTCGATTTTCAGCTTGCCGGACATGAAGGCCGCGGTGGGGTTCAGATCCCCTTCCAGGATGGCCTGAAAGGTGTCCACATCGGCGGTCATGGTGACATCGGCGGCCTCATCCGCGGCGCGCACGCCATCGGAATCCAGCATGATCGCGCCTTCATCCTCGATCTGGAATTTCGCGCTGCCGTCGAAACCTGCGGACATCTTTGCACTCAGGGCGGCTACGGCTGCGGTGATCACGTCGCTCATGTCTGTCTCTCTGTTCTGTGAGGGCCTGTGGCGTCTGCGGGCTTTTCTTCTCCCGCGCTCGGGTTAAACTTATATGCAACAACGCGGAGACGCCCATTGAAAATTCACCCTGTCGTTGCGGCAAGTATCGTATTCCTTACCTTTGGCCTGCCAGCCGGGGCTTCGGCGCAGGCCGCGCCGCCCGCGCAGGACCGCGTGGACGAGCTGCTGGGTGAACTGGGCCGCGCCGCCCCCGATGAAGCGCGCCGCATCATCCGCAGCCTTGAACAGGAATTCGGCAAGTCCGGCTCCGCCACCATGGATCTGCTGTTGCAGCGCGGCCGCGATGCGCTGGAACGGGGGGAGACGGGCACAGGCATCGGGCATCTGACCGCGCTGACCGATCACGCGCCGCGCTTTGCCGAAGGCTGGCACCTGCTGGCGCTGGGGTATTTTCAGGCGGATCTCTATGGCCCGGCGCTGGATGCGCTGGAACGCGCCCTGATCCTGGAGCCGCGCCATATCGGCGCGATGCGGGGCATGGCCACCATGCTGGAACAGTTGGGCGAGCGGGCGCTTGCGTTCCGCATGCTGGAAAGGATACTGGACCTGCACCCGCATGATGCGGACGTTCTTGAGGCGCTGGACCGGTTGCGGCCCGAAGTCGAGGGGACGGCACTCTAGGTCCTTTCATCGGGGGGCTTCCATGGCCCAGCGCGCACGGATCGCGGCCGTTCTCGGCCCGACCAACACCGGCAAGACCCATTACGCGATCGAGCGTATGCTGGGGTATCGCACGGGGATGATCGGCCTGCCGCTTCGCCTGCTGGCGCGCGAAGTCTATGACCGCATCGTGCAGGCCCGTGGCCCCGGTGTTGTCGCCCTTGTCACCGGCGAGGAACGAATCGTCCCGCCCCGCGCGGCCTATTGGGTGTGCACCGTTGAGGCCATGCCCGAGGCGATGGGCTGCGATTTCGTGGCGGTGGATGAGATCCAGCTGTGCGCCGACCCGGAGCGCGGCCATGTCTTCACGGACCGGCTGCTGCGGATGCGCGGCCTGCATGAGACGCTGTTTCTGGGCTCTGACACCATGCGCGGGCCGATCGCGGCGCTGGTGCCGGGGGTGGAGTTCGTGCGGCGCGAACGCATGAGCCAGCTCAGCTACACCGGCTCGAAGAAGATCTCGCGGTTGTCCGCGCGCAGCGCCATCGTGGGGTTCAGCGTGGACAATGTCTATGCCATCGCAGAGCTTTTGCGGCGGCAAAAGGGCGGTGCGGCGGTGGTGATGGGCGCGCTCAGCCCGCGCACGCGCAACGCGCAGGTTGAATTGTATCAGAACGGCGATGTCGATTACCTGGTGGCCACGGATGCCATCGGGATGGGGCTGAACCTGGATGTGAACCATGTGGCCTTTTCCGCGCTGACGAAATTTGATGGCCGCCGCATGCGCCCGCTGGCGCCCAATGAACTGGCCCAGATTGCCGGGCGGGCCGGGCGTGGCATGTCCAACGGCACATTCGGTGTCACGGGCGAGGCCTCGCCACTGTCCGAAGAGGTGGTGGAGGCGATCACCAACCACAGCTTTACCCCGCTGCGCAAACTGATCTGGCGCAACGCCGCGCTGCGCTTTGGCAGCATCGATGCGCTCATCGCCTCATTGGAGGAAACGCCGAGCGATGATCTGCTGGTGCGCGCGCGCGATGCGGATGATCTGATCGCGCTGCGGACGCTGGCGGATGATGCAGAGGTCCGCGCGCGGGCCTCGGATGCGGCCAGTGTGCGCCTGTTGTGGGACGTGTGCCGCATCCCCGATTTCCGCGGCATCAGCCAGGCCGAACATGCCGGCCTGCTGGAGGTGATTTTCAAGCATCTGCATCAATCGGGCCGCATCCCGATGGATTTCATGGCGCGGCAGGTCAAACGGATTGACCGGACAGATGGCGACATTGACACATTATCGAAAAGGTTGGCCTTTATCCGAACGTGGACTTATGTCGCGCAGCGATCGGGCTGGGTTGATGACGAAGCCCATTGGCGGGACCAGACCCGCGTTGTAGAAGATGCCCTGTCCGACGCCTTGCACGCGCGGTTGACACAGCGCTTCGTGGACAGGCGCACATCGGTGCTGTTGCGCCGACTGAAACAGAAGGAGGCCCTGTTGGCCGAAGTGAACGATAACGGTGAGGTGACCGTCGAAGGAGAATTCGTCGGTCGTCTGGAAGGGTTCCGGTTCCGGCAGGATCAGGGCGCAACGGGGCAAGAGGCTAAGACGCTCAAGACAGCGTCTCTGCAGGCGCTGGCGCCACATTTTCACCTGCGGGCGGACCGGTTCTACAACGCTCCGGATACCGAGATCGACTTTACCGAACAGGGTGGTCTGATGTGGGGCCAGAACGCCGTGGGCCGCCTGGCGCCCGGCGATGACCCGTTCAAGCCGCGGGTTGTGGTCTTCGTGGATGATGCCGCGGGCGCGGATGTCACCGAAAAGGTGCAGCGCCGGTTGCAGCATTTCATCCAGCGCAAGGTGGACGCCCTGTTCGAGCCGCTGATGAAGATGCAGGCCGATGAGACGCTCAGCGGGCTGGCGCGCGGCTTTGCCTTCCGCATGGTCGAGGCGATGGGCGTTCTGCCCCGCGCCCAGGTGGCCGAGGATGTCAAGGCGCTGGATCAGGACTCCCGCGCGGCGCTGCGCAAACATGGCGTGCGCTTTGGCCAGTTCACGATTTTCATGCCGCTGCTGCTGAAACCGGCGCCCACGCGGCTGCGGCTGGTGCTATGGAGCCTTGCGCAGGGCCTGGATGAGTTCCCCGAGGCCCCGCCGCCCGGCTTGGTGACCGTGCCCAACCAGCCCGGCACGCCGGACATGCACCACACCGTTGCGGGCTATCGCGGTGCCGGGGCGCGGGCCATCCGGATTGATATGCTGGAACGTCTGGCGGACATGCTGCGCGGTGAGGACAGCCGCAGCGGGTTTGAAACCAAGGCCGACATGCTCTCCATCACCGGGCTGACGCTGGATCAGTTCGCTGACCTGATGGCGGGCCTGGGCTATCGCGCCGAAAAGGGGGAACGCCCCAAGGTCAAGCCCGCGCCAGAAGCGGCGCCGGCCCCTGACGCGGAGGCCGCCCCGTCCCCGCATGCCGAAGAGGCCGCCGATCCTGTGGCTGTGGTGGACAGCCCCGCCGAATCCGATGCCGAGGCCGCGGCACCCGCCGCCGAGGCCGCCGCGCCTGACCCCGCAGTGACTGAAGCTGACGCACCCGCCGCATCGGCCGAGGCGCATGACACTGCCGACGTGGACGCGCTGGTGGGGGCGCTGGAGGCTATCGAAGGCGGAGACGGTGAAGCTGACGAGATCGCTCGCCAGACGCTCACCCGCATCCGGGAGGGCCGGACATGAGCCCCACCGCAGGCATGCGCGTCCGTCACCGCCGTCTCGG
>CBFHYV010000154.1:0-7393 GCA_965660085.1 uncultured Paracoccaceae bacterium
CCTGCTGGCGATAGGCAGTCTCAATCGGGCCATGCGCCATGCCCCCCGCCGTGGGGTCACCCTGGCGGGCCAGGAATTCCGCGCGCAGGCGCAGTTGGGCCTTGCGGTCCTTGCGGGGGCGGTAGGGTTCGGGGTGGCAGCGTGGCTCAACCACCTCTCCGCTCAGCGTCAGCAGGCCCAGCCCAAGGCGGCGGCACAGGGTGCGTGTCTCGCGCAGCACGCGGCGCGCATCGCGCCCGCGCGGCGTGGGAAGCGCGATATAGACATCATCGGTCAGCGTCTGCCGGGCGATGGCCTGGTGGAACAGCGCCAGCGCCGGGCGCAGCTTCATCTCCACAATCACGGGGGGATGGCCCGCGCGCATGGCCACCAGATCCGCCGCGCAGACCTCCCCCTTCACCTCATATCCCAGCGATTCCAGGTAGGCCTTCAACGGCGGATACATCTGCGTTTCGCGCCGCAGCGGCTCAGGCGGCAAGCCCCCGCCCCTTCAGCAGCGCATCCACCCCCGGCATCCGCCCCCGGAACCGGGTATAGAGCGTTTGCGGATCCTCCGACCCACCGGCGGACAGGATATG
The DNA here is from genome assembly GCA_965660085.1 of uncultured Paracoccaceae bacterium. Classification (GTDB taxonomy): domain Bacteria; phylum Pseudomonadota; class Alphaproteobacteria; order Rhodobacterales; family Rhodobacteraceae; genus CBFHYV01. The sequence goes on from CBFHYV010000154.1 coordinate 579, forward strand.
CGCCTCCAGGCGCTGCGCCGTCTCAGGGTCAAAGGCGCTGCCCGCCTCGCGGAAGGCCTCGAACGCGTCGGCGTCCATCACCTCGGACCACATATAGCTGTAATAGCCGCTGGAATAGCCATCGCCCGCGAACACATGGGCAAAATGCGGGGTGGCGTGGCGCATGACAATCGGCGCCGGCATGCCGATTTCGGCCAGCACCTCGGCCTGGCGGGCCATCGGGTCAGCAGGGGCCGCGCCGCTGTGCAGGTCAAGGTCCACCAGCGCGGAGGCCACATATTCAACGGTCTGGAACCCCATGTCATGCGTGGCCGCGGCCAGCACCTTGTCCAGCAGGGGCGCGGGCATGGGGGCGCCGGTTTCGGCATGGGTGGCAAATTCCGCCAGAACCTCCGGCACCTCCAGCCAGTGTTCATACAGCTGGCTGGGCAATTCCACGAAATCCCGCGCCACCGATGTGCCGGACACCGACCCATAGCGCACATCCGACAGCATCTGGTGCAGCGCATGGCCGAATTCATGGAACAAGGTGCGCGCATCGTCATAGGACAACAGCGCGGGCTTGCCCTTGGGCGGTTTGGCGAAATTGCAGACGTTCACCACGATGGGCCGCGTCTCAACCGGCACACGGGCCTGGCTGCGCATGGCCGAACACCACGCCCCGGACCGCTTGGATGCCCGCGCGAAGTAATCGCCCACGAAGACCGCCACATGCGCCCCGTTGCGCCGCACCTCCCAGGCGCGGCAATCGGGGTGATAGAGCGGCACGTCCAGCGGTGCGAATTCCAGGCTGAACAGGCGGTTGGCGCAGGCAAAGGCGGCCTCGATCATGCGGTCGAGCTGGAAATACGGCTTGACCTGCGCCTCATCCAGATCGTGCCGGGCCTTGCGCTGGCGTTCCGCGTAGAACCGCCAGTCCCAGGGCTGCAGGGGCCCGTTCACGCCATCGGCGCGCATCATCTCTTCCATTTCGGCGGCATCTTCCAGCGCCCGGGCGCGGGCGGGCTGCCAGACGGCCATCAGCAGATCCCGCACATGCGCGGGCGTGGCGGCCATTTCCGTTTCCAGCTTGAAATGCGCGAAATCAGGATAGCCCAGCAGCGCCGCGCGTTCTTCGCGCAGGGCCAGGATTTCCGCGGTGGCGGCGCGGTTGTCGGTCTCTCCGCCCATTTCGCCGCGCGATGTCCAGGCGCGCCAGGCGGTTTCGCGCAGATCCCGCCGGGTTGAGAATTGCAGGAACGGCACGATGACGGACCGGCTGAGCGTCAGCACCGGCCCTTCGCTGCCGCGCTCCTGCCCGGCGGCCAGCATCGCCTCCACCACGAAAGGGGGCAGCCCGGCCAGATCATCCTGGGACAGGGTCAGCGACCAGTCGGATTCGTCCTTCAGCAGGTTCTGCATGAAGCCCGTGCCCAGCACCGCCAGCCGCGCCTTGATCTGGGCCATACGCTCCGCCTGCGCCCCGTCCAGCGCGGCACCTGCGCGCACGAAGGCGCGATGGGTCAGCATCAGCACACGGGCCTGTTCCCCGTCCAGGTCCAGGCTATCGCGCGCCACCCACAGGGTGCGGATGCGATCAAACAGGGGCCGGTTGGCGTAGATCGCGGTGGAATGCGCCGAAAGCTGCGGGGAAAACGCCCGCTCTAACGCCTGACGGTCCGGGTTGGTATCCGCACCGGCCACCGAAAAGAAGGTGGACAGCACCTTGTCCAGCGCCTCGCCCGCGCCCTCCAGCGCCTCGATGGTGTTGGCAAAGCTCGCGGGCGCGGGATTGGCGGCAATGGCGTCGATCTCGGCCAGGTGCAGGCGCATGGCCTCCTCCAGCGCCGGGGCAAAGTCCGTATCTGCGATCCGGTCAAAGGGCGGCAGGCCAAAGGGGGTTGTCCAGTCCGACAACAGGGGGTTGGTCATGGCGTATCCTTTCAGATCAGGCGGTGGCACCGCACACCGGGCAATCGCCGCGGCGGGACAGGCGTATCTTGCGCGTTTCACCCCAGAGGGCATCGTAAATCAGCATCTCACCCCGCAGAACCTGCCCGGCGCCGGTGATCTGCTTGACCGTCTCAACCGCCATCATGGCCCCGATCACACCGGGCAGGGGCCCAAGAACGCCGGCCTCGGCACAGCTGGGGGCCAGTTCCGGCGCGGGCCGGGTGGGAAAGACGCATTCATAACACGGCCCATCGGCGGCGGGATGGAACAGGCTGACCTGCCCCTCCCACTGGCTGAGCGCGCCTGACACCAGCGGAATGCCCACGGCATGCGCGGCGCGGTTGGCCAGATAGCGCGCGTCGAAATTGTCCGTGCCGTCCAGCACGATGTCATAATCGGCAAACAGGGTTTGCGCGATCTCTTCGGTCAGCTTGCGGTGATAGGGGCGCACCGTGACATGGGGGTTGAGGTTGGCAATCGCCGCCTGCGCCGAAAAGACCTTGGGCTGGCCCAGCGTGGCCTCGCCATGGATCACCTGGCGCTGCAGGTTGGTGGCATCCACAACGTCATCATCCACCACGCCCAGCGTGCCCACACCCGCCGCGGCCAGATATTGCAGCGCCGGCGCCCCAAGCCCGCCCGCACCGATGACCAGCACCCGCGCCCGGCGCAGCCGTGTTTGCCCCGCGCCACCGATTTCCCGCAGAAAGATATGGCGGGCATAGCGGTGCAGTTCGGTCTCGGACAGGGTTGGCGGGGCCAGATCCTGTGACAGGGCCTCGCGGGCGTCATCGGCGGCCTCGCGGGCCTCCGTCTTGCGGCGCAGGGCGGCCAGGCCCTGGCGGTAGATCAATATCATCACCACGGCAGCGCCCAGCAACAGCCAGGGCGCGGCACTGCCGCCAGTGGCCAGCCGCAGGGGATGCCCGCCCGGCAGCACCAGCTGCGCCAGGATCACCAGCCCCAGCAGCGCCGCGATCATCCGCCACCGCTGCACCCGCGGCACTTTCATCGCCCAGCCCACGCCCCACAGCGCCGCCGCGATCACCCCAACCAGAAACATCAGCCCCGCCCCGTTGATCCAAAGCCGCCCGCGCCCCGCGCGGTATCGGCCGTGATGTCGCCCAGAACGAAGCGCGCCTGAACCACCGGCGCGATCACCATCTGGGCGATCCTGTCGCCATGGCGGATGACATAGGGCGCTGCCCCCCAGTTCACCAGCAACACGCCCAGAGGTCCGCGATAATCGGCATCAATGGTGCCGGGGCTGTTGGGCAGCGTGATGCCGTGGCGCAGCGCTAGGCCAGAGCGTGGACGGATCTGCGCCTCATACCCCTCCGGCAGGGCAATGCGCAGCCCCGTGGGCACAACGCGCCGATCCCCGGGCGCGAAGGCGATTTCCCCGCGGTCCGCCAGGTTGGCCCGCAAATCCGCACCCGCCGCACCAGCCGTGGCATAGGCGGGCAGGCCCAACGCGGTATCGGCCCCATCGTCCCAGGCCAGACGCACCTCAGGATGCGGCATCTGTGGCCTCCTCCACGCGGGCCAGTGCATCAGCCACCGCAAGGGCCAGACGTTGCGCCACATCGGCCTTGGACATGCGCGGCCAAGGCTCTGCCCCATCGGCCGAGATCAGCGTCACCGCGTTTTCCGACCCGCCCATGATGCCCGTTTCCGGGCGCACGTCATTGGCCAGGATCCAGTCACAGCCCTTGCGCAGCCGCTTCGCGGTGGCATGGGCCAACACATCGTCGGTTTCCGCGGCAAAGCCCACCACCAGACGCGGCCGCAGACTGTCATGGCGTGACACGGCGGCAAGGATGTCGGGGTTTTCGGCAAATTCCAGCGCCGGCAGGCCCGCCGCACCTTTCTTGACCTTTGACGCGCTGGCATTGGCCACCCGCCAATCGGCCACCGCCGCGGCGCAGATGGCGGCATCGGCGGGCAGGGCCTGCATGACGGCGTCATGCATCTGCTGCGCCGTCTCTACCCGGTGCAGCGCCACCCCATCCGGCGGGGGCACATCGGCCGGGCCGGTGACAAACACCACCTCCGCCCCCAGATCCCGCAGACAGGCCGCCACCGCCGTGCCCTGCGCCCCGGATGACCGGTTGGCGATATAGCGCACAGGGTCGATCGGCTCATGCGTGGGGCCAGAGGTGACGATGATCCGCCGCCCCGTCAGCCGCCCGCCCCGCAGGCGCGCCAGGATCGCGGCGCAGATGGCCTCTGGCTCTGCCAGGCGGCCGGAGCCATGTTCGCCGCAGGCCATATCGCCCGCATCGGGGCCGACGATCTGCACGCCATCGCCGCGCAGAGTGGCCAGATTGCGCTGCGTGGCCGGGTGCTGCCACATGCGCACGTTCATCGCAGGCGCCATCATCACCGGCGTATCCGTAGCCAGCAACAGCGTGCTGGCCAGATCATCCGCCCGCCCCTGGGCCGCGCGCGCCATCAGGTCCGCGGTGGCGGGGGCGACGACGATCAGATCAGCGCTGCGCGACAGCTGGATATGGCCCATCTCGGCCTCATCCGTCAGGTCAAACAGGTCCTGATACAGACGCTCGCCCGCGAGGGCAGAGACAGATAGCGGCGTGACGAATTGCGCCGCCGCATGGGTCATCACCGGGGTCACGGCCAGGCCCGCGCGGCGCAGCATGCGGATCAGTTCCAGCGCTTTATAGGCAGCGATCCCGCCGCCGATGATCAGCAAGACACGATGTGACACCGGCCAGCCCCCCTTTGATACCCTGCGGCGTCAAGTGTTACGCGGGGGTCGGGCGGGTTTCAATCGCGGTTGCGAAACGCCTCGCAGGGATCGCCGCGCTCGACAGCGGGAAAGGTCACTGTCGCGTCAAAGATCCCGGCCGGCGGCGCGTCCAGCTCGCCCGCACCAAGGGCGCGGACAGGGATGTCCGGGGCGGCCAGGCGCAGGGCGGCGGGCGCACCCCAATCGGTGCGGGCGTGGCCATTGCCGGTGATGACGACGACCGGACCGCCGGTGTCCCGCAAGGCCTTCTCGGCCACACGGGCCAATTCCGCATCGCGCAGCCGCTGGACGGAGACCATCATGGGCAGCATCTCCTCGGGCAGGGCATTGCAATGGGCGGCCTGCTGCATGGCCTCCCGCTCGGCCTGCTGCGGGGCGGGCAGCGGATCGGCCAGGCCGAAGCGCGCGGCATCGCCGCCAAAGGCACCGACGACATCAAACATCGCGGCACGCGCGGCCTCCCTGGGGACCGCGGCGCCATAGACCCGCGCCTGCGGGGCGGCGGCGAAGATCGGATAATACATGGCAAAATCGGGCCAGCCGCGATCTTCCCATTCCAGCGCCGCTTGCAGGTCATCCTGCCGGGCCACCAGATCCGGTGTCACCTGCGCGGCGTGATCGGCGGTCAGCATTTCAAAGACAACGGCGCGCGGCGCGATCTCCGCCACCTGATCTGCCTGCCAGGCATGGTGATGCGGGTTGTCATGCCGCTCGCCCAGGAAAACAACCTCGGCGGCCAGCACCGGGGCGGAGAACACCGCCACCGATGCCAGAACTGCCGCTGACAGCCAGCTCATCCCAGGAAGGCGTGCACTTCAGGCGATTGCGCCTCAAGCGATTTGCGCATCTTGGCAAAGGCGGCCGCCTCCAACTGGCGCACACGCTCCTTGGACAGGCCAAGCTCATTGCCCAAGCTTTCCAGCGTGCGGGCCTCTTCGCGCAGCTTGCGTTCACGCACGATGAAGCGTTCCCGTTCATTCAGACCATTCATCGCCACCAGCAGCCATTCGCGCAGCTGTTCGGTGTCCATGTCGGCCTCGACGATGTCGGAGGCCAGCGCACCGTCATCCTCGATCGTGTCGATCCACTCGCGGCCTTCATCCTCAGAGGATTGCGTGGCGTTGAGTGAATAGTCAGAGCCGGACAGGCGGCCTTCCATCATCTCCACATCATGCAAAGGCACGCCGATGTCCGCGGCGATCATCTTGCGCAGCTCATGCCGGTCCAGTGTCACGCCAGCGGCGGCGGCCTCACGCTCGATCCGGGCCTGGACCCGGCGCATGTTGAAGAACAGCGATTTCTGGGAAGAGGTCGAACCGGTCCGCACCATGGACCAGTTGCGCATCACGTAATCCTGGATGCTGGCCTTGATCCACCACACAGCATAGGTGGAAAACCGCACGCCTCGGTCCGGGTCAAACTTGTCCGCGGCCTTCATCAGGCCCAGGCCGGCTTCCTGGATCAGATCGTTCATGGGCGCGCCATAGCGGCGGAACTTCGACGCCATGGAAATTGCCAGCCGCATATAGGCGGTGATCAGGCGGTGCAGGGCCTCTTCGTCGCGCTCATCGCGCCAGGCGTAGGCCAGTTTCAGCTCTGTCTCCGCGTCCAGCAGTTCTGCCTTCATCGCACGACGCGACAGAGTCAGGTCATTGAAAGTCTCCGTTTTCATGGTTCGCTCCCCGTGATCCACGTTTTTGGATATCTCTTGTTCCCTCACAACCATTACGGGCGGGACACGGGGTTGGATCACCGGGCACATGGCGTGCCACAGGCGCCTGCACCGCCCACCGGGGCGCGGCCGTTGCGCCCGGCGGTGGGATAGGGGCGGATTATTAACGAAAAATCAACGCGTTGGTAAAAGAGCGCCCCAAAATGAAAAGGGCCAGGCGCGGGAATGTCCCGGCCTGGCCCCTGCCTCACGGGCGATCACGGTGACGTGAGCGCCCATTTCCGGCGTGTTTTTCCGCGCTCAGAGCGCGCGTTCCACCATCATCTTCTTGATCTCGGCAATCGCCTTGGCGGGGTTCAGACCCTTCGGGCAGGTCTTGGCGCAGTTCATGATGGTGTGGCAGCGATACAGTTTGAACGGGTCTTCCAACTCATCCAGGCG
>CBFHYV010000155.1:0-7392 GCA_965660085.1 uncultured Paracoccaceae bacterium
GTCCACGACAGTGGCGGCGATCTCCGTCAGGGTTGTGACCGCCGCGCCGCCCGAGGGCACGGCCGAGATGTCGACACCCCGCCATTCTGGCTGGGGCGGCGGTGGCGGCCGCGGCGGGTGGAACGCGTGTGCCGGGCCGGCCGGGGCGTTGGGGCGCGCAACCTTGCGACACTTTCCCCCAGCTTGCCCGGCCTCCCTTGCAAATCCACCCGCGCAAGTCAGTTTGCGACACTGAGAGGTTGTTTTTGGAACAGCCTTCCCGTTCGCCCTTTCGGCCCATCACAAACGAGATCGCTCATGCCCTTTCCCAAAACCCTCCACCCCGCCGCACAGGCCTATGCCAAGGAAGTCGCGGCAGGCACACTGTCACGGCGCGAATTCCTGACGCGCGCAACCTCCCTGGGACTGACCGCCACGGCCGCTTATGGGCTGATCGGCCTCAACCAGCCCGCCCGCGCCGCGGCCCATGCACAGGCCGGAGGCACCCTGCGGATCGAGTCCACCGTGCTGGCCCTGAAGGACCCGCGCACCTATGACTGGCCGCAGATGTCCAACTTCACCCGCGGCTGGCTGGAATATCTGGTGGAATACCAGATTGATGGCACCTTCGCCCCGTCCTTGCTGGAGGCCTGGGAGATCAACGAGGATGCCACCGAATACACGCTGTTCGTCCGCAAGGGCGTGACCTGGAACAACGGTGACCCGTTCACCGCCGAGGACGTGGCCTTCAACATCGCGCGCTGGTGCGACAAGGCAGTTGAGGGCAACTCCATGGCCGCGCGCATGGCGTCGCTGGTGGATGAGGCCACGGGCCAGGCCCGCGCCGGGGCGATCGAGGTGGTGGACACCCACACCGTGAAGCTGACGCTCAACACCGCAGACATCACGCTGATCGCGGGCTTTTCCGACTATCCCGCGGCCATCGTGCACCAGTCCTTCACCGGCAACCCGCTGGACAACCCCATTGGCACCGGGCCGTATCTGCCCGCGGAATATGACGTGGGTATCCGCGCCGTCATGGTGCGCAACGATGCCCACAGCTGGTGGGGCGAAGGCGCTTATCTGGACCGGATCGAATATGTCGATTACGGCACCGAACAGGCCTCCATCTTCGCCGCCGTTGAGGCCGATGAGGTGGACATGGTTTACGAATCCCTCACCGATTACATCCTGCTGATGGATTCCGTGGGCTGGGAAAAGTCCGAGGCCATCACCGCCAACACCGTTGTGATCCGCCCCAACCAGCAGGCCGAAGTCAACGGCATGAAGCCCTATGCCGACGCGCGCGTGCGCCGGGCGCTGGCCATGGCCGTGAACAATGCCGTCTGCCTGGAGCTTGGCTTCAACAACAACGGCAGCGTCGGGGAAAACCACCATGTCTCGCCGCTGCACCCGGAATATGCCGATATCGGTGCGCCGGTCTTTGACCCCGAAGGCGCCGCGGCGCTGATGGCTGAGGCCGGCATGGCCGATTTCGAGCATGAGCTGATCTCCATCGACGATACATGGCGCAAGAACACCTCTGACGCGGTGGCGTCGCAGCTGCGCGATGCGGGCATCCCGGTGCGCCGCACCATCCTGCCGGGGGCAACCTTCTGGAATGACTGGGCGGGCTATCCCTTCTCCACCACGGATTGGGCGCAGCGTCCGCTGGGCGTGCAGGTGCTGGCCCTGGCCTATCGGTCGGGCGAGGCCTGGAACGAAAGCGGCTTCGCCAATGCCGAGTTCGACGCCCTGCTGAGCGAGGCGCTGTCCATCGCGGATGCCGACCAGCGGCGCGAGGTGATGGCCAAGATCCAGACGCTCATGCAGGATGAGGGCGTGGTGATCCAACCCTACTGGCGTTCGATCTACCGCCATTACCGTCCCGGCGTTGTGGGGGCCGAAATGCACCCGACGTTCGAGATCCACGTCTCCAAGCTGGGCTTCGCCGCCTGAGGCCACCACCAGACATCGCCCGGGGCCGCGCTTGCGTGGCCCCCGGCCCGCTTCCGGCCGCGGCATCCCCCCAGAGGGCCAAGGGGCCGCAAAGCCGCGGTGAAACCCGGCGGCACTGTCTGCAGTCCAGCAGTGGCGCGAGGGCGCCGGGTCCGCTATGGCGTTGCCAACAGCAACTGGACAGGACGTGATCGGTGTTCCTGACCGAAGGTCACAAAAGGAACAGCCGAATGCCGCCCAACCCCACCGCCGCGCCGGTGCCCCTTGATCCCTTTCCCATCCGGCTGGCCAAACGCGGCCTGCTGCTTCTGGCGGGGCCGCTTTACTTTGCGGTCATCGCCCTTGCCCCGCTGGCCTGCGCCAGACGCAAGGGCTTTGCCGGGTGGTATTGGCGGACGGTCAAGCAGGCGTGTTCCCGGCTGTTGTGGCTGCTCAGCATCCGGGCGGAGATGAGCGCAGCAGACAAACAGGCGCTGGCCGCGGACACCGGCAGCGTGATCGTCATCAACCACCGCAGCCATCTTGACGGGTTCTGCCTGATGGACACGGTGCCCGACGGCAAATGGTTCACCTTCGCCGCCAAGAAAGAGCTTTTTGATACGCCGCTGCTGCGCACCGGCTTCATCGGGGCTGGCCTGGTGGAAATTGACCGCCAAAGCGGCAAGCGCGCCATGGCAACCCTGCGCGAGGCCGTCCGCGTGATGGACCAGCGCCGCTCGGTTGTCTTGTTCCCCGAAGGGACACGCTCGCGCTCCGGCGTGTTGGGCGCGTTCAAGGCCGGTGCGGTTCTGGCGGCGCGGGACACCGGGCGCAGCATCCGCCCCATCGTGATCCATGATTCAGACCGGCTGCTGCCGCCGGGCCGGTTTGTGCCGCAAAGCGGTGTCATCCGGCTGGAGGTGCTGCCGCCGTTCCTGTGCAACCCCGACGCATCGGTGGAAGAGGACGTGGCCCGTCTGCGCGCCATGATGACGGCGGCGCTGGAACGGGGCTGACCCCGCGCATCCGAAGGCCGCCCCGGGTTTTGTCCCGCTTCCTGCAACCGAAGATGCAATCATTGCACTTTCTTGATCGTGCCTCCCCGCCCTATCGTGGCCGCATAAAAACAAGGGAGGACCCACCAATGATCCGTTCAAAGCATATAGCAACGGCCGCCTTTCTGCTGCCGCTTTTCGCGCCACTGCCTGTCCAGGCCGGCAAGGCCGACAACACCATGCGTGTCGCCTTCGGCGAGGAAATCCTGAACCTCGACTACAACTACACCACCAAGCGGGAATACATCATCCTGTCGGATCTGATCGACGAAGGCCTGTTTGATTATGACCCGGCGACCAACGCCTATATCCCCTCCGTCGCGACGGGGTATGACTATATTGACCCCACAACCATCGAAGTGGACCTGCGCGCCGGGATCACCTTCCATGACGGCAGCGCGCTGACCGCCGATGATGTTGCCTATACCTATAATTTCATCATCTCCGAGGCCAGCGAAGCCCAGGCCAAGGGCACCATCTCCCGCTGGCTGGAAAATGTCGAAGTGGTGGATGCCGACACCGTGCGTTTTCACATGCTGCAGGAATATCCTCTGGCGATCCGCGACATGGCCAACCGCGTGCAGATCCGCCCCGCCGGCACCTATGACGAAAACCAGGCCGCCATGGCCACCAGCCATGTGGGCCTTGGCCCCTACCGCGTTGTGTCTTTCGAGCCGGGCACGGAACTGGTGCTGGAGGCCTATGACGGCTATTTCGCCGAAAGCCCCAAACAGCCCGTGTCCATCGGCACCATCGTCATCCGCAACATCCCCGACGCCGGCACCCAGCAGGCAGAGCTGATGTCCGGCGGGATCGACTGGATGTTCAAGATCAGCCGCGATGTGGCCGAAGCCATGGGCGCCGCCCCGATGGTGGATCATGTGGTGTCAACGGATCTGCGCATCGGCTTTCTGGTGCTGGATGCCTTCGGCCATACCGATGCCGAAGGCCCGCTGACCGATGTGCGCGTGCGTCGCGCCATGAACCATGCCATCAACCGCCCCGATATCGCACAATTCCTCATGGGCGGCGGGGCACAGGCCGTCTATACCGCCTGCCATCCCGCGCAGTTCGGCTGTGACCAGACCGTGCCGGCCTATAAATATGACCCCGACGCCGCCAAGACCCTGCTGGCCGAGGCAGGCTATGCCGATGGCTTCGACCTGGAGCTGTGGTCCTACCGGGACAAGGCCATTGCCGAGGCGATGGTTGCGGACCTCACCAACATCGGAATCAACGTCAGCCTGCGCCATGTCAAGCTGGCCTCCCTGAACGAAGCGCGGGCCAACCGCGACATCCAGGCCTATTTCGGCACATGGGGGTCTGGCGGTACCCCGGATTCCGCCGCGATCCTGCGGGTGCATTTCAGCAATGAAAGCGACCGCAACATGTCCAACAACCCGAAGGTGGAGGAACTGGTTCTGGCGGCCGAGGTCACCGGGGATCAGACGGAACGCGCCCGCCTGTACAGCGAGGCCCTGGGCATCATTGCCGATCAGGCCTACTGGGTACCGCTGGTGTCCTATGCGCAGAACTTCCTGGTCAGCTCTGATCTGAACTTCCCGGTCCATGCGGACGGGCTGCCCCGGCTGTATCGCGCCAGCTGGAAATAACCCAACCTTCTGACACTCGCCGGCCCGCCACGGGCGCGGGCCGGCCCGTCCCAAGCACAAAGCGACACTCATGCTCAAGTATATCCTGCAGCGCGTCGGCCTTGCGCTCGCGGTCGCGGTGGTCTTGTCCTTCGTGACATTCCTGCTGCTGAATTTCGCCACCGATCCCGCCTATGCCATCGCCGGCGAAGATGCCGAGCCCGAGGTCGTGGAACAGATCCGCATCACCTACGGGCTGGATCGTCCGGTCATGGTGCGCTACGCGGATTGGGCCACGGGCGTGCTGCGCGGCGATTTCGGCGAAAGCTATTACTGGAACAAACCCGTGGCCGAGCTTGTCGCGGATCGGGCGCCCGTCACATTGCTGCTGTCGGTGCTGTCGCTTGCGGTGACCATCGTCATCGCCCTGCCGCTGGGCATTGTCGCGGCGCTGAACCCCAACAGCCTGATCGACCGTTTCGCGCTGGGGATTGCCGTCTCGGCCCAGGCGATCCCGAATTTCTGGCTGGGGCTGATCATGATCATCCTCTTTGCCGTCACATGGCGCATCTTCCCGGTGTCGGGCGATGACACGCTGCTGCATTTCGTGCTGCCGGCCTTTGTCCTTGGGGCCAGTTCGGTGCCCGCGGTCATGCGCCTGACGCGCACCGGGATGCTGGACGTGATGGAGAGCGACTATATCCGCACCGCTCGGGCCAAGGGCTATCGGGGCGGCGCGCTGGTGCGGCGGCATGCGCTGCGCAATGCGCTGCTGCCGGTGATCAGCGTGTTGGCGGTGCAGCTTGGCAACAAGTTCTCCGGCTCTGTCATCACCGAGACCATCTTCGCCATCGACGGGCTGGGGCGGTTGGCGCTGAACTCCATCCTCGGCTCTGACATCCCCACGGTGCAGATGCTGATTTTCCTCTTCGCCCTGATTTTCGTGGCGATGAACCTGCTGGCCGACATTCTGAATGCCGCGCTGGACCCCCGCCTGAGGATCGCCTGATGACCGACGCAAAGACAGATCCACGCCTGGCGGACGCAGAGGCACCGGCCCCGGGCGATGCGGCCCCCACCCCGTGGGAGATCATCCGCGCCCGCGCCTGGCGGCATCGCGGTTTTCAGATCGGCCTGACGATCCTGCTGAGCCTGCTGCTGATCGCCCTCTGCGCGCCGCTGATCGCCCCGCACGATCCTTTCGCGCAAACGCTGTCCGCCCGGATGTTGCCGCCCGCATGGGAGGCCGGCGGGCGCTGGGACTATCCGCTGGGCACCGATACGGTCGGGCGCGACTATCTCAGCCGCCTGATCTATGGCACCCGGATTTCCCTGCTGGTGGGCTTTGGCGCGGCGACGCTGGGCCTGTTCATCGGGGTCACGCTGGGGGTGCTGGCGGGCTATTTCGGCGGCGCCATCGACCATGCCGTGACCTTCGTGCTGACCGCGCAACTGGCGCTGCCGGGGCTGTTGCTGGCAATGGCGCTGGTGTTCATCATCGGCCCCTCCGTCTGGGTGGTAATCGGGATCGTGGGGGTGCTGGGCTGGACCTATTACCTGGTGGTCACACGCTCGGCCACCATGCGCCTGCGCGAGATCGACTTCGTCGCCGCGGCCAAGGCGCTGGGGGCCTCTCGCAGGCAGATCCTGCTGCGGGAGATCCTGCCCAACCTGGTGCCGCAGATCCTGGTGATCTTCACCTTTGAACTGGGCGTGGCGATCCTTGCCGAAAGCGCGCTGAGCTTTCTGGGCGTGGGCATCCAGCCGCCCACGCCATCCTGGGGGCTGATGATCGCCGAAGGCAAGGAGGTGATGTTCTTCCGCCCCTGGCAGGTGGTGCTGCCGGGCATCGCGATCTTCCTGCTGGTGGTCGGGGCCAACCTCACCGGCGACGGCCTGCGCGACATCACGGCCCCCGAAGGAAGGAACTGAGATGGACCGCGTGCTGCAGGTAGAGAACCTCTCCGTCACCCTGAAGACCCCCAATGGTCCGCTGAACGCCGTGCATGACGTCAGCTTTGCGCTCAATCGGGGCGAGACGCTGGGCATCGTCGGCGAGAGCGGGTCCGGCAAATCCATGACGGCGCTGGCGCTGATGAACCTGCTGCCGCGCAGCGCGGCGCGGACGGCCCGCAGCATGCGCCTGCTGGAGCATGATCTGACAACCCTGCCGGACAGACAGTTCGCCGCCCGGCTGGCGGGCCAGAAGGTGGCGATGATCTTTCAGGAGCCGATGACCTCGCTCAACCCCGTGTACAGCGTGGGGCGGCAACTGACCGAAGGCGTGGTGCGCGCGGGGCTGATGACCGGCGATGCCGCCCGCGCACGGGCGCTGGAGCTGATGGAGCGCGTGGGCCTGCCCGACCCCGTGAACCGCTTTGACCAGTTCCCGCACCAGTTCTCCGGCGGGCAGCGCCAGCGCGTGATGATCGCCATGGCCCTGATGGGCAAGCCGGACCTGATCATCGCGGATGAGCCGACAACCGCGCTGGACGTCACGGTGCAGGCCCAGATCCTGGCCCTGATGGCGGAGGTGCAGCGGGACCTTGGCATGGCGATGATCCTCATCACCCATGACCTGGGCGTGGTTGCGCAGACGGTGGACCGCGTCGCCGTCATGTATGCGGGCGAGTTCATCGAAACCGGCCCCGTGGCCGAGGTGCTGGGCCACCCCCGCCATCCCTATACCGCGGCCCTGATGCAGGCCGCGCCGGAACCCGGTGGCGCACGGCGCCGCCTGGCGGCGATCCCGGGGCAGATCCGCCCTGTGTATGGGCCGCGCCGCGCCTGCGTCTTTGCCAATCGGTGCGGCTTCGCGCAGGATGCCT
>CBFHYV010000156.1:0-7345 GCA_965660085.1 uncultured Paracoccaceae bacterium
CGCGCCCTGCAGCGCCGGCTGGACATGCTGCGCAGCGCGATGGGCACAGTGGATGGCCCGGCGGCCCTGGGCTACCGGCTGGGCGCGGATATGGCGGCCGATGTGCTGGTGCTGCGCGCCGCGCTGCCCGGCCTGGCCCCGGCGCCCACGGGGCTGCTGGCGGATCTGGCGCGTGTGGCGCAGGGGGCGCAGGCGCGCTTTCCGATCTCGGCGCGGGATCTGATGCCGGCGCTGTCCGGCAAGGCCCTGGGAGCAGAGCTTGCGCGGCTGGAGGATCTGTGGATCGCTGAAGGGTTTGCCCCGGACCGGGCCGATCTGCTGGCGCGGGCGCGGCTGGCTTGACCGCGCCGCACGCATCGCGGCAACTGGCGCGGTCGCAACCCGGAGCCGCCCCATGATCGACCCGCTGTATGGATATGTGTTTTTCGGCCTGTTCACGCCGGGGCCGAATGTCATCCTGCTGACGGCCTCGGGCGCGCGGTTCGGGCTGCGGGCCAGCCTGCCGCATCTGCTGGGCGTGGTGGTGGGGGTTGGCGTGACATCTGGGCTCACGGGGCTGGGGATCGGGGCGGCGCTTGCGGCCGCGCCGATGTTGCGGCTGGTGTTGCAGCTGGCCTCTGCCGCGTGGATCCTGTGGATGGCCTATGGGCTGTGGCGCGCGCAGCCCAAAACAGGCGCAGAGGCCGAACGCCCCATGCGGTTTCACGAGGCCGTGCTGTTTCAATGGGTCAACCCAAAGGTCTGGGCCGTGGCAATGGCGGCGGCCTCTGGCTATGGCGCGGATCTGCCGCCCATGTGGGAGGCCCTGCGCCTGGGCAGCGCCTTTTCCGGCATCAACTTTGGCGTATGCCTGTTCTGGACAACGGCGGGATCGCTGTTGACCTATTTGCTGACCACCCCGCAGGCGTGGCGCATGTTCACCCGTGTAATGGCCAGCGTTCTGGCCATGTTTTCCGTCATGATTTTCCTTTAGGCTGACGGTGATCCCGCAAGGAGGCCGCGCATGTTCCGCTTTTTTGAAAACCTGGTGGACCCCTACGGCCCCTATCCGCAGCGGGATCACCCGCCCCAGAGGCTGTTTGCCTTTCTGTGGGACTACGCCCAACCCTTTCGCGGCGTGTTTGCCTGCGCGGCGGTGCTGTCACTTGTCATGGCAGGGGTGGAGATCGGGCTGATCTGGGCCATGGGCTGGGTGGTGGACATCCTGTCCGGCGATCCGGCGGAGGTCTGGCAAGCGCATGGCGGCGCGCTGATCGCGCTTGCGGTCTTTGTGCTGGTGCTGCGGCCGCTGTTGCAGGCGCTGGATGTGCTGGTGCTGAACAACACCATCCTGCCCAATTTCGGCACGCTGATCCGCTGGCGCGCCCATGCCCATGTGCTGCGGCAATCCGTGGGCTGGTTTGAAAACGACTTCGCCGGCCGCATTGCCAACCGCATCACCCAGACGCCCCCCGCCGCGGGCGAAGCCGTGTTTCAGGTGTTTGACGCGCTGACCTTCGCGCTGGCCTATGCGGTGGGCGCGGTTGTGCTGCTGTCCCAGGCCGATCTGCGGCTGACCCTTCCGCTGCTGCTGTGGCTGGCGCTGTATGCGCTTCTGATCCGCTGGACAGTGGCGCGGGTTGGTCCGGCCAGCCAGGCAGCGTCTGACGCGCGCAGCCTGGTGACGGGGCGCGTTGTGGACAGCTATTCCAACATCCACGCGGTCAAGATGTTTGCCCATCATGATCGGGAACTGGCCTATGCCCATGAGGCCATCGACCAGACCCGCCGCACCTTTGCCGCGGAAATGCGGATCTACACCATCATGGACGTGGCGCTGGTGGCACTGAACGGGCTGCTGATCGTCGGGGTGGTGGGCTGGGCCGTGGCGCTGTGGATGCAGGGCAGCGCCAGCGTGGGCGCGGTGGCGGCCGCCACGGCGCTGACACTGCGGCTGAACGCCATGACGGGCTGGATCATGTGGGCGCTGACCACTTTTTTCCGCCAGCTGGGTGTGGTGGCTGAGGGGATGCAGACCATCGCGCAGCCCATCACCTTGCTGGACGCGCCCGATGCCCGGCCCTTGCAGGTCTCTGGCGCGGGGATCGTGTTTGACGGGGTGTCGCATCATTACGGGCGCGGCGCCGGCGGGCTGGACGCGCTGAGCCTGACGGTGGAACCGGGGCAGAAGGTGGGGCTGGTGGGCCGGTCCGGCGCGGGGAAATCCACTCTGGTGAAGTTGTTGCTGCGCTTTTACGACACCGAAGGCGGCCGGATCGAGATTGATGGCCAGGACATCCGCGCCGTGACACAGGACAGCCTGCGCCTGAACATCGGCATGGTCCAGCAGGACAGCGCGCTGCTGCACCGATCGGTGCGGGACAACATCCTCTATGGCCGCCCCGACGCGACCGAGGCCGAGATGATCCAGGCCGCCCGCCGCGCCCATGCCCATGACTTCATCCTGGATCTGCAGGATCAGGAAGGCCGCCGCGGCTATGATGCGCATGTGGGCGAACGCGGCGTGAAACTGTCCGGCGGACAGCGGCAGCGCATCGCGCTGGCGCGCGTGATCCTGAAGAACGCGCCCATCCTTGTGCTGGATGAGGCCACAAGCGCGCTGGATTCAGAGGTTGAGGCCGAGATCCAGGAAACCCTGCAGGGCATGATGCAGGGCAAGACCGTCATCGCCATTGCGCACCGGCTGTCCACCCTGTCCCGGCTGGACCGGATCGTGGTGCTGGATGGCGGCCGGATTGTCGAAGATGGCAGCCATGACGCGCTTTTGGCGCGGGGTGGGCTATATGCAGGCTTCTGGGCTCGCCAGTCCGGCGGGTTTCTGGATACGGAGGCCGCAGAGTAATGAAGACACCGGAGCGCTGGATCGACCCTTTCGCCGCCGCGGATGGCGCCCCGCCGAACAAGCTCGTCCGGTTCTTCAAATGGTGTCTGCGCGGCAGCATGCCGGTCCTGGCCGGTGCGGGGCTGTTTTCCATCGCCGCCGGCGTGGTGGAGGTCATGGCCGCGCTGCTGCTGGGGCAGGTTGTGGATGCCGCGCTGGAGGCTGGTGCGCAAAGCGTGTTTTCCACCCACGGCGGCCTGCTGATCGCGGCAACGGTGTTTTTCCTTGTGGTGCGGCCGCTGGTTTTTGGCGCCAACAGCCTGCTGCAATCCATCGTGGTGGCGCCCAATCTGTTCAACCTCGTGCTGTCGCGGCTGCATCGCTATACGCTGGGCCAGGCGGTCACGTTTTTTGATGACGATTTCGCAGGCCGCATCGCGCAAAAGGAAATGCAGACCGCCCGCGCCGCAACCGATGTGGTGATCGAGATCCTGCACACCGTGCTGTTTGCGCTGGCCTCCGTGATCGGGGCGATTTTGCTGCTGGGCACGGTGGACGGGCGTATCGCGCTGGCGCTGCTGGTCTGGCTGATCGGCTATGGCGCGATGATCCGCTATTTCATGCCCCGCGTGCGCGCCCGGTCCAAGGCGCGCGCCGCCGCCCGTGCCACCGTCACCGGGCAGGTTGTGGACACGATCACCAACATCAAGACGGTGAAGCTGTTCGCCCATGCCGATTTCGAGGATCGCGCCGCGCTTGGCGCGATGGACAGCCTGCGCGCCCGCACGATCGAGTTTGGCTATGTCTCCGTCGGGTTCCGGTTCTGGCTTATGGCGCTGGCCGGGGTGCTGCCCGTGCTGCTGGTGGGGGGGGCGCTGCTGTTCTGGACGCGCGGCCAGATCACCGCCGGGGATATTGCCGCCACGGGCGCGGTGTCCCTGCGGCTGGCACAGATGACGGGCTGGGTCAGCTTCACGCTCATGGCGCTGTATTCCAACCTGGGCGAGGTCGAGGACGGTATGAAAACCCTGACCCCCAGGCACACGCTGGTGGACCGCCCCGATGCCACACCCCTGCGCGTCACCGATGGCCGCCTGCGCGTGGCCGATGTGGGCTTTGCCTACGGGCGGCGCAGCGGCGGGGTCAGCGGGCTGAGCCTTGAGGTCGCGCCGGGGGAAAAGCTGGGAATTGTCGGGGCCTCCGGCGCGGGGAAGTCCACGCTCGTGTCCCTGATCCTGCGGCTCTATGATCCCGAAACCGGCCAGATCGAGATCGACGGCCAGGATATTGCAGGCGTCACGCAAGAAAGCTTGCGCCGCAACATCGGGATGGTCACGCAGGAAACCGCGATGTTCAACCGATCCGCGCTGGACAACATCCGCTATGGCCGGCCTGACGCCACGCTGGAGGAGGTGCAGAACGCCGCCCGCCAGGCGGAAGCGCATGAGTTCATCACCGGCTTGCGTGATCACATGGGCCGCGAAGGCTATAACGCGCATCTGGGCGAACGGGGCGTGAAGCTGTCCGGCGGACAACGCCAGCGCATCGCCCTGGCCCGCGCCATTCTGAAGGACGCGCCCATCCTCATCCTGGATGAGGCCACCAGCGCCCTGGATTCAGAGGTCGAGGCGCATATCCAGCACGCGCTGGAACGTGTGATGCACGGCAAGACGGTGCTGGCCATTGCGCATCGGCTGTCCACCCTGTCCAGCATGGACCGGATCGTGGTGCTGGATCAGGGGCGCATCGTTGAAGCCGGCACCCATGAGGATCTGCTGGCGCTGGACGGGCTATACGCCATGTATTGGAACCGCCAGTCCGGTGGCTTCCTGGGCGACGCAACCCGCGCCGCGGAATAAGGCTGGACGAGGCCGCGCAACCGGGGCAAGCCCGTGGCATGACCCGCTATGTGATCGAACGTCTGGGGCATCTGGGCCACGGTATTGCGCCGGGGCCCCTGTATGCGCCCGCCACCCTGCCCGGAGAGGTCGTTGAGGCCACCGCCGATGGCGACACGCTGCGCGACTTACGCATTCTGGAACCTTCGTCCGACCGGGTGCGCCCGCCCTGCCCCCATGCCGGGGGCTGCGGAGGATGCCAGTTGCAGCATGCGTCTGATGATTTCGTTGCGGGATGGAAACGGGATGTGGTCATCCGCGCGCTGGCGGCCCAGGGCATCGCGGCGCAGGTTCACGGGCCGGCGACCTCACCCAGCCACAGCCGCCGCCGCGCAGGCTTTGCCGCGCGCCGCACCAAGAAGGGCGCGTTGGCCGGGTTCCACGGGCGCGCGTCCGATGTGATTGTCAGCGTGCCGCACTGTCACCTGGTGGCGCCGCAACTGGCCGCAGCACTGCCCATGGCGGAGGAGCTTGCCTTGCTGGGCGCCAGCCGCAAGGGCGCGCTGCAAGTCATGATGACGCTGACGGACTCCGGGCTGGACGTGGCGGTCAGCAACGCCAAACCCGCCACCCGTGACACGCTGGACAGGCTGACCGAGATCGCCATGCGCCACGACCTGGCCCGCCTTTGCTGGAATGACGAGCCCCCCCTGACGCGCCGCGCCGCTCTGGTACAATTTGACGGCATCCCGGTGGAGCTGCCGCCGGGCGCGTTCCTGCAGGCCACCCCGCAGGGCGAATCCGCACTGCGCGAGGCTGTCACCGCGATCGTGGCCGGTGCGGACACTGTGGCCGATCTGTTCGCGGGCTGTGGCACCTTCGCTCTGCCCCTGGCCCGCGCCGCGCGGGTTCATGCGGTTGAGGGTGCCGCGCCCCTGTTGCCCGCGCTGGACAAGGCCCGCCGCAGCACCCAAGGTCTGCGGCCCATCAGCACGGAGCGGCGGGATCTGTTCCGCAACCCGCTGGACGCCCGAGAGCTGTCCCGCTTTGATGCCGTTGTGCTGGACCCGCCCCGCGCCGGTGCCGCCGCCCAGATCGAGGAACTGGCGAGCTCCGACGTGTCACGCATTGCCCATGTGTCCTGCAACCCGGTCAGCTTTGCCCGCGATGCTGCACGGCTGATCCGGGCCGGCTTTGACATGGGCGATGTGCTGGTGGTGGACCAGTTCCGCTGGTCCAGCCATGTTGAACTGGTCGCAGGGTTCCACAGAAATTCCGGCTGAACGCGAAAAATAGGCAAAATCAAGGCAGAAATTTTGGTGCGACTTCTGGATTTCCGGGCTATGATCTGACCCGGATCAGGGAAATATTCCGATCTGAGCGAGTTCTTACAGGCAAGATCAGTACCATGCGCATTCTCATTGCGATGCTTCTGGTTTCGGTTATGGGTCTGACCGCGTGCGGCTCCAGACCTCCGCAGGATGCGGAGGTGACGCGGCTGATCGTGGTGAAGGAAGACCGGAAGCTTTACCTCATGCACCACACGCAGATCCTGCGTGAGTTTGACATCCACCTTGGCTTTGCGCCTGAGGGGGACAAGCAGGTTCAGGGCGACGGGCGGACCCCGGAAGGCACCTACATCATCAACCGCCGCAACCCCTACAGCGCGTTTCACCTGTCACTGGGCATCTCCTATCCCGCGCCGCATGACGTTGAGGAAGCCAGGAGGTTGGGCAAAAGCCCGGGTGGAGACATCTTCATTCACGGTGAGCCGAATGACTGGCTGGTCACACGCGACGACTGGACTGAAGGCTGCATTGCCGTGACCAATGAAGAGATCGAATACATCTACGCCCGCGTCCGCGACGGCACGCCGATCACCATTCTACCCTAGGTTGACTGGGTGGGCCGTAAGTGTTCCATCCCGGATGATCACACTGGCCCTCGGCTCTCTGCCCTCTTCGTGGCTGGGTTGGTGCTGAGGGACATGCAGGGCTAGGCACCGGCGTTCTGATCCATCTTCACAGCAAAGCGACCATGGCGCCAAAAGTTCAGGCGGCGATCTAGGCGTGCGACGAAGCTGAAACTATTCTGGCTGAACGCTTCGGAGTGACGCCGCAAACGATGTCTAGGGTCAGGACTCATAGCCAATAGATGACGAGAGCGGCTAGGGCGATGGCTGACATGAAGACCTTCGGGCATCTATCGTATCAGGTTGCCACACGCCGCCAGTCTTTCAACCTCCCAAACATGATCTCTATCCGGTTGCGACGTTTGTAGCGACGCTTATCGTATTTGACGGTTTGCTTGCGCTGTTTTCGGCCGGGGATGCATGCGCGTATCCCTTTGTCTTTCAACGCTTCTCTGAACCAGTCGGCGTCATAGCCGCGGACCCCGAGCAGCCAGTCGACATCCGGCAGGCTGCTCAGCAATGCTCGTGCGCCGATGTAGTCGCTGACCTGACCCGCCGTGACGAACAGGTTCAGGGGCCGGCCTTCGCTGTCGCAGATGGCGTGCAACTTGGTATTCATGCCTCCCTTGGTACGACCGATCAGCCGTCATTCGCCATTGTCACTCGGACCATTGGCTTTCCAACGGCTCATCCCCCTTTTTCACGCCCATGCTGGTCGCTGTTCGGTGGGCCTTGAGATAGGTCGCGTCGATCATCACAGTCTTGTGTTCGCCG
>CBFHYV010000157.1:0-7319 GCA_965660085.1 uncultured Paracoccaceae bacterium
GTGAACCGCCACAGCTGCGCCAGCGTGCGCGCGTTGGACAGCAGGTTGGCGTGGCTCAGCATCGCGCCCTTGGACCGGCCCGTGGTGCCGGAGGTATAGAGGAACGCGGCCAGATCATCCGGCCCCCGCGCCACGGTCTCAAAGGTGGCGGGCCGGTCCGCCGCGGCCTGGGGCAGCGTGCCCTCACCGGCGCTGCCCAGCGTATGCAGCACCGCACCCTGATCGGCGGCAAGCCCGGCCAGCGTCTCTGCCCGCGCCGGATCACAGACCAACATGCCCGCGCCGGAGTTTCCCACGAAATAGGCCAGCTCATCCGTGGTGTAGGCCGTGTTCAGCGGCAGGAAGATCACCCCCGCCTGCACACAAGCGGCATAAAGCGCCAGCGCCTCAGGCGATTTGCTGACCTGCGCCGCCAGCCTGTCCCCGGGCGCCAGCCCTGCCCCTACCAGCACATGGGCAAAGCGCGCGGCCTGGGCCAGGAAACCGGCGTAGCTGAGGCTGCCGCCATCGGCCAGGTGCAAGAACACCTCGCCCCGGCCGGCGTGGCACCCGAACAGGGCATCATAAAGCGTGTTGGTCATGGCTGTCGTCCTTCGGCCAGCGTCTTGTCCATCGCGGCGGCAAGGCTGCGCACCTCGGCGGAGGTTGCGACATCGCGCGTGGCCGCGAAGCGTTCATGGTTCTGCGATACGCGCGTCAGATCATAATGGTAATTGACCATGACGCCGCGTGACTGGGCCTGCCCCTTGTCCGACAGATCCGCGCCGGCGTGCAACTGGTGGACCGATGCGCCATTGCCCAGGTGAAACCGCGCCACCGGGTCCAGCGGCTGGCCATCGCCGCGCTTGGCGCGGGTCAGATACCACGCCGCAAGCCCCCGCAGGCGCGCGTCATCGGCGGCCGTATCCTCCACCCCGGCCTGCGCCATCCAGGCGGAAAGGCCCGGAATGGGCGACAGGGTCACAAAGGTCTTCAGCCCCGGCAGCTCCATGGACAGATCCGCCGCCACTTGTTTGATGAGCGAATTGCCGAAACTGATGCCCGCCAGCCCGTCCTGGCAATTGGAGATGGAATAGAACACCGCCGTATCGGCCTGCGCCGGGTCCAGCGCCGCGCGGTCCTCGGCCAGCAGCCCCTGGACAGAGCCGGGAATGCCCCGCGTCAGCGCCACCTCCACGAAAATCAGCGGCTCCTCCGGCATGGCGGGGTGAAAAAAGGCAAAACAGCGCCGGTCCGCGGGCTCCACCCGGCGGCGCAGATCCTGCCAGCTGCCAATGGCATGCACGGCCTCATAGGCGATGATCTTTTCCAGGATCGTGGCCGGGCTGTCCCAGCTGATCGGGCGCAGCACCAGAAAGCCGCGATTGAACCAGGAGGCGAAGAGATGCCGGAAATCCAGGTCCAGCGCCATCAGCGCATCCTCCCCCCGGCCCAGCCGCAAAAGATCCGCCCGCATCCGCACCAGCGCATGGGTGGCGCCGGGCACCTGGTTCAGCCGGCGGATCAGTTCCTGCCGCGGCGGCTCTGCCGCGTGGACAAAGGCGCCATAGCTGGCTTTGCTCTGCCCCTGTTCATAGGCCGACAGCGCCTGCCGCACGGCCTCTGGCGCGATCGCCATGCCCGTGGCCATATGCCGAAAGAAGCCCAGCCGCGCGGCATCGTCCATCTCCGCGTAGCGGGCCAGGATCGTCCGCGCCAGGGCAAGGCCGGAGGCCTCCCCCCGCGCGCCGACGAGGTCGGTGGCAAGCTCCGGCAGCGGCCGCGTGTCCTCCCGCGCGCCGCCCCAGGGGGCGTGGCGCCGCGCGAAGACCGTGGCCAGCATATCGGCCAGCAATGTCACAGCGCGGCCCCCATCACCATGTTCGGCAGCCACAGCGCCAGCCCCGGGAACAGGCACAGCAGAACAATCGCCACCACCATGCAGCCCACATAGGGCAAGGAGCCGACGAGGATGGTCTTGAGCTTGATGTCCGGCGCGATGCCGTTGATGACATAGAGGTTCAGCCCCACCGGCGGAGAGATCAGCCCGATTTCCATGTTGATGGTCAGCACCACGGCAAACCAGATCGGGTCAAACCCGGCAGTGGTGATGATGGGCAGCAGGATCGGCGCGGCCATCAGGATCACCGCCACCGGCGGCAGGAAGAACCCGGCAACCAGAAGGAACAGGTTGATCAGCGCCATCAGAACCCAGCGGTTGACCTCCAGATCACCGATCCAGGCGGCGATGGATTGCGTGATGAACAGCGAGGAAAGCATGTAGCTGAACACCCCCGCCGCGCCGATGATGAACAGGATCATCACGGATTCCCGCGTGCTGTCACGCAGCACCACCCACAGATCCACCGGGTTCCACAGCTTGTAGATCACCATGGCAATCAACAGGCACATCAGCGCGCCCACTGCCGCGGTCTCCGACGGCGTGGCGATGCCGCCATACATGGCATAAAGCACACCCAGGATGATCGCGATGAAGGGCAGCACGCGGGGCAGGATCTCCAGCTTCTGCGCCCAGGTGTAGGTGGTGGCGCGCAGCACCGCCGCATCGCCCGACTTCCAGGTGGAATAGAGCGACCACGCCATGAACAGCGTCACCAGCAGCATCCCCGGCACCACCCCCGCCAGGAACAGCCGGCCGATGGAAGTCTCCGTGGCGATGCCATAGACGATCATGGTGACAGAGGGCGGGATCAGGATGCCCAGCGTGCCCCCGGCCGCGATGGATCCCGCCGCCACGGCGTCCGGGTAGCCACGCTTGCGCATCTCGGGGATGCCCATCTTGCCGATGGCGGCGCAGGTCGCGGGGCTGGACCCGCTCATGGCGGAAAACAACGCGCAGGCGCCAAGGTTGGACACCACCAGCCCCCCCGGCACGCGGGTCAACCAGCGCTCCAGCGCCTCATACAGATCCGCGCCCGCACGGGTGGAGGCAATGGCCGCCCCCATGATGATGAACATCGGGATCGACAGCAGGGCGAAGTTGTTGAGCTTGCCAAAGAAGATCTCAGGCATGAGGCTGAGCGCGGAGAAGCCGTCAAACACAATCAGGAAGCCCGCAGACACCACCAACAGCCCGGCGGCCACGGAGATACCGGAAAACAGGACGCCAATGGTGAACAGCGCCACCAGCAGGCCAAGCGACAAGGGATCCATCAATCCGCCCTTTCAGAAAGCGTGTCGGTCAGGCCGGCGTCAGGGTCCAGGCCAAAGGGCGGCTCGATCCGGGCCAGCATCGCCCAGGTGTCCGCGAAAAGTTGCAGCGCATACAGCCCGAAGCCCAGCGGCAGCGCCAGGTAAGGCACCCACAGCTTGGGGTTCCACGGCGTGTTGGAGGTCTCCCCCCAATCCCAGGCCTCGTGCCAGAACAGATAGCCATGCCACAGCATGGCGCCCACCACGGCCAGCGTCAGCGCCAGCACAATAACCGCCAGCACCTTGCGCGCGCCCGCCCCCAGCATCAGGGGCAGCAGATCCACGTTCACATGCCCGCGCAGGAACTGCACGTAAGGCAGGCCCAGCATCGTGGCTGCGATCATCATGTAGGTCACGCCCTCCGTCTGCCAGATGGTGGAGCCGTTGAGCACGAAGCGGATGAAGATCATCTGGCACGTCACCCCGACCGAGATCAGGATCAGCAGCGCGGCGACGATCCCGGACAGTTGGCTGAACCATCCGATCACGCGCAGGACAGGGTTGCCGCCGTGTTGCGCACGGACGACGGCATGGCTGGAGCCGGACATGGCGGCCTCTTTCTGGAAATGGTGTGGAAATCAGCGGGCCGGAGGCCGCATTGGGCCTCCGGCGGGGTCAGGTCACTCGACGGCGAGCGCGAGGTCCAGCAGCTTCTGGCCCTCGGGGCTGCCTTCCAGGAAGGCCTTGTAGGCGGTGTCCTGGGCAATGGCGCGCCATGCGTCGAATTCCTCTTGCGTCATCTGCGCGATCTCGACGCCGTTCTCGGCGAAGATTTCCGCCGCGCGGCCATCCTGCTTCTTGGCTTCTTCCAGGTAATAGGCCTCTGCCTTGGCGGCGCCGGCCATCAGCGCGGCTTGCTGCGCCTCGGTCAGGCCATCGAAGGTGGATTTGTTCATCATCAGCGGCTGATACATGAACCACAGCGCGTATTCACCCGCGGGCGTAAAGCAGGCGACCTGCTCATAGATGCGGTAGCTGACGAAGGACGAGGACGAGGTATTGGCCGCATCCAGAACGCCCGTCTGCATGGCATTGTAGATCTCGGCCGAGGACATGGAGGCGATGGACGCGCCCGCACCGGCCAGCATCTGTTCAAATGCCTTGCCCGCCGCGCGGGTCTGCAGGCCTTGCACATCGTCCGGCGCGGTGATGCAGCCGTCCTTGCCGGCGAAACCGCCCGCCAGATAGCCATGCACCAGAACCATCACGTCGTCTTCGGCCATGATGGATTCGATCTCATCCATGAAGGCGGACTCGTTCAGGCGCGCGGCGTGGTCGTGGTTCTTCACCAGCCCCGGCATCAGCGTCAGGTTATAGGCATTGCGCAGACCGCCGGCATAGGACAGCGGGAACACGATCATGTCCACCTGGCCACGGGCCAGCGGCTTGTATTGCTCACGCGCCTTGAACAGGGACTGGCTGGGGAAAATCTGGATCTCCAGGCCCACGTCCGCGGCGGCGACCTCATCTGCCACGATCTTGGCGACCTGATGGCGCACATCGGCTTCGGACCACTGGTGTGACAGGCGCAGGGTCTCTTGCGCTTGCGCGGCCGCGCCAAACAGGCTCAGTGCCGCGGCGGCGACGGTTGCGGTGAATTTCATTCTGGTTCCTCCCATGTCGGTCGATTTTTCTTGTCTGACCGGGCCAAACGGTCGCAGGTTATGTTTTTTCCGTCAAGCCCCTTGTATACAAAACATCCTGTCTTGTTTGCCTTTGCAGACGACAGTATACAAAACCCATGGAACGCAAACGCTCTGACATGATCGCCGAGGCGCTGGAACAGCTGATCCTGGACGGCACATTCCCCGACGGCGCGCGGCTGGATGAGGTGCAGCTGGCCGAGCGCTTCGCCGTGTCCCGCACCCCCCTGCGGGAAGCGTTTCAGCGGCTGGCGCTGTCGGGCCTTGTGGAACAGCTGCCGCGCCGGGGCGTCTTCGTGCGCCAGCCCGGCCCGGTGGAACTGCTGGAGATGTTCGAGGTCATGGCAGAGCTGGAGGCCGTCTGCGCCCGGCTGGCCGCGCGGCGCATCACCGATGCCGCGCTGGCAGAGATGCGCCAGGCCAACGCCCAATGCCGCGCGGCGCTTCTGGCGCAGGATGCGGATGGCTATTACCGCGAGAACGAACGCTTTCACGCGATCCTGTATCAACAGGCGGGCAACAGCTTTCTGGAACAGGAATGCCTGCGCCTGCACCGGCGGCTGACCCCGTTTCGGCGGCTGCAACTGCGCGCGCGCGGACGGCTGCAACAATCCATGACAGAGCATGAGGCCATCGTGGCCGCGCTGGAACTGGGCGAGGATCAGGCCGCGGCCGAGGCCACCCACCGCCATGTGGCCGTCCAGGGGGAGAAGTTTCATCACCTGGTCGCCAGCCTGAAGGCCACGGGCTAACCACCCCTTGCGCGCCCACGCCGCAGGGCGCGGATCCTGTGCGGCCTTTCCCAATGGCGGCGGACCCGGCATCCTTGCGCAACCCGGAACGCCCCAAAGGACATGCCCCATGAAACCCCTGTTGCTTGCCGCCCTGCCTGCGCTGATGCTGACCGCCCCCCTTTCGGCAGAGGTGTTGCAGGTGCAACCCGTGGCAGATGGCATCTGGGCACTGGTCGGCCCGCTGGCGCAGCGCGATGCGCAGAACCTGGGCAACAACGCCACTTTCGGCGTGATCGAGACCGCCGCAGGGGTTGTGCTGGTGGACCCGGGCGGGTCCTGGCAGGGCGCGGCGATGATCGACGCCACGATCGATACCCTGACAGACCAGCCGGTTGTCATGGTCATCAACACCGGCGGGCAGGATCACCGCTGGATCGGCAATGGCTATTGGCAGGCACAGGGCGCGCGGGTGCTGGCCTCTGCCGCCGCCGTGGCGGATCAGGAACAGCGCGGCTCGCTTCAGATGACCATGCTGTCACAGCTGCTGGGGGACGGGCTGGCGGGCACAACGCCCGCCTTCGCGGATGACACATTTGACAGCGCACAGAACGTCACGCTGGGCGGCGTCACGTTTCAGATCCGCCATGTCGCCCCCGCCCATACGCCGGGGGACAGCTTTGTCTGGCTGCCGGATCACAGCGTGATGTTCACCGGCGATATCGTCTATATCGACCGCCTTCTAGGCGTTGGCCCGCAATCCAATGTCCGCGGCTGGATCGAGGCGTTTCAGGCCATGGCACAGCATGAGCCCGCCCATGTGGTGCCCGGCCACGGCCCCGCCACGGACCTTGCCACGGCGCAGGCGCAGAGCCTGGCCTACCTGCAAAACCTGCGCGGCCAGATCGGCGCGCTGATCGACGCCGGCGGGGACATCATGGACGCCCCGAACATCGACCAGACGGCATGGGCAGACCTTGCGCAGTTTGACAGCCTGGCCGGCCGCAACGCCCAGGCCACCTATGAGGAGATGGAGTGGGAATAACCCACCCCTTACCCATCGTGAGAGAGGCTGTCCCGCGCGCCGATCAGCGCCTCCAGCGCGGCGGCCACATGCTCACGCTCGATCGCATAGGCGCCTTCGGCGACGCGGATGCGATGCGCGCGGATCATCACATCCGCCACGCGGCAGCCCTCTGGCGGGGTGAAGCGATAGGAGGCCAGCTCGATCCGCAGGCCAAGCGGATCCCGGAAATAGAGCGAGTCCATGAAGCCCCGGTCCACCGGCCCGGAATGGGCAATGCCCCGCGCATCCAGCCGGGCGGGGATCTGGCTGAAGGTCGCCTGGCTGACATCAAGCGCCAGATGATGAACGGACCCGATCGCCTCCGGCACGGCATCGGGTGCGGGGCGGCGTGATTCATTGGTGAAAATGGTGATCAGCCGCCCATCGCCGGGATCAAAATACAGGTGGCTTTCCTCGGCCGCGTCGCGGTTGGGCTGTTCAAACACGAAAGGCATGCCCAGCACACCTTCCCAGAAATCAATGGATGTCTGCCTGTCAGCTCCGATCAGGGTGATGTGATGCACGCCTTGCACGGCGATGGGGGCGGGTGCGGTGGTCATGTCGGCTCCTCCGGGTTGCTTTTGGCCAGCTTGCCCCAAACCCCATGGGAACGAAACCGCGACCCGCGCACAGCCCCCCTGCGCTGGGGCAGAGGCCGGGCGGGCCACCCGCACCGATGATGCGCAG
>CBFHYV010000158.1:0-7315 GCA_965660085.1 uncultured Paracoccaceae bacterium
CGATCCTGCACCTGCTGGACATGGGGCTGGACCGCATCGCCTATGTGGATATCGATGCCCATCACGGGGACGGGGTGGAACTGGCCTTCGCCGGGGATCCGCGCGTTCTGCTGATCTCAACCCATGAGGCGCGGCGCTGGCCCTTCACGGGGCGGCTGCAGGATGACGGCGGCGGCAATGCGTTCAACCTGCCCCTGCCGCGCGGCTGCACGGACACCGGCTTTCAGATGGCGCTGGAGGAGCTGATCCTGCCCGCCGTGGCCCGGCACCGTCCGCAGGCGGTGTTTCTGCAATGCGGCGCCGATGCCGTGGCGGAGGACCCGCTGGCGCGGCTGGCGCTGTCCAACCGGGCGCATTGGGCCTGCGTGCGGGCGCTGCGCGATCTGACGCCGCGGCTGATCGTGTCCGGGGGCGGGGGATACAACCCTTGGACGGTGGCACGGCTGTGGGCCGGGGTCTGGGCGAAACTTGCCGATCTGCCGATCCCGGATCACTTGCCTGCGCCCGCCCAGCAGGTGCTGCAGGGGCTGACCTGGCACCGCAAGGGCCGGCCCGCGCCGGAGCTGTTGCACAGCATTGCCGACCAGCCGCGCCATGGCCCGATCAGCCCCGATCTGCGCGCGGATCTGCGCCTGTTGACGGCGCGGTTGCGCGCGCAGGTTTGACGCGCGCAGCGGGGTCAGCCCAACAGGGAGACCAGCCGCCGGACGGCCAGCTGATAGCCTTCGGTGCCGCAGCCGATGATGATGCCATCCGCCCGCAGCGAGACATAGGAGTGATGGCGGAAGCTTTCGCGTTTGTGCACGTTGGAGATATGCACCTCGATCACCGGGCCATCGAAGGCATTGAGCGCATCGAGGATCGCCACGGAGGTATGGGTCAGCGCGCCGGGGTTGATGACGATGCCGGATGCGGCCTCCCGCGCGTCATGGATCCAGTCCACGATCTGGCCTTCGTGATTGGATTGCAGCAGCCGCAGGCCCAGCCCGGCGGCGCTGGCGATGTCCTGGCAGGCGGTCTCGACATCGTCGAGCGTGTCATAGCCGTAGATCTGCGGCTCTCGCTTGCCCAGCAGGTTCAGGTTCGGTCCGTTCAGGACGAAAATGGTATCGGCCATGCCATGCTCCTGTTGCAATGATGCAGGGGTGGCATGAGGCCCGGTGCCGGGCAAGGCGAAATGCGCAAGGGGCCGTGACCGGGCCGGGCTGGGCGCATGAAAACGGGGCCCGAAGGCCCCGAAATCCTGTCAGATGATGTGCCTGCCGGTTCAGCCATCGCTGCGGGTGTCTTCCCACTTGCCCGCCAGCAGCAGGCGCACCTTTTGTGCGGCGGCTTCGGCGGTGATGCCGAACTTCTCATACAGCTCCTCCGCGGGGGCAGAGGCACCGAAGCCATGCATGCCGACGAACCCGGCCTTTTCACGCTTGCCACGTTCCCCGATCAGCCAGCGGTCCCAGCCAAAGCGCACGCCGGCCTCGATCCCCACGCGGACGGGGCCGGGGGGCAGGATGCGGCGGCGCAGGGCTTCGTCCTGGTCCTCGAACAACTCCCAGCAGGGCATGGAGACAACGCGGGTGCCGATGCCTTCGGCCTGCAGGATGTCCCGCGCGGCCATGGCGATCGCCACCTCGGACCCGGTGGCCAGCAGGATCGCCTGGCGCTTGCCCTCGGCCTCGGCCAGCACATAGGCGCCCTGGGCGACCATGTTGCGGGTCTTGTGTTCCGTCCGCAGCGTGGGCAGGCCCTGCCGTGTCAGCGCCAGAACCGAAGGCGTGCTGTTGGAGGTCAGCGCCAGTTCCCAGGCCTCGGCCGTTTCCACCGCATCGGCGGGGCGGAAGACATGGGTGTTGGGGGTGGCGCGGCTGATGGCCAGGTGTTCCACCGGCTGGTGGGTGGGGCCGTCCTCGCCCAGGCCGATGCTGTCATGGGTCATCACGAAGACGGTCGGCACCTTCATCAGCGCGGCAAGGCGCATGGCGGGGCGGGCATAGTCAGTAAAGCACATGAAGGTGCCGCCATAGGGGCGGATGCCGCCATGCAGCGCCATGCCGTTCATCGCCGCGGCCATGCCATGTTCCCGGATGCCCCAATAGACATAGCGGCCCTTGCGGTTGGTGTCGTCGAAGACGCCCATGTCCTTGGTCAGCGTGTTGTTGGACCCCGTCAGGTCCGCGGACCCGCCGCAGGTTTCCGGCATGATCGGGTTGATGACCTCCAGCGCCATTTCGCTGGCCTTGCGCGTGGCGACCTTGGGCGCGCCCTCGGCCAGCTGCTTCTTCAGCGCCTTGATGGTGGCGGACATTTTGCGCGGTGCCTCGCCCTGCATGGTGCGGGTGAATTCCGCAGCCCGCGCGCCGGACAGCGCGTCAAACCGGGCCTGCCAGGCGGCGTGATCGCCGGCGCCGCGGCTGCCCACGCCTTCCCACCAGGTCTTGATTTCTGCCGGAATGTCAAAGGGTGCTGCGGACCAGCCCCAGGCCTGCTTGGCGGCGGCGTTCTGGTCGGCATTGGTCAGCGCGCCATGGCCCTTGGAGGTGTCCTGTGCGGCATGGCCCAGCGCGATATGCGTCTTGCACGCGATCATGGAGGGCGTGTCCGTCTGCTTGGCGGCGGTGATGGCGGCGTCGATCGCCTCCGGGTCGTGGCCGTCAATTTCCTGCACATCCCATCCCGAGGCGCGGAACCGCGCGACCTGGTCCGTGCGGTCAGACAGATCCACGCGGCCGTCGATGGTGATGTTGTTGTTGTCCCACAGCACGATCAGGCGGGACAGCTTGTGCCGGCCGGCGATTCCGATGGCCTCCTGGCTGACGCCTTCCATCAAACAGCCGTCGCCGGCGATGACATAGGTGTGGTGGTCCACCAGCTTCGGCCCGAAGCGCGCGCGCAGCATTTCCTCTGCCATGGCAAAGCCGACGGAGTTGGAGATGCCCTGGCCCAGCGGGCCGGTCGTGGTCTCGATCGCCTTGGCAAGGAAGTTTTCCGGGTGCCCGGCGGTCAGCGCGCCCCACTGGCGGAAATTCTCAACCTGCTCACGGGTGATCTGCGCGTCGCCCACCAGATACAGCAGCGCATACAGCAGCATGGAGCCATGGCCAGCGGACAGGATGAAGCGGTCCCGGTCAGCCCAGTCCGGCGCGGCAGCGTCAAACTTCAGATGCCGCGAGAACAGCACAGTGGCCACGTCGGCCATGCCGATGGGCATTCCCGAATGGCCGGAATTGGCGCGGGCGACGGCATCCAGGGCAAGCGTCCGGATCGCGGTAGCGCGCATCCAGTGGTCAGGATGGGCAGAGCGGAGGGTTTCGATATCCACGGGGCAGATGTCCTTTGCTGGGCAATGGTCGGCGCTCCATACCAGCCACACGGCAAAGTGCAAGCCGCAAGCCCCGGTGGGCAAGTGCCACACGGGCTTGCTAAACTGGCAGCCAAGCAAAAGCCCGGCCGATTCGCCGGCACGGGGCATCTGACAGGGGCAAGGCATGGCACAGATCGAGGCGGTGCAGGCGCGCATCATCGCGGCAATGGACCGGATCGCCACCGGCGTGGAGACGCTGGATCAGCGCCGCAGCGAGGAGATCCGCCAGGCGTCGCTGGGCGAAAGCGCGGAGCTTGAGGCCGCCCGCAGCGCGCTGGAGGAAGAGCGCCTCGCGGCCGGGCAGCTGCGCGAGCGGCTGGATCATCTGAAAAGCCAGGCAGAGACGGAGGCATCAGACCTGCGCGCCGCCGCAGATGCCGCCCGCGCCGAATGCGATGCCGCCCAAGACGAGGCCGCACAACTGCGCGATAGCCTGGCCGAGGCGCGGGCCGCACAAGAGGCGGCAGAGACCGCCCGCGATGCAGCCTTGGCTGAAATTGACGCGCTGCGCCAGGAACACGCCGGGGCGCAATCCGCCGCCGCCGCGCCCAGCGCCTTGATCGCAGAGCTTGAAACCCTGCGGGCCGCCCGCGCCGCTGAACGCGCCGAACTGGTGGCCATTCTCAACGCGCTGGATCCGCTTCTGGAACGCGCAGCCGCGATGACACAAGATCTCGACAGTGCCGCGGCCCCCGTCACATCCCCTGCGCCCGGCGATGACACCGCCCCGCCCGCCAGCTCCGCAACAGATCCAGAGGACACCCGCTGATGCCACAGGTCGAAATCACCGTGGGCGGTCGCAGCTTCGAAATCTCCTGCCAGCATGGCGAGGAGCGTTTTCTGCACCAGGCCGCCGAATTACTGAACGCCGAGGCTCAAGTGCTGGTCGATCAACTGGGCCGGATGCCGGAATCCCGCATGTTGCTTATGGCAGGGCTGATGCTTGCAGACCGCACGGCAGCCTTGAAAGAACAGGTGACACGCTTCAGCAATGACTATGCGGACCTATTGGCGAAGAAATCGGAGATTGAAAAAGCCGCCGCCACGCCGCAGCAGGTCGAGGTGCCGGTGCCGACCATCCCCGAATCCCTTCTGGCCGCGCTCGAAGAACTCGCGGAAAACGCCGAGGCCCTCGCCCAGGATGTCGAAACCCGCGCCGAACAGCCCGCCCGCACGACCGAGGATTGATCAACCCCGGCGCCGTCAGGGCAAGCAGGTGCCGGTAAACCGCTTGCCCCGGTTGCCCAGATATTCAAACGTCCCATCGGCGCGCACACGCAACTGGTAGCCGCCGCCAAAGGCGCCAAGCTGCCACAGCCGCGCGTCCGCTTCCGCGCGCAACTGCGCGGGGTAAGGGCCCTGGTGGTCGATCCAAAGCCCATGCTGCCCCACTTCGATCCGCAGGCTGCTGGGCGCACACATGGCCTCCGCATCCCCACGGCACTGTGTGTTCGCCGTGCAGGTCAAGGCGGATGCCGCAGCACCCCAGCACAGCGCGGCCCCCACCGCCAGAAACATTCCATGTCGCATGTCGCCCTCCCAGGATTCATACGGCCAGCAACACTGCCGCCTCCTCGCGGTCAAGCCTGCGCGCGGCCTAACCTTCATCTTGCCAGATAAACTCCGGGGGGAGAAACCGCAGGTTTCGGGGGGCTGGCCCCCCGGCAACGCTGCCAAAGGCTGGCCCATCACAGTTCCTCCAGCACACTTGCCACGGGCTGCGCAAAACGCACCTTTCTTGCAAACCAACGGAGGCCCCATGCGCATTTTCCTGATCGCCGCACTCGCCCTTTCGCCGCTGTTGCCCCATGCGGCGTCGGCGCAATCGCTCAGCCCGCAGACCGCGCCCACAACACTGTCAACCACGGCCGGGCAGATGCAGGTGCAGCGCATGGTGGGGGATCTGATCGTGCCCTGGGCCTTCGGCTTCCTGCCCGATGGCACCATTCTGATCACGGAACGTGACGGGGGGCTGATTTCCGTGGGCGATCAGGGCCGCTGGCAGGTCTCTGGCGTGCCGGAGGTGGCCACCATCGGGCAGGGCGGGTTGCTGGATCTGCTGGTGCCAAGGGATTTCAGCAGCAGCCGGGAGGTGTTCTTCACCTTCGCCGCACCGCAAGGCGGGCAGGCTGGCACGGCGGTGGCGCGCGCGCGGCTGTCCGAGGATGGGCGTAGGCTGACGGAGTGGCAGGTGATCTTTGAAATGGCGCCCGGGTCGCGCGGGGGGCGGCATTTCGGCTCGCGTCTGGTCGAGGCGCCGGACGGCACCTTGATCTTCACCATCGGTGACCGGGGGGACAGGCCTGCGGCGCAGGACCCGCGCCTGCACAATGGCAAGACCATCCGCATCACGCGGGACGGTGACATCCCGGCCGACAATCCGTTTTTCGGCGGCACGGAGGTGCTGCCAGAGGTCTACACGCTGGGCCACCGCAACCCGCAGGGCGCGGCGGTGGATCTGCAAGGCCGCGTCTGGGCCAATGAACATGGCGCGCGGGGCGGGGATGAGGTCAACCTGCTGCGGCCGGGGCGCAATTACGGCTGGCCCGTCATCTCCTATGGCCGCCACTATTCCGGCGCGCGGATCGGTGAAGGCACGGCGAAACCGGGGCTGGAGCAGCCGGTGGCCTATTGGGACCCCTCCATCGCGCCCTCCGGCATGGTGTTTCACACTGGCCGGTCGGTGCCACAGTGGCGGGGCAATGCCTTCGTCGGCTCGCTGAAATTCGACTATATCGCGCGTCTGGGCGGCGATCCGCTGCGCGAGCTTGAGCAGCTGCGCCATCCCGCAACCGCCCGCGTCCGGGACCTGCGCGAAGGGCCTGATGGCGCGCTGTGGTTTCTCAGCGTCGGTAACGGCGCGCTGTATCGCCTTGTGCCGGGCAGCTGATCTGCCCGCGCCCTAGACCGGCAGGCGAGAGGCCTGGCTGCCGCGTTCGCGGTAGGGTGTCGTGTTGTAATGCGCGCGGTAGCATTTGGAAAAATGGCTGGGCGACGCAAAGCCGCAGGCCATGGCCACGTTGATCACGCTCAGATCCGTCTGCATTAGAAGGTTGCGCGCCTTTTGCAGCCTGAGTTCCATGTAATATCGCTTGGGCGAGCGGTTGAGGTAGCGGCGAAACAGCCGTTCCAGCTGGCGCGTGGACATGCCCACGTTCTGCGCCAGCGTTGCGGGGCTGATCGGTTCCTCGATGTTGTTTTCCATCATCTGGATGACCTGGCTCAGCTTCGGGTGGCGCACCCCGATGCGCGAGGGCACGGACAGGCGCTGGGTGTCCTGGTCCGTGCGGATCGAGGAATAGATCAGCTGATCGGCCACGGCATTGGACAGCTCCTCGCCATGGTCGGAGGCGATGATGTTCAGCATCAGGTCGATGGAGGAGGTGCCGCCCGCCGTGGTCATGCGGTTGCCGTCGATCACGAAGACGGATTTCGTCAGCTCCACATCATCGAAGGCTTCGGCGAAGCTGTCGTGGTTTTCCCAATGGATCGTGGCGCGCTTGCCGTCCAGCAGCCCGGCCTTGGCCAGGGTGTAGCCTGCGGTGCACAGGCCGCCCATCTTGATCCCGCGGCGCGATTCCCGGCGCAGCCAGTTCAGCAGGCGCCGCGTGGTGCCCTGCGCCACGTTGATGCCGCCGCAGACCATCACGGTATCGTCGCGCAACAGTTCCGGCAGCGGGCAATCCAGCCGGAAGGACACCCCCGCCGAGCAGGAAATCATGCCCGGCGCGTCCAGATCATCGCTCGGCTCGGCCTCGCCCGTGATGGTCCATTCATATATCTTTCGGTCCGCCATGCGGTTGGCGATGCGCAACGCCTCTACCGCCGCGGAAAAGCACAACAAAGTGAATTCCGGCAACAGGACGAAGACGAACCTGCGCGGCTTTTCCGGGGGTGTGTCGAGCTCGATGATCTGGCGCTGCATCGGCGGCAACATTGGCGACTCCTCGCAAAGAG
>CBFHYV010000159.1:0-7182 GCA_965660085.1 uncultured Paracoccaceae bacterium
TCTGCCGGGGCAGCCCCGAAGCGCGCGTTCAGCGCGGCCGCCGCCTGCGCATCAGGCCGCGGCATCGCGGGCCTCATACAGTGCTGCGCGGAAGGGGCCGATGCCCAGGCGGCGCTAGGCGTCAAGGAAGGTCTCTTGCCGGGTTTCGCGCAGGGCAAGATAGGCCTCGACCAGGCGTTTGACGGCGGGGACGATCTCATCATAGGCGAACCCCGGCCCGGTCCGCGTGCCGATGGCGGCGTTCTGCGTGCCATCGCCGCCCAGCGTGATCTGATAGCTTTCCACGCCGGCCTTTTCCAACCCGAGGATGCCAATATGGCCCACATGGTGATGCCCGCAGGCATTGATGCAGCCGGAGATCTTGATCTTCAGCGGGCCGATATCCTGCTGCCTGTCCAGATCGGCAAAGACTTGCGAAATCTGCTGCGCAATCGGGATCGACCGCGCCGTGGCCAGTGCGCAATAATCCATACCCGGGCAGGCGATGATATCGGACAGCAGCCCCACATTGGCCGTGGCCAGCCCCGCCTGCGTCAGGGCCAGATGCACCGCGGCCAGATCATTACGGTGCACATGGGGCAGGATGACGTTCTGTTCATGGCTGATGCGCAGCTCATCATACCCGAACCGCTCTGCCAGATCGGCCAGCACCCGCATCTGGGCAGAGGTCACATCCCCCGGCGTGGCGCCGATGGCCTTGGTGGACACGGTCACAACCACATGGTCCGGGCGCTTGTGCGGGGCGGTGTTGGTGTCCATGAAGGCGCGCAGCGCCGGGGACGGCGCCTGCGGCTGCACCGGATCGGCCTTGAAGGCCGGGTCCCGGAACCCCGCCGCGATCCGGGCCAGATGCTCTGGCGCGGGCACCGGCAGAAGGCGCTGTTGCAGCGCGAACTGCTCTTCGATCCGGGCCTTCAACACATCCAGCCCGGTTTCATGGACCAGGATCTTGATCCGCGCCTTGTATTTGTTGTCCCGCCGGCCAGAGAGGTTGTAGCTGCGCAGGATCGCTTCCAGATAGGCCAGCAGGTCACGCTTGGGCAGGAAGCTGCGGATGGTCTTGCCGATCATCGGGGTGCGGCCCATGCCGCCGCCGATCATGACCTCATATCCGATCTCACCGTCCTGTTCATGCAGGCGCAGGCCGATGTCATGGAACCGCAGCACCGCCCGATCCGTTTCGCTGGCCGTGACCGCCACCTTGAACTTGCGCGGCAGATAGGCAAATTCGGGATGGTCTGTGGACCATTGGCGGATCAGCTCCGCGGTGATGCGGGGGTCCTCGACCTCTCCCGCGGCTGCCCCGGCGAAATGGTCCGCCGTGACATTGCGGATGCAGTTGCCAGAGGTCTGGATGGCGTGCATCTGCACATCCGCCAGCGCGTCCAGGATGTCCGGCACATCGCGCAGCTTGGGCCAGTTGAACTGGATGTTCTGCCGGGTGGTGAAATGGCCATAGCCCTTGTCCCAACGGTCCGCGATATACGCCAGCTGCCGCATCTGCGCCCCGTTGAGCGTGCCATAAGGGATGGCCACCCGCAGCATATAGGCGTGCAACTGCAGATAGAGCCCGTTCATCAGCCGCAGCGGCTTGAACTCATCTTCCGTCAGGGACCCGTCCAGCCGCCGCGCCACCTGGCCGCGGAATTCATCCACGCGCGCGCGCACGAAGGCGGCGTCAAAATCGGAATAGTCATACATTGTCAGCCTGCTTTCCGTGAAAGTAGTTGGAGGGGCCAAGGGTGCGGAACCGTTCGCGGAAATGCCGCGCCACGGGCACGCCGCCTTCCAGCGCGACATCCGTCAGCACCACACCCACGGTTTCCAGCGGAAAGCTTGACGCCTCCGCCAGCAGCGCCTCTGCCTGCGCCGGATCATGCGCCACGCGGGCCCGGGCCAGATCCCGCGTCCAACCGGGCCGGGCATAGTAGATCACATCGCCTTCCAGCAGATGGTTGGATGTGGCGACCTTGGGCAGGAAAGGCGCCGGCATCAGATGACCTCCTGCATCTGGGGCATGGCGGCCTCTGCCGCGTCCAGCCCCAGCATCAGCACCGCCGGCCCGGCCACATCTGCCAGACGGTCCGGCAGGGTTTGCAGCGTGCCGGGAATGATCCGCTGATCGGGACGAGAGGCATTTTCAACAATCGTCACCGGCGTCTGCGTCTGCGCCCCGTGCATCAGCAGCCGCCCGCGCATGTAGGCCGCCGCGGCCTTGCCCATATAGACCGCCGCCACCGCACCGGGGGCGGCCAGGCTGCGCCAGTCCTGCTCGCAAAAGCCCTGCGCCTCATGCCCGGTGATGATGCGCAGGTCCGAGTTTCGGTCACGCCGGGTCAGGCTGACCCTCAGCGCCGCTGCCGCCGCAGACGCCGATGTGATGCCGGGCGTGACGTCATAGCTGATCCCGGCGGCGCGCAGCGCCTCGGTTTCCTCATCCAGCCGGCCAAAGATGCCGCCGTCCCCGGATTTCAGCCGCACCACCTGCGCCGAGGCCCCGTGTTCTTGCAGCAGCCGGTTGATATCCGCCTGTTTCCATGACGGGCCAAACGGCACCTTGCCGACCTCGATGATCGTCGCCTCGCGCCGGGCCAGTTCCAGGATCGCGGCGGGCACCAGCCGGTCATGGATGACCACATCTGCCTCATGCAGCAGTTTGCGCGCCTTCAGCGTCAGCAGTTCCGGGTCACCGGGGCCGGCGCCCACGAAATACACATGACCGGGCCGGGCGCTGTGCTGAACCATGCCCTCCAGCAGATCGGTCAGCGCCGTGTTCACCGCCGCTTCGCCCTGCGGCAGCGCCCTTGGGCCGTGGTCAAAATAGTAGCGGGTCCAGAAATCGCGCCGGGCGCGGCCAAAGGGCAGCCGTTCCACGAAGGGGCGGAACGCCTTGCCCAGCCGCGCCAGGGTGCCCAGCCGTGCGGGCAGCATTTCTTCGACGTCGGCCTTGATCTTGCGGGCCAGCACGGGGGCGGCGCCTTCGGTGCCGATGGCCACGGTGACGGGCGTGCGGTCCACGATTGCGGGGGTGATGAAATCGCTGTGCTCCAGATTATCCACAACCAGAACTGGCACATTGGCCGCCCGCGCCATATCCGCCACCTGCGCATCGCGTCCGGCATCGTCCTGCGCGGCATAGACCAGCAGGGCGCCGCGCAGATCATCTACCCCCAGCGGTGCCGGCGCCAAGGTGATGCGGCCGGAGCGCACAAGGGCCTGAACCTCCGCAATCGGCGCGTCGCTACTGACAACGATCCGCGCCTGCGTGCGTGTCAGGATACGCAGCTTGGCCAGCGCGCATTGCCCGGCCCCGAAGACAAAGATCGTCTTGTCCGAGGTATCCAGATAGATGGGAAAAAACTGCATCGCGGGCGCCTTTCGTGGAGGTTTTTCAGCACAGGGCAGGTTTCGCGCAGTTTTATTCGGCAATAAAACCGGATAAATGCGCAGAATGGAAGGTTTTCCACTTGCATGCCACGGAGTGAACATATGTCAGAAAATGACCCCATCGCCGGAACAGCGCCCGTGGATACGGAGGACCGCAAGATCCTGCGGGAGGTTCAGAAAGACTGCACAAGGTCACTGGAACGAATCGCGGAACGCGTCGGCCTGTCCCGCACAACGGTCTGGAACCGGATGCAGAAATTGGTGGCCAATGGCACGATCCTGCGTCAGGCCGCCATCGTGGACCCGCGCAAGATCGGGCTGGCGCAGACGTTCTTTGTGACCATCCGCACCTCTCGCCATGATATTGAATGGCTGGAGGCCTTCCGCCAAGCCGTTCTGGAGATGCCCGAAATCACCGAAGCGCACCGCCTGGCCGGCACCACCGATTACCTGCTGAAGGTGCAGGTCACCTCAACCGAGGCGTTTGACAGGTTCTACAAGGCGCTGGTGTCGCGCGTGGCGATCTTCGATGTCTCCTCCAGCCTGTCGATGGAGGAGCTGAAGCGGTCCCATGACCTGCCGCTGTAGGGGCGCGGGGACCAGTGAGGCAGGCTGTGCCAGCGCCTGCCCAGCATGGGCCACCGCCTGCCCAGCAAAAGTCAGTGCCCCGCATGGCGGGGCACCGATGATCCTCAAGACAGGCGGCTGATCACCACCGTCACTTCGGGCTTCTTGCCGATTTCCGTCATGCAGGTCTGGCGGGCGATGCGTTTCAGCCCGTCCTCCAGCTTGTCATCATCGGCCAGGGTCTTCTGATTGGCGCGGCCCATGAACTGGTTGAGGTCCTCTTCCAGCACATCCACCAGGGGCGCGTGGCTGCGGCTGGTTTCGGGCAGGCCCATCAGCTCGCACCAGGGTTCGCCCAGCGGTTCGTCATCATCGTCCAGAATGACGGTGATCACCACATGCCCGTTCATCGCCATGCGCAGACGGTCCCGCACAATGCCATCCAGCGCGCCGATCTGCACGCTGCCGTCCAGATAGGTGCGCCCGGTTTCCACATAGCCCGCCACGCTGGGCGCGTTGCCGGACAGGTTGATCATGGTGCCATTGACCGCCAGCACGCCGATGCGCCCGCGCGATTGCGCCAGACGCACATGCGCGCTGAGGTGGCGATGTTCACCATGCATCGGCACCACGATCTGCGGGCGCACGATGTCCTGCAACCGCTCCAGGTCCGGGCGGTTGGCGTGGCCAGAGACGTGATACCGCCCGCCCGCATCATCCACGATATCCACACCCAGTTCCGAAAGCTGGTTCATGATGCGGATCACGCCGCGTTCATTGCCGGGAATGGTCTTGGAAGAAAACAGGAACAGATCCCCAGGCTTCAGCTGAATGCCGTTGTATTTGCCCCGCGCCAGCTGGGCC
This sequence comes from uncultured Paracoccaceae bacterium, assembly GCA_965660085.1. GTDB lineage: Bacteria > Pseudomonadota > Alphaproteobacteria > Rhodobacterales > Rhodobacteraceae > CBFHYV01. Next base: position 4,819 of record CBFHYV010000159.1, read on the forward strand.
GAGGCCGCGCGGCGTTCGCCCTGGCTGCCGGTGACCAGCAGCATGACGTTTTCACGCGGGATCTGCACGGCATCCTCGGGGGAGATCACCTTGGGGAAACCGGTCAGGATGCCGGTTTCCACCGCGGCCTCCGTCATCCGGCGCATGGCCCGGCCCAGCAGGCAGACGGACCGGCCCGCGCGCACCCCGGCCTCTGCCAGGGTTTTCAGCCGCGCGATGTTGGAGGCGAAGGTGGTTGCCACCACCATGCCGGGCGCGTCCTGCACCAGTTCCTCGATCGCGGGGCCAAGCGTGCCCTCGGACCGGCCGGGGGTCTGGGTGAACACATTGGTGGAATCGCAGATCATCGCGCGCACGCCGGGCTGGGCGGCCTGCGCCCAGAGGTCCGGGTCGAAGGCCTCGCCCACCACGGGGGTCTCATCCAGCTTGAAATCGCCGGTATGGATCACGCGGCCCTCGGGCGTGTCGATCACCAGGGCGGAGCTTTCGGGAATGGAATGCGAAATCGGCAGAAAGCTGACGCCGAAGGGACCCGCCTTGACCACCTCCGGGAAGGCGGAGGCGGTGCGCACGGTTTCGGGCGGGTGGCCGCGTTCTTCCATCTTGCGGCGGGCGATATTGGCCGTGAAGGCGCGCGCATAGATCGGCGCGCCCAGCGAGTCCCACAGATGGCCCACGGCGCCCACATGGTCTTCATGCGCATGGGTGATGAAAATGGCCTCGATCCGGTCGCGGCGCTCTTTCAGCCAGGTGATATCGGGAAAGATCAGGTCCACCCCCGGCGTGCCGTCCATATCCGGGAAGGTCACCCCCAGATCGACAACGATCAGACGTTCCTTTTCAGGGGCACCATAGCCATAGACGTAACAGTTCATGCCGATCTCGCCGGCGCCGCCAAGCGGCAGGTAGAGGAGTCTTTCGGTACTCAAGGGTCAGTCCCTATCCTTGTTATATGCGTGAATCACGGTCAGCCCGTGCATCGTCAGGTCTTCTTCAAACCGGTCGAACAGGTCCGCGCTTTGTTGGAACAACGCAGCCAATCCCCCGGTTGCAATCACGCGCATGTCGCGGGCGCGCTCCGCCTTGATCCGTTCACAAATTTCACGCACCAGCCCGACATAGCCCCAAAAGACCCCGGACTGGATACAGGCGACGGTGTTTGTGCCCACCACGCCCTGCGGTTTGGAAATATCGACATGCGGCAGCGCCGCCGCCGCCTGGTGCAGCGCCATCAGGCTCAGGTTCACCCCCGGCGCAATGACGCCGCCGACATAGGCGCCATCGGTGTCCACAACGTCAAACGTGGTGGCGGTGCCGAAATCCACCACGATGAGATCACCGCCGAACCTGTCAAACCCGGCGACGGTGTTGACCAGCCGGTCCGGCCCCACCTGCGTGCCCGCATCCACCCGCACCTGCACCGGCAGCGCGCAATCCGCCTTGCCCACCACCAGCGGGCGGGTGTGGAAATAGCGGTCCGCCAGAACGCGCAGGTTGAACACCACCCGCGGCACGGTGGAGGAGATGATGACATCGGTCACCTGCGCCTCGATCCCTTGCAGGCGCATCAGCGTGGACAGCCAGACGTAATACTGATCCGCGGTGCGCTGATGTTCCGTCGCGGTGCGCCATGTGGCAAGGAACCCCTGCCCGTCCCAAAGGGAGAACACGGTATTGGTGTTGCCACAATCAATCGCCAGAAGCATGCCTGCCGCCCTCATTCACCGCCGCCAAAGCTCACATCCCCTGCAGAGACCACATGTGTGCCGCCTCCCGGCAGGGCGATCACCAGCCGTCCAGTCTCGTCTATGGTCTGGAACCGGCCTGTCAAGCGTTCCGCCCCGGTATCGCACTGCACTGGCCCGTTCAACCCATGGGCCAGCGTCAGCCAGCCCTGCCGCACGGCCGCAAACCCGCCCCGTGTGCGCAGCTGTTGCACGGCCTGGAACTGCGCGGCCAGCTGGGCCAGGATTTCTTCGGGCGGCGGAAGGGCATCACTGCGAATGCTGCGCGCACCATGGGCGGCCAGGCAGGTCGGCGCCAGCCCGCCCGCACGGATCTGGCCGGGGTCCGGGCTGTGGGCGATATTGACGCCAAAGCCGATGGCCACCCGCACGGCCCTCCCCCCGGCAGAGCCGCTTTCCAGCAGGATGCCGCCCAGCTTCTGCCCCGCCAGCAGCACATCATTGGGCCATTTCAGCGACAGCCCCCCCACATAGGGGCGCAGCGCCCAGGCCAGCGCCAGCGCGGCCTCAAAGGACATCTGCGGCAGCTCCGCCATGGGGCGCTGCGGGTCTATCAGAAGGGTTGCCGCCAGATTGCCGGGCGCCTGGTGCCAGGCCCGGCCCAGGCGCCCGCGCCCGC
>CBFHYV010000160.1:0-7167 GCA_965660085.1 uncultured Paracoccaceae bacterium
TGGGCTGGTGGCGGTTCGAGGTCGCCCAGCGCACCTCGGAGGAGTTGTTTGACCGTTCGCTTCTGTCCGCGGCGCTTGCCATTTCGCGGGACATCGCGATCTCCGAAGGCGATGCGCTGTCACCCTCCACCCGGCGCGTGATCTCTGATGTGGGCGGCGGAGAGATCTTCTATCACGTCACCGGCCCGGGCGGGATCTATGTCACCGGCTATGCCTATCCGCCGCGGCCCGCTGTCCCCGTCGCGCGCGACCTGCCCTCCTATTATCTGGCCAATTACCGCGGAGAGGACATGCGGGTGATGCGCATGATCGAAAACCGCTCCATCGGGACATTGACCGGGGACACGGTGGTGACGGTCTGGCAGCGCGTCAGTGACCGCCGCGCCTTTGCCAACACGCTGGCGTTGCGGGCCAGCGCGATGATCGCGGGGCTGGTGGCGGCGCTGGCGCTGATCATCTGGTTCGGCGTGCAGATCGGCCTGCGCCCCCTGAACGACCTGCAGGCCGCGATCCAGCGGCGCTCCCCGGATGATCTTGGCCCGATCCGGCGCCCGGTGCCGCATGAGGTCTCTGGCATCGTCTCCACCCTGAACCGCCTGCTGGGCCAGGTGCAACACAGCTTCGAGGCGCATCAGGCCTTCATCTCGGACGCGGCGCACCAGTTGCGCAATCCCGCCGCCGCCGTGCTGGCCCTGGCCGAAACCCTGCCCCAGGTCACGGACCCGGCAGAGCGCGCAAGATGCGAAAGCCAGCTGGCCGATGCCGCCCGCAAATCCGCGCGTCTGGCCGAACAGCTGCTGTCGCTGGAACGGCTGCGTTACGATGACTCCACAGCCATGCGGCCGTTCGACCTGAACCCGGTGGTGGAGGATGTCTGCCGCAGCTTTGCGGCCAAGGCCCTGTCCCGGGATCTGGACTTCGGGCTGGAACTGGCGCCCGAACCGCTGAACGTCATGGGCAATCCCGTGCTGGTGGGCGAGGCGCTGGGCAATACGCTGGACAACGCGCTGAAACATGGCGGCCCCGCCATGCGCGCCATCACCGTGCGCACCCGGTCCGATGCGGCGGCTGCCGTGATCTGCATAGAGGATGACGGCATGGGCATAGCGCCGGACAAGGCAAACGCGGCCTTTCGCCGGTTTTCCCAGTTGCAGCATGGCGAGGGCACCGGGCTGGGCCTGGCTATCGTGGAACAGGTGATGGTCAGGCATTCCGGGCGCGTGGACCTCGTTCCCACACAAAAGGGGGCGACGTTCCAGCTGCGCTTTCCGCGCTGCGCGCCAGCGGATGCGTGATGCCACCGGCGCGGGATGGGCAACCCGCGACCCAAACAGGGGCACGGATACCGGCCAAGAGCCTGCACGGCTGTCACCGGATGGCGTTCCTTGCATTTCGCTCAATGGATGACTTCAGCGCGCCAAAGCATTGAAACAACACACCTGCCGGAACAGGTATGGGCGCAGATACAACGCCGCGCTTGCTTGGAGAGTGAAAATGAACCCATCCAGGGCCCGGCGGGCGATGCAGCAGACAGTGGCCCGATACGTCCCGGGCAGCCGGCATTTCCAATCCGCCGCCCCGACCCTGGCCAGCAGCCTCGCGGTCTTTTCGGAAAGCGGGGGATTTGCATCCGCGCTGGCCGGGCTGCCGGCGGATGCGGCGTGCCTGATGATGGGTTGTTGTGCACCGGCAAATGTGGAAGCCCTGCGCGCGGTGCTGGCGCGGCATGGTGTGACCGATCCGTCCATCCTGATTATTGACCGGCTGCCCATCCCGGACATCTATGCCGATCTGGGCCTGACGATGCCGGGCGCGGATTTTCTGCAGATTGATGCCTGCGCCCCGGGTGACAGTCTGGCGGGCCGGTCCTTTGACCTCATCGTACAGGATTTCGTGCTGAATTGCATGCCGCCCGCACAATGGCCCGCCCTGCTGCGGTCAACGCGCGCCTTGCTGGCGCAGGACGGCCTGGCGCTGATCAGCCTGTCAACGGATGCGCGGCCCACCGGCGCACCCGCGCAGCCGCTGCGCCAGGCGCTGCCTGACTGGCCGGACGATGAGACCAGGCCTGTCTGGTCCATTGCGGATCTGGCCGGGGATGACGCGGATCATGCCCGCCTGGCCGCAGACCTGACCGGTAAGGCCCTGATCGACGAAAGAACGGGGCATATCGTGCAAGTCACCGCACCCGCCGGTTTCTTTGAGTTCTTCGCACTGGGCGCGGAGGTGGATGACCTGTTTCGCCAGGCGGGGCTGACGGTGACATCGGCGCATCGCAGCGTGGCGGTGGACTACAGCGGGCTGGCCTGCACGCGTCAGCGGCTGATTGTTGCGCCGGGCTGATCGCTGGCCGCTGCCCCGGGCAGCAGCGCCCGGATGCCCGCAGCCAGTGAGGCGATGTTTTGCGGCTGAAAGAACGCGCCGTGTCCGCCATCGACGATGCGCAGACAGTAGCCTGCGGGATAGGCGGTGTTCAGCATCGCCTCAGGCCGGGCTGCACGAGTGAACGGATTGTGCAGGCTGTCACGCCCGAAGATCAGCCCGACCGGCTGGTCATAGGGCCAGATGCTGAACTGTTCCATCAGGATCAGGGCGCTGACCCTGCGGCCCCGGGCGCGCAACGCCAGCGCCGTGGCCCGCGCGATGGTCGCCCCCTGACAGTTGCCGCCCAGCAGGAACGGCCCCTGCGGCTGCCATTTCAGCAGCTCCTCACAATAAAGCATGGCAAGGCTTTGGATCGTGTCGGGGCTGTATTCCATGATCAGATGCCCCGACCGCATCCCATAGACCGGCAGATCGCCCCGCAGGGCCTGCGCCAGCGCTCGGTATTCGTGGAAGCCCTGGCAGCACCACACCAGCCCCGCAGGCCCGCGCTGTCCATCCAGGCTGCGGATGAAGCCGCCTTGCCGCTGCGTCCCGTCAGTCCAGGCGGCCAGATAGGCGCGCTGCCGGTCCAGCAGCTGCGCGCCGATGTCCGCCCGCGCCTTGGTGGCCGTGGACGGATCCGCGATCAGGCGCCGGATATCTGCGGCAAGATCCGGCAGCCTGCCGATCCGTTCCAGCGTTTGCGCAGGCAGGCGGATGCCGAAGGCCTTTTCCACCATCAGCACCATCTGCATGGAGGCCAGGGAATCCCCGCCCGCCTCAAAGTAATCCTCCTCAGGCGGCAGGTCCGGGCGGTTGAGCACGGACCGCCAGATCAGCAACAGCCGCCGCGCGACCCCATCCAGCATCGGGGGATCTGACGGGACGCCTCGGTCCGCATCCGGGGGCGCGGCGGGGGGCGCGGCCAGCGCGCGCCGCAAGACCTTGCCCGATGCTGTCATCGGCAGGCTGTCCACCTGGATGATCTGACGCGGGACCATCACCGCGGGCAGCCCATCCGCCAGATGCTGCCGCAGGGCGGTGACATCAACCCCGCCGTCTGCGCAAACGACAAAGGCCAGCAGCATGGCGCTGCCGTTTTCGGCGGCGCGCTGGACCACGGCGGCGCGCGCGATGCCGGGAAGGGACTCGAGTTGGCATTCGATCTCGGTGGGGTCCATGCGCATGCCGTTGATCTTGATCTGGTCGTCCATCCGGCCCAGGAACTCGATGCTGCCATCATCCAGCCGCCGCCCCAGATCCCCGGTGCGAAACAGCCGCCCGCCCGGCCCGCGGCCGAAGCGCACCGCCGTTTCAACGGGGTCCCCCAGATACCCCCGCGCGACCCCGGTGCCGAAAATGGTGATCTCGCCCGGTTCGCCATCGGGCCGCTCCGCGCCATCCGGCCCCAGGATGCGGATGACAGTGCCGGGGACGGGCTGGCCGATGTTGGTGCCAGACATCGCCCTGCCCCGGTCCGCCCTGCCCCGGTCCGCCCGCATCAGATCCGCCGCAGTGGAAAAAATGGTGGTCTCGGTCGGGCCGTAGAAATTGTAGATCTTCTTAAGGTTCGGAGACTTGCCCAAGGCCGTAAGCAGCGGTTGCGGAATGACCTCACCGCCCAAGGATACCACGCGCAGCCCGTCCGGCAGCGCCCCACTGTCCACAAGCCGGCCGATCACCGATGGCGTGCCCCCCAGCGTGGTGATCCGCGCGAACTGCGGCGACCGCACCAGCGCCGGCAGATCCTGCGCCAGCAGCAAACAGCCGCCGCTGCTGACGGTGGCGAAGATCTGGTGCACGGATGCGTCAAAGCTGATCGAGTCAATGAACGGCGCGAGCGCGAGATCCTCCGGCGCGAAAAGCTGACGGGTGGAATAGCCGATCAGCGTTGCGACATTCTCATGCGTCACCCCGACAAGGCGCGGACTGCCCGTGGACCCGGAGGTAAAGATGGCATAGGCCAGATCGCCGGGCCGGGGCGGGCGGGTGCCGGGCGCAGGCGGGGCCTGTTCCACCTCGGCCCAGAACGCCTCCAGATCGAGCGTTGGCAGCGCAGTTGCGGGGGCCTCGGCGGTCTCTTCAATCACCAGCGCCGTGCCGACCCGATGCAACAGGTCATTCATGCCGCTGCGCCGCATCGCGGGATCAATCGGCACAAAGGCGCATCCCGCCTTCAACGCCCCGAGGACAAGCGCAAGGAACCGCGCGGATTTTTGCAGCGCCAGCACCACAAGCGCCTCACGCGGCAGGCCCCGCGCCAGCAGGCAGGCGGCGGCGCGCTCTGCAAGGGTATTCAGCTCGCCATAGGTCCAGCGGCGCTCCCCCTCGATCAGGCACGGGGCATCGGGGTGACGGTGTGCGCCCAGTTCGAACCAGGCGTGCAAAGCGCTGGCTGCCGAAGCGGGCCTGTCCGGGGGCGGCGCGGCCTCTGCCGGTGTTCGGGCCCGGCGCGCCAAGGCGTCGGGCAAGGCCCGCGCAACATCATGGGCCAGGGCCGGCCCCATCGTGACCACGCAATCGCCCGCGCGGGCAGTGTTGGCCACCCAGGCCAGCGCCTCGGCCAGTGTCCTCACGGCGCGGGCGCGCCCGCCGTCCGCCTGCAACCGGGCGCAGAGGGCTGCCGTAACCTCCTCGGCGCTGCCTGCTTCGCCTGCCGCGTCGATGGGCAACAACACAACCTCATCCGCCGCGGACAGCGCCCGCGCAAAGGCATCCTCCAGACGCGCAAGCCGGCTGAACAGCTGCGGTTGCCAGACCGCCACCACACGCTCCTGCGGCCCGATGGCGCGGCGGGCGGTGTCCAGCGTCACGGCCATTTCGGACGGATGATGGGCAATGTCGTCATATATCTGCACCCCGGCAGCAGCCCCCAAGGCCTGCCAGCGGCGCGGAACCGGCACGAACCCGGCCAGAACCTGCGCCGACCAGGCGGGTGCGCAGCCAAATTCAGCCGCCATTGCGATGGCCGCCAGGGCATTGAGCGCATTGTGCCGGCCCGGAAGCGGCAGGCGGACGGCGCATTTGACCCGCCCGTGATGCAGCACGTCAAAGCTGATCCCCTGCGCCGTCTGCGAGTGTATCCGGGCCACCCAGGCGGCGCCATCCTCTGTGCCATACGTCTCTGCCCGGGCGGGCAAGGCGCTTGCCATCTCCCACAGCGCGGCATCGTCGGAACACAGCAGGATCCGCCCGTCTGCGGGCACCCGCCGCAGCATGGCGCCAAAGGCCGCCCGCAGATCGGCGAAAGTGCCATAGTGATCGCTGTGCTCATCATCGATCCCGGTCACGATGCAATGGGCAGGCTGCCAGAAATCCAGCGCGCGGAAGGCCTCGCAGGATTCATTGACGAAAGAGCCGGTGTCAGACCAGCGGGCGTTGCGCCCGTCCAGCGCGGGGCAGGCCTCTCCGATCATGAAGCCCGGCCGCTGCCCGGCGCGGTCCAGCAGCGCGGCGAGCATCGCGGTCGTCGTGGTTTTGCCATGGCTGCCCGCCACGCTGATGACGGGGCGCTGCGCGATCAGCTCGGACAGCGCACAGGCGCGCGTCACCACCCGCAGCCCCTGGCCGCGCGCCCGCACCACATCTGGATGAGAGACCGCCACCGCAGGGCTGCAGACAACCAGATCAACCCCGGAGAGGTCCGATGGCGCATCGCCAATGCTGATCCGCGCCCCCGCGGCCCGCAAGGGATCAAGCCGGGCGGACAAGGCACGGTCCGTGCCGGACACTCGCCAACCACGGTCCAGGAACAGCCGGGCAAGCGCGCTCATCCCTGCGCCCAGGACGCCGACCAGATGCACCGATCCCGGCGCACCGGCCGAAGGCGCCGCCCCTGCCGCCGCCTCACTCAATCGAAATGTCATCCTTCAGCGCGTATTCCGCGATCCGGCGCATCTCGCCCAGAACGCGCTCTCGGCCACGGGGCCTCTGCCACCAGTTCTCCGCCTGGATATCCGCCGGGTGACGCGGTGGCAGAACCACGATGTTGACCTTCCGTGGCAGAACCTGCCGGGCGGTCATTAAGGCCCGCCGCGTGTGCAGCGGCTTGCAGCAGATCGCCACGCTGGAAATGTTGTGCCAGCCAAGCTGCTGCGCGATGATACGGTCTGAAAACAGCAGGTTCTCCCGCGTATTGGTCGCCTCGGGTTCAATCAGGATAGCCTCCTGTGGCACGCCCTGTTCCATGGCGTGGTCCCGATAGGCCCGCCATTCCGGTACGTCCGTGCCCTGCGGCCCAAGGCCCGTGATCAGGATGCGCGGGGTCAGCCCCTGATGATAGAGCGCGATCGCAGGCAGGACATTCGAGATCGAGGGAGAGCCAAGAACAATGGCCAGATCGACCCGTTGCGGCGGGTCCGCGCAAAAGATGAACCGGGTGATCGAGGCGATTGACCGTTGAACCTGCATCAAAATCCGCTTCTCGATCCCTGCCTGGGGCCTATTCCCTGCCGGTCTTGCTGCCTGAAGCCACCCCGGCTGTCAATTCACAGGGCCCGGCTGCCAGGCGGCAATCCCCACGCCAGGCCGCGGGAGTCACAGCGCCGTGATGGCCCCACAGGCCGCGCCCGACCGCAGCCCCGGTTTGACTGCGCCCTGCGCGCGGAGGCCGGAACCCCCGCCGCCCGCGGGCCAAAGACGCCCAAAAATGACGCAGGCCTCAGGAATGACACATTTGAGACAAGTTTGCTCCCAAGTTTTAGGTCAATTGGAGTCATCAAATGTCCGAGTGATCGCTTTGGGCGCAAAAGTATATATTTTGTGAGTCACCTGTTTTCCGCCGCCCGTGCTGCAAAACGCAGC
>CBFHYV010000161.1:0-7160 GCA_965660085.1 uncultured Paracoccaceae bacterium
GGTCTGGTGGCGACACGGGGCCAACATCGCCCGGCTGCGCGCGGGGACGGAACCGCGCATCGGGGCCAAGGATGCGGGCACCCCCGGCAAGGGCTAGGCGGTGCCGCCGCCAGCCCGTGCGGCCAGCGCATCCTCCAGCAGGGGAAGCCGGTCTTGGCCCCAGAAGCGTTCATCGTGATCGGTGATGTAGAACGGCGCGCCGAACACGCCCACGGCCACGGCACGGTCCAGGTTGGCGCCATATTCATCCGCGCCTTGCAACAGGCCGCTGCTGGACAGCGCCGGATCAAAGCCGGTGGCCTGCAGCACATCGCGGATCACGTCATCCTGCGCGATATCGCGTTCCTCAACCCAGCAGGCGCGGGTGATGCCGTGGACCAGCGCACCCAGATCGCCCCCGCCCGCCCGCTGTGCCGAGAGGATGGCATACGAGGACGGCGCAGCATTGGTGGGAAAATGCGCCGGTGCCAGCGTCAGCGGCATGCCCAGACGCGCGGCCCAACGCCGAAGCTCCTGCGCGCGATAGGCCTGTCGATTGGGATGGCGGTCCTTCGGCGCGGTCCCGCCGGTCTGGGCAAACAGCGCAAGGATGTCCAGCGGACGATACATCACCTGTGCGCCATGACGCGCGGCGATCTTCTCCAGCCGTTGTCCGGCAAGATAGGTCCAGGGGGACATCGTGGAGAAATAGTAGTCAACCTGCATAAACGCCCCACCATGCTGTGTGCCCTGCACCTTCCGGGCCAGTTATCCATGTGTTACGCGGTGGCGCAATCACGAATCTGTCACGCCGCAAAGCCCCGGAGACGCCCATGCCCACCGTCATTGAACCCAAACTGATCGCCGGCAACGCGAACCGCGCCCTTGCCGCCGCGATCACACGGCGCATGTCGCTGTATCGCGGTATGAGCGTTGACCTGGTGGACGCCCGGGTGGAGCGATTCAATGACCAGGAAATCTTCGTCGAAGTGTTCGAGAATGTGCGCGGCGAGGATATGTTCATCCTGCAATCCACATCGAACCCCGCGAATGACAACCTGATGGAACTGCTCATCATGGCGGATGCGTTGCGGCGGTCATCGGCGGCGCGGATCACGGCGGTGATCCCCTATTTCGGCTATGCCCGGCAAGATCGCCGCACCAAGGCCCGCACCCCCATCACCGCCAAACTGGTGGCCAACATGCTGACCAGCGCGGGCATCGAACGTGTGCTGACGCTGGACCTGCACGCCGCGCAGATCCAGGGCTTCTTCGACATTCCTGTGGACAACCTCTATGCCTCGCCCATCTTCGCGCTGGACATCGAAACCCAGTTCAAGGGCCAGATGGAGGAGCTGATGGTCGTCTCCCCGGATGTGGGCGGCGTGGCACGGGCGCGCGAACTGGCCAAGCGCATCGGCGCGCCGCTGTCCATCGTGGACAAGCGCCGCGAAAAGCCCGGCGAAGTGGCCGAGATGACCGTGATCGGCAATGTGCAGGGCAAGCGCTGTATCATTGTGGATGACATGTGCGACACCGCCGGCACCCTGTGCAAGGCCGCCGAGGTGCTGACGGATCATGGCGCGACCGAGGTCCACGCCTACATCAGCCATGGCGTGCTGTCCGGCCCCGCAGTGGAACGGATCACCAATTCGGTCATGAAATCGCTGGTCATCACCGATTCCATCCAGGCGCCGGAACCGGTCAAGACCGCGCCCAACATCCGCATCCTGCCCACTGCGCCGCTGTTTGCGCAGGCGATCCTGAACATCTGGAACGGCACCAGCGTGTCTTCTCTGTTTGAAACCGAAACGCTGGGCCCGATCTACGAAGGCATCCTGTAACCTGACGGGGCGCCCGCTGGCGCCCCGCCCGTGCAATGCCAGGCAAACAAAAAACCCCGCCAGTTGGCGGGGTTTTCGTTTGGTCCGTTCCAGCCGCCCGGGTGATCGGGCGCCTGTTGGCCGGTGTTACAGGCTGGCCTGACGGGGCGTGACGCCCAGCGCCTCGGCCAGGGCAATGGTGTCTGCCAGGGTCTTGGCGGCCTCATCCACCGGGGTCTTGTCCTCGGTGAAGGTTTCCTTGGTCTGGGTGTAGGCGGCCTGCGCCTGCTCAACCAGGGCATCGTAGCCGGCCTGATCCAGCTCCGTCGCGGGGATCGCGCGCTCGGCCAGAACGGTCAGCGCGTCACCGATCTGGGCAAAGCCGCCGGTGACGACATATTTGGTCACGTCGCCCTCACCTTCCACAACCAGAACGCCGGGGCGCAGGGTGGTGATGGTGGGCGCGTGATTGGGCATGGCGGTCAGATCGCCATCGGCCCCGGGGATCTGCACGGCTTTCACCTGACCGGACATCAGGCTGCGCTCCGGACTGACCAGATCGAATTGCATAAGTTCAGCCATCTGGGCCTCCTGTGTAAGACGGGAGCGGCGCACCGCCCCCGCCCGTTCCAATTAGGCTTCGGCTGCCAGCTTTTCGGCCTTGGCCTTCACTTCCTCGATGCCGCCAACCATGTAGAAGGCCGCTTCGGGGAGGTGGTCATATTCGCCGGCCACAACAGCCTTGAAGGACGAGATGGTGTCTTCCAGCGGAACCTGCACACCGTCAGAGCCGGTGAAGACCTTCGCCACGTCGAAGGGCTGGGACAGGAAGCGCTGGATCTTCCGGGCGCGGGCCACGGTCAGCTTGTCCTCTTCGGACAGTTCGTCCATCCCGAGGATGGCGATGATGTCCTGCAGGGACTTGTAGCGCTGCAGGATGCCCTGCACGTCACGCGCCACCTGGTAGTGCTCTTCACCCACGATCTGCGGGTCCATCAGGCGCGAGCTGGAGTCCAGCGGGTCCACGGCCGGGTAGATGCCCAGTTCGGAGATCGCACGGTTGAGAACCGTGGTCGCGTCCAGGTGGGCGAAGGTCGTGGCGGGGGCCGGGTCGGTCAGGTCGTCCGCAGGCACATACACGGCCTGGATCGAGGTGATGGAGCCGTTCTTCGTGGAGGTGATGCGTTCCTGCATCGCGCCCATGTCGGTGGCCAGCGTCGGCTGGTAGCCCACGGCCGAAGGAATACGGCCCAGCAGCGCCGACACCTCGGAGCCCGCCTGCGTGAAGCGGAAGATGTTGTCGACGAAGAACAGAACGTCCGTGCCGGAGGCATCGCGGAACTGTTCCGCCAGCGTCAGGCCGGTCAGCGCCACGCGGGCACGCGCCCCCGGAGGCTCGTTCATCTGGCCGTAGACCAGCGCCACCTGGGACTCTTCCAGGTTGTCGGGCTTGATCACGTTGGATTCGATCATCTCGTGATACAGGTCGTTGCCTTCGCGGGTCCGTTCACCCACGCCCGCGAACACCGAATAGCCCGAGTGCACCTTGGCGATGTTGTTGATCAGTTCCATGATCAGAACCGTCTTGCCCACGCCGGCGCCGCCGAACAGGCCGATCTTGCCGCCCTTGGCATAGGGGGCCAGCAGGTCGATCACCTTGATGCCGGTCACCAGCACTTCGGATTCGGTGGACTGGTCCTGGAATTCCGGGGCCGGCTGGTGGATGGAGCGATATTCGTCCGCCTTCAGCGGCTCGCCTTCGTCCACGGGCTCACCCACGACGTTCAGGATGCGGCCCAGGGTTGCGGTGCCGACGGGCACGGAGATGGGTGCGCCGGTGTCGGACACGGCCTGACCGCGAACCAGACCTTCGGTGGCGTCCATCGCGATGGTGCGGACGGTGTTTTCGCCGAGGTGCTGGGCAACTTCCAGAACCAGCTTCTTGCCGTTGTTGTCCGTGTTCAGCGCGTTCAGAATTGCCGGCAGGTGGCCTTCGAACTGAACGTCGACCACGGCGCCAATCACCTGGGTGATCTTGCCTTGTGCGTTTGCCATTGTTTCGTCTCCGGGTTCCTTAGAGCGCCTCGGCGCCCGAGATAATTTCGATCAGTTCGTTGGTGATGACAGCCTGACGCGACCGGTTGTATTCGATCGTGAGCCGGTCGATCATGTCGCCCGCGTTCCGGGTTGCGTTGTCCATGGCGGACATCCGCGCCCCCTGTTCGGACGCCGCGTTTTCCAGAAGCGCCGCAAAGATCTGCGTCGCCACACCGCGCGGCAGCAGGTCGGCCAGGATGGCCTCCTCATCCGGCTCATAGTCGAACAGGTTGGAGGCCTCTTCAGCGCCCTCTTCCAGTTCGTATTTCGCCGGGATGATCTGCAGCGCCGTCGGGATCTGGGAGATCACGGACTGGAAGCGGTTGTAGAAGATCGTGGCGACATCGAATTCCTCAGCGTCGAACCGCGCCAGCACGTCCCGCGCAATGTCTTGCGCGTTGGCATAGCTGATGCGCTTCGCTTCGCTCAGGTCGACATGGCCCACGAACAGATCGCTGTATTCACGCTTCAGCTGTTCGCGCCCCTTCTTGCCGACGGTCAGGATCTTGACCGTCTTGCCCTGCGCCTGCAGCGCCTGGGCATGGGACACGGCCGCCTTCACGATCGAGCTGTTGAAGCCACCGCACAGGCCGCGTTCCGCCGTCATGACGACGAGCAGCTGCACGTCATCCTTGCCCGTGCCCGCCAGAAGGCGGGGGGCGGCGTCGCTGTTGCCCATGCCGGCAGCCAACGCGGCCATGACCGCGTTGAACCGCTCGGCGTAGGGCCGCGCCTGTTCGGCCGCATCCTGGGCCCGCCGCAGTTTTGCGGCGGCCACCATCTGCATGGCCTTGGTGATCTTGCGGGTCGATTTGACCGACGAGATCCGGTTTTTCAGGTCCTTAAGACTTGGCATGGCCCCGTCTCCTTACGCGAAGTCGGCGGCGTAAGCGTCCAGGACGGCCTTGATCTTGTTGGCTGCATCACCCTTGACCTTGGGGTCTTCGGTGGTGATCCAATCCAGCAGGTCCTTGTGCTTGCCGCGCAGGAAGTCCAGCAGACCCTTTTCAAACCGGCCCACAGCGGACACCGGCACCTTGTCCAGGTAGCCGTTGGTGCCGGCGAAGATGATGCAGACGATTTCCGCGTTGGTCAGCGGGGAATACTGCGGCTGCTTCATCAGCTCGGTCAGGCGTGCGCCGCGGTTCAGCAGGCGCTGCGTGGCGGCATCGAGGTCAGAGCCGAACTGCGCGAAGGCAGCCATTTCCCGGTACTGCGCCAGTTCCAGCTTCACCGGGCCGGCGACGGATTTCATCGCGTTGGTCTGGGCGGAGGAGCCCACACGCGAGACCGACAGGCCGGTGTTCACCGCCGGGCGGATGCCCTGGTAGAACAGTTCGGTTTCCAGGAAGATCTGGCCATCGGTGATGGAGATCACGTTGGTCGGAATAAAGGCCGACACGTCACCGCCCTGGGTTTCGATGATCGGCAGCGCGGTCAGGGACCCGTTGCCCGCAGCGTCACCCATCTTCGCGGAGCGTTCCAGCAGGCGCGAGTGGAGGTAGAACACGTCGCCCGGATAGGCTTCACGCCCCGGCGGACGGCGCAGCAGCAGCGACATCTGGCGGTAAGACACGGCCTGCTTGGACAGGTCATCATAGACGATCAGCGCGTGGCGGCCGTTGTCACGGAAGTATTCGGCCATCGCGGTGGCGGCATAGGGCGCCAGGAACTGCATCGGCGCCGGGTCGGACGCTGTTGCGGCCACGACGATGGAATATTCCATCGCGCCGGTTTCTTCCAGCTTCTTCACCAGCTGCGCCACGGTGGACCGCTTCTGGCCGACAGCCACATAGACGCAGTAGAGCTTCTTGCTCTCATCATCGCCAGCGGCATCGTTGTAGGATTTCTGGTTCAGGATCGCGTCCAGGGCCACGGCGGTCTTGCCGGTCTGGCGGTCGCCGATGATCAGCTCTCGCTGGCCACGGCCGATCGGGATCATGGCGTCCACGGACTTCAGGCCAGTGGCCATCGGCTCATGCACGGATTTGCGCGGGATGATGCCCGGCGCCTTCACGTCGGCGACGCGACGCTCGGAGAACTCGACGGGGCCTTTGCCGTCCAGCGGGTTGCCAAGGCCATCGACCACGCGGCCCAGCAGCTTGTCACCGGCGGGCACGTCCACGATGGAGTTGGTGCGCTTGACGGTGTCGCCTTCCTTGATGTCCCGGTCGGAGCCGAAGATCACCACGCCGACGTTGTCGGATTCCAGGTTCAGGGCCATGCCCATGATGCCGCCCGGAAATTCGACCATCTCACCGGCCTGAACGCTGTCGAGACCATAAACCCGCGCGATCCCGTCCCCGACGGACAGCACACGGCCGACCTCGGCGACTTCGGCTTCCTGGCCGAAGCCCTTGATCTGCTCCTTTAGGATCGCAGAAATCTCGGCTGCTTGGATACCCATTTATCCGACCTCTTTCATTGCATTCTGGAGGGAGTTGAGCTTCGAGCGGATCGAGGTATCGATCATCTTGGAGCCCACCTTGATGACAAGACCGCCAACGAGGCTTTCGTCAACGGTCGCTTTGATCTTCACGGTCTTTCCGGTGCGCGCCTTCAGCGTCTCGGCCAGCTTTTCGGACTGGTCAGAGCTCAGCGGCTGCGCGGACACCACATCTGCGGTGATCTCGCCATTGTGCTCGGCGATCATGTCGCCCAGCCGCGTCAGCAGATGCGGCAGCACGAACAGGCGGCGCTTGGCCGCCATCAGCGCCATGACGTTGGTCATGGTGGCGCCCAGGCCCATCTTCTGCGCGATTTCGGTGATCGCGGCGCCCTGTGCCGCGCGGCTGATGACCGGAGAGGAGATCAGCTGCCGCAGGTCTGCGCTGTCCTCCAGCGCCGCGGACAGGTCCGCGAGATTGGATTCGAGCGCGGCTAGCTCGTCACCTTCTTTGGCAAGCTCAAAGACCGCCGTTGCGTAGCGGTCGGCAATGCCGGAGGAAATCGAAGCAGATTCAGACACGTCCACCCTTCCCGTATCAGAGGCCGCGGTCTGGCAGGCACCAGAGCCGCAGCGGTTCGCGCACCTTGATTTACCTCAAGGCATCAAAATCAGCGCGGGGATAGCAAAGCCCCCCCCATCCCGCAACTGGCAATAGGCCGTGGACGTGCGGCCAAACGCGCGGATTTCCGCGCTGTCTGGCAGAGTGCGACTTTCGGCCCCTCATTTTTGAACGATCTGCCGCAGCGCAGAGACAGCCGGCCCTTCGCGCGCGAATCCTTGCGGCCGCGCTTCGGGGCAGGTCAGGCGCAAGG
>CBFHYV010000162.1:0-7159 GCA_965660085.1 uncultured Paracoccaceae bacterium
CGTCACTCGCGGCCGCGTGCTGCGCTACGCCGGAGGCTCCGCGCGCGGCCTCCTACACCACCACCGGGGACACTGCCTGCCTCACTGCAATTCAGAGCGGAGATGACACATGCACGTCACGCCGACTGGCGGCTACACGCTGCCAAAACAGACCGTCTATGAGCGCAAGGTCGCGAAAGGACGCAAAGAGCACTTCACTGGACATATCGTATTGGGCGCGCCGGGAGACGAGCGCATTCTCGATATCGAAAGCCATACGGAATTGATGGTCGAGATGGTCTTGAACGCGCGCCCCGATGTCGTTGCGGTCGAAAATCAGGTTCCGTTTCGTTGGCGGCAGGCCGATGGCCGCGCAGCCACCCACTTTTTCGACTTTCGCGCCAATCTGCAGGACGGCACCCGGATCGCTGTCATGGTCAAAAGCGCCCACCGGCTTCGGAGCGATCGCGTCCGCCGGGAGCTCGAAGACATTGCCGCCCGGGTTACGCCGGATTTTGCGGATCATGTCTGTGTCATGACGGAAGAACATCTCGACCGCATCGAGACACACAACGCCACTATCATGCACGACATGCGCGAAAGCGAACCGGAGGTCGATGCGGCGGCGCGTCGGGCAATGTCGGCCCTGCATGGGGAAATCCGCATCGGTGATCTCCAAAGCGCAATCGGCTGTGGCGGACAAGGCTTTCCGGCAATTGTCCGGCTTCTCGCACGAGGCGACCTCAAACTGGTGCGCCATGAGCGGATCTCTCACAATGCACGCGTTCGTCGGAGGGCAAACTGATGCTTGATTTTCAACCCAGCGGCATTACCCCGAGATATGCGTTCGAGATCGGCGATGAAGTCGTTCTCGACAGAACCAAATGGATCGTCAGCGACTTGCGCGACGACCGCTATGTATTCGTTCAGAAAGACGGGCAGAAACTGGCGCAGGAATTTACCACTGCGCACATCGCTTACCACGCCGCCAATGGCACGCTGACGCACCACCCGTGCCGTCCGACGCAGGTGTCGACCCAGGCGACCGAAGAGGCGACAGCGATGTTCCTTGCGTCGCGCACGGAGGAAGAGCACGCTGCGGCGAAATACCGTGAGTCGTATGTTCTGGCGCTTTTGCACCTTCACGCGAAAGGGAAGGTCAAACTCACGGACGATTCGATAAAAGCCGCGATGGCAGAAATTCAGGTGGAGGCTTGCCGAATCTACGCCAGCAAAATCGACGGGGATAGCCTCTTCCTTGAGCAACACGCGCCGAAGACACTGATCCGTTGGAAGAACCTCTACAAGAAGGGAGGGATGGCAGCGCTCTACGACAACAGGCGCGCGCGCGGGGATCGCCGAGCGCGTATGTTGCCAGAGGTCTATGCTCTGATGCAGCCCGTCATCTTTGGCTTCTTGGGCAGAAATCAACCCAGCAAAGATACGATTTGGACCAACGTGCAAACGGCCTTTCAGCTGGACAATGAGCGCCGCGAAAGGGAGGGGCAGCCTCAGCTCCGATGCCCATCACGCGAGACGGTTCGCCAGGCGATCGACGCGTTGGATCCTTTCGAAGTCGTGCTTCATCGCGAGGGCAAGACCGCCGCGAGGAGACAATTCTCGCCGGTTGGGCAGGGGCTGGACATCTACAGGCCGATGCAGCGCATCGAAATCGACGAATGGCGGGTCGATTTGATGAAACTCCTGGCAAAATCCGGTCTTCTGAAGCAGCTCACTACAGAAGAGCGCAAAAGCCTCGGGCTGAACAAAAAGTCGGTCCGTGCACTGGTCACTGTGGCGGTCGATGTTGCAACCCGATGCATCGTCGGCATGAAGATCTCGCTGGAAGGAAGCTCCGACAGCGCGCTTCAGTGCGTCGAGATGATCCTCGAGGACAAAGGTGTCTACGCTGATGCGGTGGGCGCTCTCAGCCCTTGGCACATGTCCGGGAAACCTGCGCATCTCGTAACGGACTGCGCCAAATACAACATCTCCAACAAAACCAAACGTGCGATTGGAGCGCTTGGTATCACGCTGGAGCATTGCCCGGCGGGTGAGCCCGCAATGAAAGGCACGATCGAGCGGGTCTTCAAGACCATGGCGACGATGCTTCTTCCGCGTCTCAGTGGTCGGACGTTCAGCGACGTTGTCCAAAAAGGCGAAGTAAACCCGGAAGCGCGCGCAGCCCTGACAATTGAAGAGTTCTGCTCGGTACTTGTGCGCTGGGTGGTCGATATCTACCATCGAAAGCCCCACCGCGGCTTGCAAGGGGACACGCCGCTGGAGGCGTGGAACCGCTTGACGGCTCAATACGGTGTCGCGGCGCCCCCCAACGCGAAAGCGCGAAAGCTGGCCTTTGGTCAAGAGGAAACGCGCGTGCTTCAGCGCAACGGTCTGACGCTCATGAATATCCCATACCATGACAAACGTCTGGGCAAGTATTTCATGCGCAGCCGTCAGCGAGAGCTGAATATCCGTTGGCACCCATCCGATCTTGGTACGATCTTTGTCGAACTGCGTGGGGAATGGATCGAGGTGAAGGCGGTCCCGGCATGGGCGCAGGGGTTGGCCGCTGCGAACTGGGAGCTGACCTTGCGCGAACTCAATGCCCGCCGGAAGCGGAACGAAGAGATGTCTGCGTCGGTCGTCGCAAAGGCCATCGCCGACATCACCGCCGTCGACAAAAATGCCATGCGCAGAGAGGGGATCCTGGTCGAGGTCTGGAGCCCAGAGCGGATCCAGCGGCTGGAAGACAGCATGATTGGATACGCCGATTTCGGCCGGGGTGACGAGCAGGACGCAGAAGCAACAACGTCGAGCGTTGGTCGCTTTGGCATGATGCTCAGCGCGCCCGGTGCCGATCAGGCCTCGGCTCGTGCACAGGACGACGAACCCAGCGAGTTCGATGACGCAGAATACCCTGAGGAAATGGAGCGTGACGACGCATCTAACGCTCCGGAAACCACGATTCCCGAAACCACCCCGAAAAGTTTTTCCGCGCCGGACACTTCGAACGTACTTCCCCGGCGTCGACGGAGCGGGCGCAGCGCGGCTGACGCATCCGACGACACCAACGGATTTACCTTCGAGGAATGACACTCATGTGCACCATGGAAACCCTACCTGCCCAGGACCTTGGTCAGGAACTGCGGGATGCGTACGTCGCGACCGCGCGCGACGAGAATTTCGAAGCCGTTTTTGACCGGCTTCTCCGCACCGATGGGCAAGGCAACACCCTGCCGATGCCGCGCCACTTTACCCGCACCTTTGAGACCCGGGGCCTCATGGTTCTGGCCAAGTCTGGCGCGGGCAAGACGCGGATGATCGAACGTGCCCTTTCGCGCCATCCCGCGATGCAACCCGATGCAACGCGTCAGCGCCCCTGGATCGCAGCCCGCGTGCCGAGCCCGGCCACGACGAAAGGTCTTGGTGTCGCGATCCTCGAAGCGACCGGTTATCCAGACGTGAACCAGAGGCGCGTGGAAAGGGAAATCTAGGGCCTTGTTCGGCACCGGCTGTCCGAGCTGGGGACAATCGTCCTCTGGATCGACGAGGCGCAGGACCTGTTCGGCAAATCGAGCCCGAAGGACACCCAGAATATCCTCAACCTCCTGAAGGCGCAGATGCAGGGCGAGGGCTCTGTCATCGTCATCCTGAGCGGGGTCGATGCCCTTCAGCAGATCGCGGCGACAGACCGGCAGATCACGCGGCGTTTAAACAAGATGCGTCTTCAGGATATCGATGCAGGCGCCGACGCAGCCATGTTGCGCGGCATCGTCGCAAGCTATTGCCGGAAGGCCGGACTGGACGTGCCGAGCTTTGAGGATGAGTTGCTTGGCCGCATGATCCATGTTGCGCAGTCGCGCCTCGGACAGTTCATCGAATACCTGCTCGATACGATCGACATTGCCCTCGATGAAGGTGCGACCGCGCTGGACCGCGGGCATTTTGTCGAGGCGTATGCGGTCAAGTCCAGCTGCGCCCCTGAAGAAAACGTCTACCTCACGCGTCATTGGTCGCGTGTCGATGTGGAACGCATCACCGAGCAATAACGCCTTCAAAGCGTCGCCCTTTCCTTCCCGCAATCTCCGGAGGCAGTCCCATGTCGCTTCTCAAGCCATACTTCGCATTCGATGCGCTGGAATCTGCACTGTCCTTCGCCGCCCGTTTGGCGGCGTTCCACACCGGCGGGCGACTGACGGCTTTCCTGCGGGATGTCGGCATAGTCCCCATGGCAATGGTGTCCGGAGAGCCGGAGGCCGTTGCACGGCTGGCGGAGGTTTCCGGAACGGATCGCGCGGCGCTTGAACACAACACGCCTATCCGCGTTGGCAAGCGGGCTTACCGTTTGCGCGGGCATGTGCTGCCGGCGGAGTTCTTTGCCCGGCCGAAGACAGCATATTGCCCGGCCTGCCTGCACGCTGACGATCAGGCCGTCGGCGGACACCCCGCAAAGGTGCGTCGCCATCGCTGGTTCTGGGCGCTCGATGTTGCCCGGACCTGTCCAGAGCACGGCATTGCTCTGGTCCGGCTCGACAAGGATTTCCACGATGGCGAGTTGCTCGAACTGGGCTACCGTGCCCCGGCTCCGGGTGCGCCGCTGATGGCAGAGATCTCGGCACAGACCGCGCGCCCGGTTTCGCCGCTGCAAACCTACGTCGTCTCGCGTCTCGAGGGGCAGTTGGGCCAGGCATGGCTCGATGCTCAGACGCCGGATTGCGTAGTTCGCGCGGCCGAATTGCTGGGCGCTGTGGTCGCCTTTGGCGCATCGGTCAACTTGGCTGAGCTCACCGACGATCAGCGCGACGAGGCGGGGCGCGTGGGTTATGCGATCATGGCGCAGGGAGAGGCGGGCGTCCGCGCTTGCCTGATTAACATGTTCGATGCCTTCGCGCACGGCAGCAGCAAGCCCGGACCGCAGAAGGTCTTTGGCCGTCTTTACACCGCCATGAGTGGTGCACGGTCGTTTGGCAAACATGGCGCGCTGACAGATATCCTGGGTGAGGTGATCATCGAGCGTTTCGCGCTTGAGGCCGGGACAGAAGTCTTGGGCAAGACGCTTTCGGAGCGTCGTTTGCACACGGTTGCCTCGCTGGCCTCCGAGCAAGGGCTTGACCCGCGCACCCTGCGCAAACTGCTGATCGCGCGCGGCCTCATCCCGTCCGACGAGCAAGTGCACCATGCGTTTGACGCACAGGCAGGCCGCACGGTGGCGGCGCAAATGCAGCGCATGGTGACGGTCATCTCCCTGCCGAAGGCGCTGGGGTGCAGCCGTCCGCTGGCGGATCAGCTCATGGACGACCGCCTTCTGACCCCGCTGGCCGGTGATCGGCCAGACGCCTCGGGTCGGACCCGCAAGGCGGTGGCCCAGGATGAAATCGACGGGGTGCTGGAGCGGGTCGCGCAGGCGGCGACTCTGGTCATTTGCGCACCGGCACACTTCGTGCCCATCGCGAAGGCCGCGGAAAAGGCGAAGTGCCGTGGCGTCGACATCCTGCACCTGCTGTTCGGCGGTCATCTGCATGACGCCGTGCGCGTTGAAGGCGAAGGGCTGGCCGCGCTGCGCGTCGATCCGGCGGCGGTCAAGGCGCTGGCTCGGAATTTGCTGACGGACTTGGCCTCGCAAAAGGCGTTCGAGATCCTGCGTGTGCCGAGCGAGGCCGGCTGGGCGCTGGTTGATCGCGGCATTCTGCCGACGGCGATCATTCAGCCGGAGCGGGGTGCTCACGTCATCCATCGCTTCAATGCCGATGCGGTGGCCAAGGTCGCGGCGGATCTGATAAGTGCTTCCCGGTCACTCGAGCTCTTCGGGATGGGCGCGGAGAGCTTCTCCCGTCATATGCGCCATGCCCGCATCCGCCCCGCATTTTCCCATGCCGAAATCGGTGCAGACCTCTACCATCGCGCTGATACACATCGGATCCTCGGCATGTAACATAATGGGCCCTATCTGCCTTTGGCTATGACTTGCCTGCGGCAACGTCTTGTGGTATATACTTTTGTGAATACGGAGGCGCCACAATGATCGAAACGAAAATCCGCAAGGTCGGCAACTCTGCCGTTATGACACTGACGACCGAGATGCTGACCATCCTCGACGCAAAAGAGGGCGACACTCTTTTCGTTGTTCGCGGCGATGATGGCAGCCTGAAACTGATGGCGCATGACCCCTCGGTGGTGGAAGCACTGGCCGCGGCCGAAGTCGTGATGGATGAAAACCGGGACATGCTTCAAGCCTTGGCATGACCAATTTTGTTTGGGTGCCGATCGCGGCAGTGACGGTCATACATGATCGGCAGATTTCTCGACACGGAGGTGCGTCCGGTCTGCGGGATAGCGCACTTCTGGAGATGGGATGCGCTCGGGCCATGAACTTGGCCGCATACACCGAAGCGGATGTTTCTCAAGTCGCGGCAGCCTATGCATTCGGAATTGCGAAGGCACACGCATTTGTCGACGGCAACAAGCGAACCGCTTTTGTGACCGCAATCACCTTTCTCCGTCTGAACGGCTTTGCTTTCCGGCCAGAACCAGTTGAGGGCGTGCGCGCAATGGAGAACTTGGCTTCGGGCGACATGACTGAAGCCGAATTCGCCGAATGGCTTGCCGCGGGTATGTCACCACTTGATTGAAAAACTTGGATGCTGCATGGTTGTGCAGCCCCGCCGATTCATCGACGGGGCTTTCTTGTATGTCGGCCGGGCCGCTGCCTGATGGCTATAGTTGGGGAAATGGACAGGTATCGCCTGCAAAATGGACATCAGCATCTCGCCTTCCGGGAACCATGCCAACAATATCAATCATTTGATTTCCACAGATGGTCATTTATTGGCTGCGCCGACAATTGGTGCGGTTGTCGTCCGACATCGGAATCAGGGTTTTGCGACAAAAGCTGTGTTTTTGAACCGGCCGCGGACAGAACCTGAGATCTGAACTAGAAGAACGAAAAAGGGCGGTGCCAAATGGCGCCGCCCTTTACTTATTCGTGATTTTGACGATTAGTCGGCCAGTGCAGCCTCAACTTCGGCTTTCAGGTAAACTGGGCCGAAGTCGATACCATCGATGCTGAACGTGCTGACACCAGCATTGCGTAACTGGCGGGCTAGGCTCCAGACTCATTGATATTTATAGCCAGAACAGCACGGTTGCTGCGAGCGCAACGGCTGAGAGAAACACCTTT
>CBFHYV010000163.1:0-7153 GCA_965660085.1 uncultured Paracoccaceae bacterium
CACGCGCAGGAATTCCAACCGTTCATAATCCGCCGCAAGCCGCGCGCGCAAACGCCCGCCCGGGTCCGCCGCCACCTGCCCGATCAACAGCCCCGGCGGGAACACATCGCCATCGCCAGAGGTCACGATCCGGTCGCCCGGCCGCACAAGATCGGCGTTTTCCAGAAAATCGATGGGCGGCGCGGCGGTATTGTCCCCCGCCACGATGGCCCGCTGCCCCGAAGGTTGGATGATCGCGGGGATGCGGCTGGTGGTGTCCGTCAGCAGGATCACCCGGCTGGTGTTGGCCGCCACGCCGGAAATGCGCCCCACCAGCCCGATTCCATCCATCGTGGCCCAGCCATCCACGATCCCGTCGCGTGAGCCGACGTTGATCAGCACCGTCTGCCGAAACGGAGAGCCGCTGTCCGCCAGCACCACGCCGGTGATGAAGGTCAGCCGCGGGTCCAGCTGCACGTTGTTGAGGTCCCGCAGCCGGGCGTTTTCCTGCTCCAGCTGCAAGGCGGCCTCTTTCCAGGCGGTCATCTGGCGCAATTCGCGGCGCAGTTCCTGGTTCTGGGCATAGATGTTCTGATAGCTCTGGAAATCCCGCACCAGCCGCATGGAGGCCGTGACCGGCGCCATGGCCCAGTCCAGCCCGGGCACCACGCGGTCGATCACCTGCGCGCGAAACCGCTCCACCCGCGGGCTGTCAATCCGCCAGACCATGAACAACCCGAAAAGCATCAGCACAAGGATGACCAGCCCCAGCCGCGCCAGGGGGCCGGTGTATTCATCGCTTCGCCTGCCGTCGCGTGCCACGCTTGTCCCCCGGCGCCTCTGGGCGCTCAGCTGTCGTAGTCGATGGCGTGGCGCAGCTGCTTTTCATATTCCAGCGCCTTGCCAGTGCCCAGCGCCACGCAGTTCAGGCTCTCCTCGGCAATGCTGACGGCCAGGCCCGTCTGTTCGCGCAGCGCGAAATCCAGATCCCCCAGCAACGCGCCGCCGCCGGTCAGCATCACGCCGCGGTCCACGATATCGGCGGCCAGGTCCGGCGGCGTGGTCTCCAGCGCGGTCATCACCGCCTCGCAGATTTGCAGGACAGGTTCTGCCAGGGCCTCGGCCACCTGCGCCTGGCTGATCTCCGTCTCTTTCGGGACGCCGTTGATCAGGTCCCGCCCGCGGATCATCATGGAGGCGCCGCGCCCGTCATCGGGCATCCGCGCGGTGCCGATCTCTGTCTTGATGCGTTCCGCCGTGCTGTCGCCAACCAACAGGTTCTGCTGGCGGCGCAGATAGCTGACAATGGCCTCATCCATGCGGTCGCCGCCCACCCGGACGGACCGCGCATAGACGATATCGCCCAGCGACAGCACCGCGACCTCCGTCGTGCCGCCGCCGATGTCCA
Source organism: uncultured Paracoccaceae bacterium (assembly GCA_965660085.1). Lineage (GTDB taxonomy): Bacteria > Pseudomonadota > Alphaproteobacteria > Rhodobacterales > Rhodobacteraceae > CBFHYV01. Next base: position 1,388 of record CBFHYV010000163.1, read on the forward strand.
CAACCATGTTACCAGTCGGGTCGGTGATGGGCATGCCCGCGCCGATGGCCGCGGCGATCGGCTCTGCGATCAGCCCCGCCCGCCGCGCGCCCGCCGACAGAACGGACTGGCGGATGGCGCGCTTTTCCACGGCCGTGGCGCCATAGGGCACGCAGACGATGATCTTGGGCTTGGAAAACGTGGAGCGTTTGTGAACCTTGCGGATGAAATGCTTGATCATCTCCTCGGCCACGTCGAAATCGGCGATCACGCCTTCGCGCATGGGGCGGATGGCCTCGATGCTGCCGGGGGTGCGGCCCAGCATCAGCTTGGCGTCCTCGCCCACGGCCAGCACCTTTTTCTGGCCGTTTGACACGTGATAGGCCACCACCGACGGCTCTGACAGGATGATGCCGCGGCCCTTGACGTACACAAGCGTGTTCGCGGTGCCGAGGTCGATCGCCATGTCCGAAGAGAACATGCCCAAGAGTTTTTCGAATCCGAACATGCCTGCACTGCCTTCCAAACCGGTGTTGCACCACGCTGGCCAACCCAACGCAGCCCTGCCAGCGTCCGTCTTATAGGGCCGGGGCCGCGCTGACGAAAGGGCCGTTACCGCGCAGGCGGCACGTTTTTGCCGGTGTCCCGGCCCGCGCCGCAGCACTGGGCACAACAGGTCGGTTTTTTGCGGTTTTGTGTCGGATGGGCCGGGAAAAGCCGCCCCGGATTTGCAAAGAGTGGCCGGAAATGCCCTGTCGCAGGAGTCGCGCGCAATGAAAACGCAAGTCAAAGCCCTCGTGGTCGGCGGTGGAGCCGTCGGCACGTCCATCGCCTATCATCTTGCCCGTGCGGGGTGGCAGGATGTGATGCTGCTGGAGCGCGATGAGCTGACGTCCGGCTCTACCTGGCACGCCGCCGGCCTGTTGCCCTATTTCAACATGAGCTACGCCACCACGCATATCCACGACTATTCCATCAAGTTCTACAAGACCCTGGAGGAAGAGACCGGCCTGGACGCGGGCTTCTTCGTGGTGGGCAACCTGCGCATGGCGCAGACGGACGCGCGCATGGATGAATACATGCTCTATGCCTCTACCGCCGAAACCTGCGGTGTGCCCTATGAATGGATGACCCCCGCGCAGATCAAGGACCGCTGGCCGCTGGTCAACACCACGGATCTGAAGGGCGCGATCTACCACCCCACGGACGGCTACATCAACCCCGCCGACGTGACCATGGCCATGGCCAAGGGCGCCCGCCAGCGCGGCGTGATGATCGAGCGCAAGTGGCAGGCCGATGGCTTTGAATGGAAGGGCGACCACTGGGATGTCACCTGCACCAAGATGGTGGAAAAAGGCGGCAACCTGGTGCCCAGCGACGAACAGATCGTGATCTCGGCCGAACATGTCGTGACCGCATCGGGCAACCACGCGCAGCGCACGGCGCGGATGCTGGGCATCAAGATGCCCGCCATCCCCGTGGAACATCAGTTCATCGTGACCGAACCTGACCCGGCGCTGGTGGAATACCGCAAGACGCATGACCAGCACCCCGTGCTGCGCGACGCCGATGCCAAATGGTATGTGCGCGAGGAGCGCGGCGGCTGGATCCTTGGCCCCTATGAGCTGAACGCGCCCGCGCGGTTTGAATATGGCGTGCCCGACAGCTTCCGCGCAGACCTCTTCCCCCTGGATCTGGAGCGGATCGAGGAGGAATACATGTCCATGATCCACCGGATTCCGTCCTCGGAAACGGTTGGCCTGAAGGACGATTACAACGGCCCCATCTGCTACACCCCCGATGGCAACCCGCTGATCGGCCCCGCTCCGGGCCTTCGCAACATGTGGCTGGCCGAAGGCTTCAGCTTTGGCATCACCGCCGCCGGTGGCGCGGGCTATTACCTGGCGCAGCTGATGGTGGAAGGCGAGGCCGAGATCGACATGGCCAGCCTGGACCCCAAGCGCTATGGCAGCTGGATGACCACCGAATACGCCGCCCGCAAGAACGAGGAAGCGTATGAGCATGTCTATATCCTGCACCACCCGGATGAAGAACGCCCCGCCTGCCGCCCGCTGCGCACCGCGCCCGTCTATGACCGGCAAAAGGCGCTTGGCGCGCAATTCGGCTGCGTGAACGGGTTTGAGCGGCCCAATTACTATGGCCCGCTGGATGCGCCGGACAATTTTGACCATGACGCCCGCAGCTTCCGCCGCGGCGCCTGGTGGGAATATGCCGTGGCAGAGGCCAAGGCCATCCGCGAAGGCGTGGGCCTGATCGACGCCACCGCCTTTACCAAGCATATCGTCGAAGGCCCCGGCGCGACCGCCTTCCTGGACTGGTTCACCTGCAACAAGCTGCCGAAGGTCGGCCGGATCAACCTGACCTATGCGCTGACCGCCCATGGCACCACGCGCACGGAATACACCATCGTGCGTCTGGCGGAGGACAAGTATTACCTCGTCTCCGCCGGGGCCTGGACAGCCTATGACAGCGATTTCCTGATGAAGGCCATCGAGGACAAGCGCGCCGAGTTCGGCTGGATCAGCGCCCATGACGTGACCACGCAATGGGGTGTCTTTGCCATTGCCGGGCCGAAATCCCGCGATGTGCTGAAAAAGCTGGTCAAGGATGCCGACCCGGACACGGTGCTGGGCAACAAGCGGTTCCCTTGGCTGTCCGCGCGGCAGATCGAGCTGGGCATGTGCCCGGTCAATGCCATCCGCGTGGCCTATACCGGCGAGCTGGGCTGGGAGCTGCATCACCCGATCGAGATGTCCACCTACCTGTGGGATCGCCTGCTGGAGGCCGGCGCCGAATTTGACATGAAGCTGGTGGGCGCCCGTGCGCAGAACTGGCTGCGCCAGGAGAAAAGCTACCGCGCCTTCGGCAACGAGCTGGGCCGGGATGCCACCCCGCTGGAGGCCGACCTGCCGCGCTTTGTCGATCTGGGCAAGGAGTTCCACGGCAAGGCCGAGATGGAGGAGAAGGGCATTCGCGCCAAATGCGTGACCCTGCTGATCGACGGCCCCGCCGATGCAGACCCCTGGGGCCGCGAAGTGCTGTATACCGAGGCCGGCGAGCGTGTGGGCCGCCTGACGTCGGGCGGCTATTCCGTGGCGTTCGGCTGCTCCATCGGGATGGGTTATGTAAAGCCCGAGGTCGCAGTGGAGGGCACGGTGCTGAAGGTCAAGATCCTTGACCAGCTCTGGGATGCCAAGATCACCTGCGACAGCCCCTATGACCCGAAGAACGTGACCATCCGCCAGGACGGCTGATCCTTCGGGCGGGCAGGCCAAATACCGGCGGCGGCTATCTGACGATGGCCGCCGCCATTGCGTTTCAGGCGCCCGTTCCAAACACGCATGGGCTGGCGCGCACTGTCACAATATATGTCTTCGGCCACGCCCCAGCCGCAGCATCGCGCCTGCTGTGCCGGTGCCCCGGCCAGATTACATTGCGGCTTTTGTGAAATGGGATGCGCCCCGCATCCATGGCACCGTATCCGCCGGGCCGCGACAAACCCGCGCGGGATTTGCCAGATGTCCCAGAGCGTGATCGCAGCCCAAGTTCCGGGCCAACCCCCTGACATCAAACGGAAAAAAACCGCGCAACGCCGCTATAAATAGCGGCCGCACAGTCCAGACTTATCCCGGAGAAGTCAGTGGTGAGCCGTGTAGGATTCGAACCTACGACCCACTGATTAAAAGTCAGTTGCTCTACCAACTGAGCTAACGGCCCACTGTTCGCGCCTTCTAGGTATTCGCCGCAGCGGGGTCAACCGCATTTTTCGGCGTTTGTGCGAATTGTTTGCCTCCGGTCGCAATGCTCTGGTATCATGGCGTTCCGCTGTCGGGCAGGTGCCGGACGCGATGTCTCGGCCACGGATCCTCATGACACAGTTTGACCTGCCATTTCTCAAGATGCACGGGCTCGGCAATGATTTTGTCGTGTTCGACATGCGTGTGCGCCAACAGCCCCTGCCACCTGAGCTGATCGCCGCCCTGGCGGACAGGCACCGCGGCGTGGGGTTTGACCAGTTGGCCGTGATCTACCCCGCACGCGGCGATGACAGCGACGCGCATCTGGAATTCTTCAACGCAGATGGTTCCGGCTCGGCGGCCTGCGGGAATGCCACGCGCTGTATCGCGCGGATGATCCTGGATGACACCGGCAAGGACGCGCTGGCCCTGACCACGCCGCATGGCCGCCTGCCAGCGCGGGACATGGGTGCGGGCATCACGGCGGTGAACATGGGCGCGCCGGTGCTGGACTGGCAGGCCATTCCGCTGGCGCAGGCGGTGGATACGCTGGCTCTGCCGATCCCGGGCGCGCCAGTGGCCACATCCATGGGCAATCCGCATTGCACATTCTTTGTGGATGACGTTGCGGCAGTGGATCTGGCGCAGTTCGGCCCGCCGCATGAAACCCACCCGCTGTTTCCGCAGCGCACCAATGTGCAGGTGGCGCAGGTTGTCGGGCCGGACCATTTGCGCATGCGGGTGTGGGAACGTGGTGTGGGGGTCACGCTGGCGTCCGGCTCATCCTCCTGCGCCACGGCGGTGGCGGCCGCGCGGCGCGGGCTGACCGGGCGCAAGGCGCGGGTGGATCTGGACGGCGGCACATTGTGGATTGACTGGGCCGAGGACGGCGTCTGGATGACGGGCGCCAGCGCGCATGTGTTCACCGGCCAGCTGACCCGATCCTTCCTGGAGGCCATCGCATGAGCGCGCCACGCTTCACCACGCTGGGCTGCCGGCTGAACGCCTATGAGACGGAGGCGATGAAGGACCTCGCCCGCGCCGCAGGGGTCAGCGATGTGCAAGTGGTCAACACCTGCGCCGTCACCGCCGAGGCCGTGCGCAAGGCTCGCCAGGAAATCCGCCGCCTGCGCCGCGAAAACCCCGGCGCGCGCATCGTCGTCACCGGCTGCGCTGCCCAGACCGAGCCGGAGACCTTCGCCGCGATGGAGGAGGTGGACATCGTCCTGGGCAATCATGAAAAGATGCAGGCCCAAAGCTGGGCGCGGCTGGCGCCCGATTTCACCGGCCCGACGGAACCTGTGCAGGTCAATGACATCATGTCCGTCACCGAAACCGCGGGCCACCTGATTGACGGGTTCGGCACGCGGGCGCGGGCCTTCGTGCAGGTGCAGAACGGCTGCGATCACCGCTGCACCTTCTGCATCATTCCCTATGGTCGGGGCAACTCACGCTCTGTCCCGGCGGGGGTGATCGTGGATCAGATCAAGCGCATGGTCCAACGCGGCTATCTAGAGGTGGTGCTGACCGGCGTGGACCTGACAAGCTGGGGCGCGGACCTGCCCGGCACGCCTCGGCTGGGCGATCTGGTGCGGCGCATCCTGCGCATGGTGCCGGACCTGCCGCGCCTGCGCATCAGCTCCATCGATTCGATCGAGGCCGATGACGCCCTGATGGAGGCCATCGCGACCGAGCCGCGCCTGATGCCGCATCTGCACCTGAGCCTGCAACATGGCGATGACCTGATCCTGAAACGGATGAAGCGCCGCCACCTGCGCGACGACGCCATCCGCTTTGCGGCCGAGGCGCGCGCGCTACGCCCGGACATGACCTTTGGCGCCGATATCATCGCCGGTTTCCCGACAGAGACAGAGGCGCATTTTGAAAACGCGCTGCGCCTTGTCACCGACTGTGACCTGACCTGGCTGCATGTCTTTCCCTATTCGCCCCGGCAGGGCACCCCGGCGGCGCGGATGCCGCAGGTGGACGGCGGAACCATCCGCGCGCGCGCGGCCCGGCTGCGCGCCGC
>CBFHYV010000164.1:0-7137 GCA_965660085.1 uncultured Paracoccaceae bacterium
TGGAGGCGCGGCTGGCCGGGGGGCCGCCCGTGCAGATAGCGCTGAACCCGGCGCAGGACGGGTTCGGGTTGGCGATTCGCCTGACCTCGGGCGATGGCGGCGGGGTCTTGCAGGCGGCAGGTGTGCTGCCGCAGGCCGAGGGCGGCACGCTGGAGCTGACCCTGACGCCGCTGCGCGATGCGGGCACCTATGCGGGGCGTCTGTCGCTTGCGGGGATGCGCCTGACGGACATGCCGCTGCTGGGGCAACTGATCGATTCCATCTCGCTCGTCGGGTTGCTGGACCAGCTGGAAGGGCCGGGCGTGTTCTTTTCCGATACGCTGGCCGAATTCTCGCTGACGCCCGATCAGCTGATCCTGCACCGCGCCAGCGCAACCGGCCCGTCCATGGGGCTGACGCTGGACGGGTATTTTGACATCGCCGGCCGCGCACTGGATCTGCAAGGGGTGCTGTCGCCCGTCTATTTCATCAACGGCATCGGTGCGCTGGTCAGCCGCCGGGGCGAGGGGCTTATTGCGGTGAACTTCACCATCACCGGCCCGGCGGCGCAGCCGCGGGTGATGATGAACCCGCTTTCCGTTTTGACACCGGGCATCTTCCGTGAAATCTTCCGCCGCCCGGCCCCGCCGGAGTTGTCGCAGGATGAGCCATGAAGCTTTCGGATTTTGACTTCGATCTGCCAGAAGATCTGATCGCCACGCGGCCGGCGCAGCCGCGTTCCTCGGCGCGTTTGCTGGTGGCGCAAGGGGATGCGATTGCCGATCACATCGTGCGGGAACTGCCGGATTTTCTGCAACCCGGCGATCTGCTGGTGCTGAACGACACGCAAGTGATCCCCGCGCGGCTGTCCGGCCTGCGGCACCGCAGTGGCGCACAGGGCGACACCGCCGCCGCGATGGAGGTCACCCTGCTGGAGCCGCGCGCCGACGGCACCTGGGCCGCGCTGGTCAAGCCGCTGAAGAAACTGCGCGAGGGCGAGCGGATCGACTTTGCCCCCGATTTTCACGCAACGCTGGTGGCGCGGGATGAGGGGCAGGCCCATCTGCGGTTCAACCTGACCGGCGCGGACTTTGACGCCGCGCTGAACGCCGTGGGGGCCATGCCGCTGCCGCCCTATATCGCGGGGCGCCGTGCCGCGGATGCCCGCGACAAGCAGGATTACCAGACGATCTGGGCCGCGCGCCCAGGCGCCGTGGCCGCGCCGACCGCATCGCTGCATTTCGATGTGCCCTTGATGCAGGCGCTGGACCAGCGCGGGGTCAGTTTCACCCATGTGACGCTGCATGTCGGGGCGGGCACCTTTCTGCCGGTCAAGGTCGATGACGTGACGCGCCACAGGATGCATTCCGAATGGGGCCAGGTCAGCCCGCAGGCCGCCGCCGACATCGCCCGGGCCAAGGATCAGGGCCGGCGCGTCATCCCCGTGGGCACCACGGCGCTGCGCCTGATCGAAACCGCCGCGCGGGACACAGGCGCCATCCGCCCGTGGGAGGGCGACACGGACATCTTCATCTATCCGGGGTTCGAGTTTCGGGTGGCGGATGGGTTGATGACCAATTTCCACCTGCCCAAGAGCACCCTGATGATGCTGGTCTCGGCCCTGATGGGGCAGGACAGGATCGCGCGGATCTACGATCACGCCGTGGCGCAGCGCTATCGGTTCTTCTCCTACGGGGATGCGTCACTGTTGTTGCCGGATTGAGGACGCGGCAAAGCGGCCCGCGGCGGGTGGTTGCAGCGCGGCCTGTGATGCGGCAGGCTGCACGGGACAGAGCGCGACATCACTGACCGCCCGCCTTGCGGCCCGGGCCATCCGGCAACGCCGGGGGCGGGCCCGGAATTGTCGGTGGCGTCACAGACACCCCGGTTCCGCTCGGCCACGCTGACGGTGGCCCGAAACCTTGCCGCAGGCCGATTTCCCTACAGGCCCTCATCCGCCGCCAAGACCCGCGAAAGGAAAGACCATGTTGCAGGTTCTCAATACGTCATGGGCATTGTTGCTGGGCATCGGCCTGATGATGATCGGCAACGGGCTGCAAAGCTCGCTTCTGGGGGTGCGGGGGGATTTGGCGGGGTTCTCGCCCTTCGTGCTGTCCGTGGTGATGTCCGGCTATTTCCTGGGCTTCCTGTTTGCCAGCCGCATGACGCCGGGCATGATCCGGCGTGTGGGGCATGTGCGGGTCTTTGCGGCGCTGGGGTCGCTGATCTCGGCGGTGCTGATCCTGTTTCCCGCACTGACGGACCCCATTGCCTGGACGCTGGGCCGGGTGCTGCTGGGGTTCTGTTTTTGCGGCGTCTATGTCACCGCGGAAAGCTGGCTGAACAACAACGCCACCAATGAGACCCGCGGTCAGGCGCTGTCGCTGTACATGATCGTGCAGATGGGCGGCATCATCGCGGCGCAGGCCTTGCTGGTGATACCGGATGCCTCGGGGTTTCTGCTGTTCGTGATCCCCTCTGTGCTGGTGTCCATCGCGTTTGCGCCGATCCTGCTGTCGATCTCGCCCACGCCGGCGTTTGATTCCACCAAGCCGATGAGCCTGAAGGCGCTCTACACCACGTCGCCGCTGGGCTTTGTGGGCATGTTCCTGCTGGGCGGGATCTTTGCCGCGCAATTCGGCATGGCGGCGGTCTATGGCGCGCAGGTGGGGCTGAGCCTGTCCCAGATTTCCATGTTCGTGGCCAGTTTCTATGTGGGCGCGTTGATGCTGCAATATCCGCTGGGCTTCCTGTCGGACCGGATGGACCGGCGCGTGCTGGTCACGGCCGTGTCGGCCATGGGCGCATCCGCGGCCGTGGTGGCGGTGTTCTTCGGCGGCATTTTCGAGGTGTTGCTGATCGTGGGCTTTCTGATCGGGGGCGCGTCCAACCCGCTCTATTCCCTGCTGATTGCCTATACCAATGACTTTCTGGACCGCGATGACATGGCCAGCGCCTCGGCGGGGTTGCTGTTTGTCAACGGGCTGGGCGCCATCACCGGCCCGCTGCTGATTGGCTGGATCATGGAAACGCTGGGGCCTTGGGGCTTTTTCGTGCTGATCGCGGCCCTTCTGGCGGCGATTGCGGTCTATGGCCTGTATCGCATGACGCAACGTGCCGCACCTGCGGTGGCCGATACCTCCAGCTACGCGCCCATTGTGCCGACGGGCTCTCCGGTTGCGGTGGAGGTGGCGCAGGAATACGCGCTGGAATTCGCCGAGGCGCAGGAGGAGGCCGCCGCTGGGGACAGCCCCGATACGCCGACAAGCACCGCGGCCTGAGGCCACCTGCTCACGCTGTGAGGCGGGTTGTCGCAAAACGTGATTTCCCCTTGCGTCGCCGGCAAGGCTTGATTGTCATCAGGCGTTACGCGCACCGTGGCGGGCAGGAAGGGAGTAATTCGATGCCGACACCCGAGGATATTCTGAATTTCTGGCTGGATGAGGTCGGGCCTCAAGGGTGGTATTCTGCCTCTGACACGCTGGATGCCCAGATCCGGGACAGGTTCATGGCCACCTGGGCCAGCGCCATGGAGGGCCGCTATGGCCTGTGGCTGACCTATCCCAGCGCACCGCAACATGTTCCGCGGCTCCGGCCGGGCCTTTGCCTCTGACAAGGTGGCACTGGCGGCGGCCAAGCAGGCCATCAGCCGCGATTGGGATCTGCGCATTGATCCGCCCGCGCGCCAGTTCTTCTACCTGCCGCTGATGCATTCAGAGGTCCTGTCGGATCAGGACCGCTGTGTGCGTCTGATGCTGGACCGCATGCCCGAGCGGGGCGGGTCCAACCTGTTGCACGCGCGCGCGCATCGTCAGGTCATCCGCGATTTCGGCCGCTTTCCCTACCGCAACGATGCCCTGGCGCGCCACTCCACCCCGAAAGAGCAAGCCTATGTCGCCGCGGGCGGCTATGGCGCCACGGTGCGGGAGATGACCGCCGCGGGCTGACGGCCCCGGTGGCACGCGCTGCGCGGTGGATTGCCGCGCCCGTCCCCCTGCGCTAGCCTGTGCGAAAACATGGGGGAGGTGCGGCAATGTCCGTCCGGCAATTCGACATGATCGTGATCGGCGCGGGGCCCGGGGGCTATGTCTGCGCCATCCGTGCCGCGCAGCTTGGCCTGTCCGTTGCGGTGGTGGAGCGTGAGCACCTGGGCGGCATCTGCCTGAACTGGGGCTGCATTCCCACCAAGGCGATGCTGCGGTCGGCGGAGCTGTTCCACCAGATGCACCGCGCGGCGGAATTCGGTCTGACGGCGGGCAACCTGGGCTTTGATCTGCAGGCCATTGTCAAACGGTCGCGCAAGGTGGCGGGGCAGCTCAACAGCGGCGTAGGCCATCTGCTGAAGAAGAACAAGGTCACCACCATCATGGGCGATGCCCGGCTGGTCACGCCCACGCGGGTGGAGGTGACGACCCAATCCGGCACAGACACGCTGGAGGCGCCCGCCGTTGTGCTGGCCACGGGTGCCCGCGCGCGCGAGCTGCCGGGGCTGGAGCCTGACGGCCAGCGCGTCTGGACCTATCGCCATGCGCTGACCCCGCCGCATATGCCGGGGCGGCTGCTGGTGATCGGCTCCGGCGCGATCGGGATGGAGTTTGCCAGTTTTTACAATGCGCTGGGCGCCGACACCACGGTGATGGAGGTGCAGGATCGCATCCTGCCGGCCGAGGATGCCGAGATTGCCGATTTCGCGCGCAAACAGTTTGAAAAGCAGGGCATGACCATCCTGCCCGGCGCGCGGGATATCCGGCTGGCGCGGGACGCGGACGGCGTGACCGCGCATTTTGTCCAGGACGGCGCCGCGCGGCAGATCCGGGTGGACACCGTGATCTCCGCCGTGGGGATCACCGCCAATACCGAGGGGCTGGGCCTCGAGGCGCTGGGCATCGCCACTGAGCGTGGCCATATCGTGACCGATGCGCTGTGCCGGACCGGCGTGGCGGGCATCCATGCCATCGGCGACGTCACGGGCGGGCCGTGGCTGGCGCACAAGGCCAGCCATGAGGGCGTTCTGGTGGCCGAGCTTGTGGCCGGCGGCACGCCCCATCCCATGGATCGGGCGGCCATTGCAGGCTGCACCTATTGCAATCCGCAGATCGCCTCTGTCGGCCTGACGGAGGCGCAGGCAAAGGCGGCGGGCCACAGCCTGCGCGTGGGCCGCTTTCCCTTCATCGGAAATGGCAAGGCCATCGCGCTGGGCGAACCCGAAGGCATGGTCAAGACGGTGTTTGACGCCGACAGCGGCGCGCTGCTGGGCGCGCATATGGTCGGCGCGGATGTGACCGAGCTGATCCAGGGCTATGTCATCGCGCAGCAGCTGGAAACGACCGAGGCCGACCTGATGCAGACGGTTTTCCCGCATCCCACCCTGTCAGAGATGATGCATGAATCCGTTCTGGATGCCTGGGGGCGGGCGATCCATTTCTGACCACCGGCCCCTCTGATCACTGGCCCGGCCTGACCGGCGGCCGCAGAGCCGCGCGGCCCGGCACCCTAGCGTTTGCGCACGAATTCCGTGCGCAGCACCAGCCCCTTGACCTTGTCATGGCGGCAATCGATCTCTTCAGGGTTGGCCGTCAGGCGGATGGAGCGGATGACCGTGCCCTGTTTCAGCGTCGTGCCCGCGCCCTTGACCTTCAGATCCTTGATCAGCACCACGCTGTCCCCATCGGCCAGCAGGCCACCGACGGCATCGCGCGCCTCTGGCATCGCGGCGGCTTCTGCGGCCAGCTCGGACTCCGGGCGCCATTCGCCCGTGGCCTCATCATATACATAGTCATCGTCGGCGGCGGGCATGGCGAGGCCTTTCTGGCTGGGGGTCCGCGGCCGGTATCGGCGCCGGGGCGGCCGGGCGCAATGTGGCGCATCCGCACCGTGGCGCGGCGCCGGTCCGGGCCGGCTGTCAGGGCTTTCCAAGGCCTGCGGCCCATGATAGTGCCGCGACCGAACTCAACCCCTGCCTGACGGAGCGCCCCATGGCCATCGAACGCACCCTGTCCATCATCAAGCCCGACGCAACCCGCCGCAACCTGACTGGCAAGATCAATGCCAAGTTCGAGGACGCCGGCCTGCGCATCGTCGCGCAGAAGCGCATTCACCTGACCCCCGAACAGGCTGGCGTGTTCTATGCCGTGCACAAGGAACGCCCCTTCTACGGCGAGCTGTGCGAATTCATGGCCTCCGCCCCGGTTGTGGTGCAGGTCCTGGAAGGCGAAGGCGCCATTGCGAAGAACCGTGAAGTCATGGGCGCAACCAACCCCGCCGATGCAGCCCCCGGCACCATCCGCGCCGAATTCGCCGAATCCGTGGGTGAAAACTCCGTCCATGGCTCCGACGCGCCGGACACCGCCGCGAACGAGATCGCCTATTTCTTCTCCGGCCTCGAACTGGTCGGCTGATCGCTTGCGCCGCCGGGCGCATTGATCCACCTTTGGGCCGTCCCTTCGGGGGCGGCCTTTTCATTTCTGCTCAAGGTGCGGCGCATGACCCCGTGGAAGACCCTGTCATTGACCTATGTGTTCGAGGCGCTGCCGCGGGTGCGCGTCTCCCGCCAGGTGGTGGAACTGCCCGATGGCCAGGTGATCGACGATTTTTACCAGGTGCATCTGCGCAGCTTCGCCACCGTGGTCCCGATCCTGGAGGATGGGCGCGTGGTCCTGCTGCGCCATTACAAACACGGCCCGGGCCGGGTCTGCCTTGGCGTGCCGGCGGGCTTCGTCGATGAGGGCGAGGCCCCGGTGGACGGCGCCCGGCGTGAGCTGCTGGAGGAAACCGGGCTTGTCTCTGACGCCTGGACGGAACTGGGCAGCTACGTGGACAATGGCAACCAGCGCGGCTGTCACGGCACCTATTTCCTGGCCACCGGATGCCGGCAGGTGCAGGCCCCCGACGATGGGGACCTGGAGGAGATGGAGATCCTGTATCGCACGCCCGAGGAAGTGGACGCCCTGCTGCGGGATGGGGCCTTCGGCGTGGTGCATCAGGCGGCCAACTGGGCCTTTGCCCGGATGGAACTGGCCCGCCGCGCCGGGGCCTAGCGGCCGCGCCGGGCGATCACGCCCATGCGGTCCAGCGCGGCCTCCAACCCCGGCGGGGGCGCTGCGCCGGTGTCCGCGCCTTGGGCTTTCAGCGCGTCAAACCGTTGGCGCAGGACGGTTT
>CBFHYV010000165.1:0-7126 GCA_965660085.1 uncultured Paracoccaceae bacterium
AAATCCGCATAAGCAACCTTCCACGCGCCCCCATGATGGCCGCCGCCGGAAATAACCTTTTTGCGCTTGATAATCAGGGGGCGCGTTGCGTTGTCTGACATGGCATGCCCATCGAAAATGACGGGCAAAGCCTTAGCACACCGGACATGAACAAGTGTTTAATGCAGCCCTACGCGCGGATCGGCTGTAGACGGCGGGCAAAAACCGCGCTTAGCGCCAACATCGCCGCCGCTGTCCCCAAACAGGCGGGCAAGCCGCCCAATTGATAGGTGAACCCGGACAAAACCGTGCCCAGCAATCGGCCCGCCGCATTGGCCATGTAGTAAAACCCCACATCCATCGTCACGCGTTCGGCCTTGGTAAAGGCAAGGATCAGATAGGAATGCAGCGCGGAATTCACCGCGAAAACCGCGCCAAATATCAATAGCCCCACGATCAGCGTGGCCGTTAACCATGGCGCGGGCGCACCCGCAGCCCAGACCATCGCGGCCAGAAACGCGGGCAAAACCGCAAGGCCCAAGGCCCAAGCCCATGCCGCGCCGATCAAGCCTGCCGCGCCCGGACGGCTGTTGGCCCGCAGCAGGCGCGGGGCGGCGGCCTGCACCGCACCATAGAGGATGATCCACACCGCCATGAAGGTGCCGATGATGAAGAAGGCCGTGCGGTTGCCATCCTCTGACCCGTCCGACAGCACGGCGTAGAAATAGATCGGGATGCCGACCACGAACCACACGTCCCGCGCGCCGAACAGAAACACGCGCGCAAGGCTCAGCCAGTTGATGTTGCGGTCCTTGGAAAAGACCTCCCGGAACTTGGCATCCTTGCGGCCCGTGGGCAGCCCGGCAGGCATCCGCAGCAGAACGGCCACCAGGATCACCGCCAGCACGGCCGCCATGCCCAGCACCGCGGGCACGAAACCCGCCAGCGCCAGCAGCGCCGCCCCCAGCAGGAAGCCCACGCCCTTGACCGCGTTCTTGGACCCGGTCAGCACCGCCACCCAGCGGAACAGCGCGCCCTCGCCTTTGGGCGCCAGCAGCTTGACCGCGGACTTGGAGCTCATCTTGGCCAGGTCCTTGGCCACGCCGGACGCGCCCTGCACCAGCATGACGAAGACGACAGAGGCCGTGACCGCCCAGCCCGGGTCCAGCTGCGCCAGCGCCAGCAGCGCCAGCACCTGCAAGCCCAGCCCGGCATAGAGCGTGCTGGTCAGACCGAAGCGCGCCGCGATCCAGCCCGCCGACAGGTTGGTGACCACCCCGGCGATTTCATACAGCACGAACAGATAGGCCAGCTGCACCGGGCTGAAGCCCAGGCTGTGGAAATGCAGCAGCACCAGCATCCGCAGCGCGCCATCCGTCAGCATGAAGGCCCAATAGGCCGCCGTGACGGCAATATAGGCGGACAGCCCCGGTGTGCGTGTCACAGCCGCCCCCCGACCATCAGCGCCACATCCACCAGGCGGTTGGCATAGCCCCATTCGTTGTCATACCAGGCATAGATCTTCACCTGCGTGCCATTGACCACCATGGTGGACAGCGCGTCCACGATGCTGGAGCGCGGATCGTTGGTGTAATCCGTGCTGACCAGGGGGCGGGTTTCATAGCCCAGTATGCCCTGCAACGGCCCGTTGGCGGCGGCCTCGAACAGGCTGTTGACCTCCTCGGCAGTGGTCGGGCGCTCAACTTCAAAGACGCAATCGGTCAGCGAGGCGTTCAGCAGCGGCACCCGCACCGCATGGCCGTTCAGGCGGCCCTTGAGCTCGGGGTAGATCAGCGTGATGGCTGTGGCCGAGCCGGTGGTGGTGGGGATCATCGAGTTCAGCGCCGAGCGCGCCCGGCGCAGATCCTTGTGGGGCCGGTCCACGATGGTCTGGGTGTTGGTCACGTCATGGATCGTGGTCATGGAGCCGTGGCGGATGCCCAGCGATTCATGGATCACCTTCACCACCGGGGCCAGGCAGTTGGTGGTGCAGCTGGCGGCCGTGACGATGCTGTGTTGGGCGGGGTCATAGATGTCATCATTGACACCATAGACGATATTGGCGGTCCGCCCGTCCTTGACGGGGGCCGAGACGATGACCTTCTTGACGCCGGCGGCGAAATAGGGCGCCAGCGCGGCCTCGGTCTTGAACTTGCCGGTGCAGTCGATGACCACGTCCACCCCGTCCAGCGGCAGCGCGCCGAGATCCTTCGTGCCGATGAAGGGCAGGCGCGTGCCATCGATCACCACGGCGTCGTCCTCATGGGAAAACGCGGCGGGCCAGCGGCCATGCACGGTGTCAAATTCCAGCAGATGGGCATGCATGGCGGCATCGCCCATGGCATCATTGATCCAGGCGATCTTCGCGCCGCGTTCCAGCAGCGGGCGCAGGGCCAGCTTGCCGATCCGGCCAAGGCCATTGATGGCGTAGGTGGTCATGTCAGATGGTCTCCGCATCTTCGGGGGTTTCTGTGCCCAGCCGGTCCACGGCGGCTTGCAGGGCAAGCTTGTCCAGGCTGTCAAAGGGCAGGGCGGCAAAGCCCTTGATCCGGTTGCGCAGGGTACCGAAGGCCTGTTGGAAGGCCAGCAGGCGCTCTGCCTCATTGCCGGTGGCCTTGACCGGGTCCGGCAGGCCCCAATGGGCGCTGATCGGCTGGCCGGGCCAGCTGGGGCAATCCTCGTTCGCGGCCTGGTCACACACCGTGAAGACGAAATCCATCCGCGGCGCGTCCGGGCCCTGGAATTCGCTGATATGCTTGGACCGCAGCATGGAGGTGTCATGCCCCTTGTCGCGCAGCATCTGCAGCGCGATCGGGTTCAGCTGTGAATAGGGCTGGGTGCCTGCGGAATAGGCGTTGAACTTGTGATCGGCAAAATCGCGCAGCAGCGATTCCGCGAAGATCGACCGGGCGGAATTGCCCGAGCAGATGAACAGGACGTTGTATTTGGCGGTGGTCATCGCGGCCTCCTTCGGGGCAGGGCGGGGCAGGGCATGCGGGGCCAGGTCCGCCCGGCCGCGCAAGACGTCCAGAAACAGGAAATCCGCCATCTGCCGGATCTGATCCATCCTCGCCGTATACAGCAGCGATGTGCCATTTCTGCGACGCTCGATCAGCCCGGCGCCATGCAGCGCGGACAGATAGACAGAGGCTGTGGATGCCTTAAGGCCCAGCACCTGCGCGACCTCACCCGCGGCCACGGCCTGCGGAAAGCGCCGCAGGATCAGCCGGAAGGTGGCAAGCCGCTGGGGATGGGCCAGGGCGGACAGTTGGATGACGGTTTCTGTTTCCATATTTCATGAAATAATGAAATATTAGACCACAGTCAAGCCCGCCCCGGCCGTGTCCGCCACAAATCCACCGCGCGCCCCGGTGTCCGCCGGGGCGCGCATGGGGTCAGCCGTAATGGGCCACGGGCGTTCCGGCGATGGCCGCCATGTTCAGCAACCCGCGTGAGGTGATGGAGGGGCTGACGATGTGCGCGCGGTTGCCCATGCCCATCAGGATCGGGCCAACCTCCAGCCCGTCGGCCTTCATCTTGAGGATGTTGCGCACGCCAGAGGCCGCATCGGCATCGGCAAAGATCAGCACATTGGCCGCGCCCTGCATCCGGTTGCCGGGGAAAATGCGCGCGCGCAGCTCCGGGTCCAGCGCGGCATCGATGTTCATCTCGCCCTCATAGCAGAAATCATGGGCGCCTTCGTCCAGCAGGGCGATGGCCTGGCGCAGCCGCTCGCCCGAGCCGCCCGCCATGCTGCCGAACTGGGATTGCGCGCAAAAGGCGACATTGGGCGTGATGCCGAAGCGGCGCACATGCCGCGCCGCGCCAATGGCGGTTTCGGCCAGCTGTTCCGGCGTGGGGGAGGCGCGCACATGCGTGTCCGCGATGAACAGCGGCCCGTCTTCCAGGATCATCATGGACAGCGCGCCATGCGGGCGCAGGCCTTCGGTGCCCAGCACCTGGGTGACGTAATTCAGGTGCCAGCGATATTCGCCGAAGGTGCCGCAGATCAGCGAATCCGCTTCATCGCGGTGGACCATCACCGCGCCGATGGCGGTGGAATTGGTGCGCATGATGGCGCGCGACAGGTCCGGCGTGACCCCGTGGCGGGCGCGCAGGCTGTGATAGGTTTCCCAGTAATCGCGGTAGCGGGGGTCATTTTCGGGGTTCACGATGTTGAAATCCCGATCCGGGCGGATTTCCAGGCCCAGCCGTTCACAGCGCTGGGCGATGACCTCCGGGCGGCCGATCAGGATGGGCTGTTCCGTCGTTTCCTCCAGAATGGCCTGGGCGGCGCGCAGCACGCGCTCATCCTCGCCCTCGGCAAAGACGATGCGGCGCGCGGCGGTGGCGGCGGCCTCGAACACCGGGCGCATCAGCAGGGCCGAGCGGAAGACGGAGGCATCCAGCCGCGCCTTGTAGGCGGCCAGATCCTCCAGCGGGCGGGTGGCCACGCCGGTGGCCATGGCCGCGCTTGCCACGGCAGTGCTGACCACGCCGGACAGGCGCGGATCGAACGGTTTGGGGATCAGGTAATCCACGCCGAAGGTCAGCTGTTCGCCCTGATAGGCGGCGGCGGCCTCGGCGCTGGTGGTGGCGCGGGCCAGCTCCGCGATGCCTTCGACACAGGCGATCTGCATGGCGTCGTTGATTTCCGTTGCGCCCACGTCCAGCGCGCCGCGGAAAATGAAGGGGAAGCACAGCACGTTGTTGACCTGGTTGGGAAAATCGCTGCGGCCGGTGGCAATGATGGCATCCGGCACGGCGGCGCGGGCGGCATCGGGCATGATTTCCGGCGTGGGATTGGCCAGGGCAAAGACGATGGGCTGCGCGGCCATGCGCGCCACTTGCGCGGGCTGCAGCACATTGGGGCCGGACAGGCCCAGGAACAGGTCCGCGCCATCGATCACGTCATCCAGCGTGCGCGGGCCGCCGGGTTGGGCAAAGGCGGCCTTTTGCGGGGTCATGTCCACCTCCCGGCCATCATG
Source organism: uncultured Paracoccaceae bacterium (assembly GCA_965660085.1). Classification (GTDB taxonomy): domain Bacteria; phylum Pseudomonadota; class Alphaproteobacteria; order Rhodobacterales; family Rhodobacteraceae; genus CBFHYV01. The sequence goes on from CBFHYV010000165.1 coordinate 4,968, forward strand.
GACCAGGCCGTGAATGTCGCACAGCCAGATGTTTTCACGCCGCACGCCCAGTTTCATCAGCATGTTCAGGCAGGCTATGCCCGCCGCCCCGCCGCCGGTGGAGACGATCTTGACCTCCGCCCAGGACTTGCCGGCCAGATACAGCGCGTTGGTGGCGGCGGCGCCGACCACGATGGCGGTGCCGTGCTGGTCATCGTGGAACACGGGGATGTTCATGCGCTCGCGGCAGATCCGTTCCACCACAAAGCAATCCGGCGCCTTGATGTCCTCCAGGTTCACTGCGCCGAAGGTCGGCTCCAGCGCGCAGACGATCTCGGCCAGTTTCACCGGGTCGGGTTCGTTGATCTCAAGGTCGAAACAATCGATATCGGCGAATTTCTTGAACAGGACGGCCTTGCCCTCCATCACCGGCTTGGAGGCCAGCGGGCCGATGTTACCCAGCCCCAGAACGGCGGTGCCGTTGGACACCACCGCCACCAGGTTGCCCCGCGCAGTATAGCGCGCCGCATCGGCGGGGGTGTCGCGGATGTCCAGGCAGGCCTCCGCCACGCCGGGGGAATAGGCGCGGGACAGGTCGCGGCCATTGGCCAGCGGTTTGGTGGCGCGGATCTCCAGCTTCCCGGGCTTGGGATAGGCGTGATAGTCCAGCGCCGCCTGGCGCAGGCTTTCCTTGCTGGTGTCGGTCATGTCCGTGCTCCTTCCGCTGAGTATATGTTTAACGTTAAACTAATCTGATCCAGTGCCGATCGCCTAGCAGGTTTCCGCCCGTGCGCCTAGGCACTGCGGCACTGCGGCGCCTCTTGATTTCCCGAAAGGTGCTGCGCACGATACCGCAAAGCGAAAGGACCTGCCCCATGCCCGAAGATCTGGCGACCGTGCTGCGCGATGCGGCCTTGGCCGTGCGCGAAAACGCCCATGTGCCCTATTCCAATTTCCACGTGGGCGCCGCCATTGTGGATGCGGACGGGCGGCTGCACATCGGCTGCAATGTCGAAAACGTGGCCTATCCCGAAGGCACCTGCGCCGAGGCCGGGGCCATTGCCGCCATGGTCGCCGCCGGCGGCAGCCGCCGGATCGCGCGGGCCTATGTGGTGGCGGACAGCCCTGTGCCCGTGTCCCCCTGCGGCGGGTGCCGGCAGAAGCTGGCGGAATTTGCCGATGCCGAAACGCCGGTGACGCTGGCCACCACGGACGGGGCCGAGCTGCACACCACCGTGGGCGCGTTGTTGCCGGGCGCCTTTGACGCCGCGCAGATGGAGCGCAGCTGAATGCAGATTGCCGCCTTCCTGGAGGCCTTGCGCCACGGCCAGGCGCCCACGGCCGCGCAGGTGGCAGACTTTGCCGCCGCGCTGGCGGACGGGCGTGTGGGGGATGCGCAGGCCGGGGCCTTTGCGATGGCGGTCTGCCTGAACGGGATGGCGCCGGAGCTGCGCGTGGCCCTGACGGCCGCCATGCGCGACAGCGGCGAGACGCTGGCCTGGGGCGATGGCCCGCCGGTGCTGGACAAGCATTCCACCGGCGGCGTGGGCGATTGCGTCAGCCTGGTGTTGGCCCCGGCGCTGGCGGCCTGCGGGGCGCGGGTGCCCATGATCTCGGGCCGGGGTCTGGGTCATACGGGCGGCACGCTGGACAAGCTGGAGGCGCTGCCCGGTCTGCGCACGGAGCTGGACATTCCCGCCCTGCGCGCCGTGGTGGCCGAATGTGGCGTGGCGATCGTCGCGGCCTCGGACCGGATCGCGCCAGCGGACCGGCGGCTTTATGCCATCCGCGATGTCACGGGCACGGTGCAGAGCCTTGATCTGATCACCGCCTCCATCCTGTCCAAGAAGCTGGCGGCGGGGCTGTCGGGGCTGATGCTGGATGTGAAGGTCGGCAGCGGTGCCTTCATGAAGACCGTGGCAGAGGCGCAGGCCCTGGCCCGTGCGCTGGTGGACACTGCCAATGCCGCGGGCTGCCCGACAGCCGCGCTGATCACCGACATGTCCTGGCCCATCGCGCCCTGCCTTGGTAACGCGCTGGAGGTCTCTGCCGCGCTGGCCGTGCTGCGCGCGGACACCACCGGGCCGCTGCATGCGCTGTCCGTCGCACTGGGCGGGCGGCTGCTGGCGCTGGGCGGTCTGGCGGCCGATGCCGATGCGGGGGGCGCGCAGATTGCCCGG
>CBFHYV010000166.1:0-7089 GCA_965660085.1 uncultured Paracoccaceae bacterium
CCCATGTGTGACCGGCGCGCGGCGGGCCAGCCCCGCCGCGTCACCTGCCCGCCGCGTCAGCTGCGGATGCGCCAGCCCGTGCGGAAGATCCACCAGATCACCCCGATGCACAGCAGCGTAAAGCCCAGGATCGCCAGCAGCGACAGCCCCACCGGCACATCGGCCATGCCGAAGAACGCCCAGCGGAACCCCGACACAAGATACAGCACCGGGTTGAACAGCGTGATCGTCTGCCACACCGGCGGCAACATGCTGACCGAGTAGAAAGACCCGCCCAGGAACACCAGTGGCGTCACGATCAGCAGCGGCACCAGTTGCAGCTGTTCAAAATTGCGCGCCCAGATACCAACGATGAACCCCATCAGCGCAAAGCTGATGCAGGTCAGCACAAGGAAGGCCAGCATCGCGCCGGGATGCAGGATCGTCAGATCCACGAACAAGGCCGAGGTGCCCAGGATCACCACCCCGATGAACAGCGCCTTGGTCGCGGCCGCGCCGACATAGCCCACCACCACCTCGATGAAACTGACGGGGGCGGAGAGCAGTTCGAAGATCGTGCCGATGAACTTGGGGAAATAGATGCCGAAGCTGGCGTTGGAGATCGCCTGGGTGATGACGCTCAGCATCACCAGCCCCGGCACGATGAAGGCGCCATAGCTGACGCCTTCGACCTCCTGGATCCGGCTGCCGATGGCGGCGCCGAAGACCACGAAATACAGCGATGTGGACACCACCGGAGAGATGAAGCTTTGCAGCAGCGTGCGGAAGAAGCGCGCCATCTCAAAGCGGTAGATCGCAAGGATCGCGCCGAAATTCATGCCGCATCCTCCTTGTCCGAGGTGAGGGAGACGAAGATCTCCTCAAGCGAGTTCTGCCGCGTGCTCAGATCGCGCAGCACGATCCCCGAAGCCGACAGATCCGCCATCAACCGCGCGATGCCGGTGCGTTCCGCCGCCACATCATAGGGATAGACCAGCGTGCGCCCCTCGTCGGTCAGGCTCAGCCCATGCCCGGACAGGGCGTCCGGCAGGGCGGTCAGCGGCTCGGCCAGGTCCACCCGCAGTTCCTTGCGGCCCATGCGGGTCAGCAGATCGGCGGTTGGTTCCACCAACAGCATCTCGCCCCGGTTGATGACGCCGATGCGGTCGGCGATGGCCTCGGCTTCCTCGATGTAATGGGTGGTCAGGATGATGGTGACGCCCTGCGCCTTCAGCGCGGCGACGATGTCCCACATGTCCCGGCGCAACTCCACATCCACACCGGCGGTCGGCTCATCCAGGAACAGCACGCGCGGCTCATGCGCCAGCGCCTTGGCGATCAGCACGCGCCGCTTCATGCCGCCTGAAAGCTCCACGATCCTGGCATCCCGTTTGTCCCACAGCGAAAGCTGGCGCAGAATCTCCTCCAGCCGGGCATCGTTGCGCGGCAGGCCGAACAGCCCGCGCGAAAAGCGCACCGTGTTCCAGACCTTCTCAAACGGTTCCAGAGAGATCTCCTGCGGCACCAAGCCCACAAGGCGCCGCGCGGCGCGATATTGCGCCACCACGTCATGGCCGCCCACGCGGATGCGCCCGCCGGTGGGCGTGCTGATCCCGCAGATGCAGGAAATCAGCGTGGTCTTGCCCGCGCCATTCGGCCCCAGCAGGGCCAGGATCTCGCCCTGTTCAATGCGCAATGAGACGCCGCGCAGGGCCTGAAAGCCGCTGTCGTAGCTTTTGTGCACATCCTCAATTTCGACCATCGCGGCCATCTTGGCCTCCTTCTTCGCTGATGCGGGGCACGTAAACCGAACGGTTCAATTTACAACACCACAGCCCCGGCGAGGACACAATCGCCCGCCCGTGTCGGAAACAGACGCGCGCGCAAGGCCCCGCATGGGCGACACCACCGCCATGACACAGACGCGCCACAACAACCCCGCCCTGGGGATCTTGCTGATCAGCCTTGGGGTTGCGGCGATTTCCGTGAATGACATGCTGATCAAGTTCCTGTCGGGCGGCTATCCGCTGCACCAAATCGTCTTTGTCAGATCGGCGGTCGGCATCCTGTTCACGCTGGTCTTTCTGCAGTGGGAGGGCGGGTTTCGCGCGCTGCGCACCGCCACGCCCCTGCTGCACCTGCTGCGCGGGTTGCTTGTGGTGCTGGCCAACCTGACCTTCTACGCCGCGGTTGCGGTGCTGCCGCTGGCGCAGGCCACGGCGCTGTTCTTCGTGGCGCCGCTGTTCATCACGCTGCTGTCCATCCCGGTGCTGGGCGAAAAGGTCGGCCCGTGGCGGCTGGGGGCGGTCGTGGTCGGCTTTGTCGGCGTGCTGGTGATGCAGCAGCCCTGGGCCAACACCATCGGCGTGTCACGCGGGGTGCTGTTGCTGCCGGTGGCGGCGGCGGCGCTATACGCCGGGATGCAGGTGCTGACCCGGCGGCTGGGCGTGACCACGCGCGCCTCCGCCATGGCGATCTATATCCAGGGCACATTTTTGCTGGTGTCGGTGGGGTTTTTCATTGTGGCCGGTGATGGCCGGTTTGCCGAAGGCACCCAGAATGAAAGCCTGATTTTCCTGCTGCGGCCGTGGATCTGGCCGCAAGGGGACGATGTGTGGGTGTTCCTCGGGCTGGGGCTGACGGCGGGTGTGGTGGGCTACACGCTCAGCGCGGCCTATCGCATTGCAGATGCCGCCACCGTGGCGCCGTTTGAATACCTGGGCCTGCCGCTGGCAATCCTGTGGGGCTGGGCGATCTTTGCCGAATGGCCGGGGCCGGAGGTCTGGTGGGGCTGTCTGCTGATCGTGGGGGCGGGGCTGTTCGTGTTCCTGCGGGAGAAGCTGCTGAACCGGCCCCAGACGGGGCTGCGCCGCCGCGCCCTGCGCCGCTGAGCGCGGCTGGTCCGCACGGGCCTTGTGGCCCGCGCGCATGTCATCATCGCCTGACGGCAAAACGCCTGGCGGGCGTGGTCAGGCCATGCCCCGCACGGTGTCGATCATCAACTGCACGTTTTCAGGGTCCGCATCCGGTGTGATCCCGTGGCCCAGGTTGAAGATATGCGGCCCGCCGCGGAACGCCTCGACGATGGCGCGGGTTTGCGCCACCAGTGCGTCGCCGCCGGTGACCATGTGGCTGCTTTCCAGGTTGCCCTGCACGCAGCCGTCCACCTGCACATGCGCCGCGGCCCAGGCGGGATTAACCGCGCTGTCCAGCGCCACGCAATCCGCGCCCGTGGCCTTGGCGAACCCCTCATACGCGGTGCCGGCCCCGCGCGGGAAGGCGATGACGGGAATGCCCGGATGCCGCGCCTTCAGCTCTTGCGTGATGATGCGGGCGGGTTCCTGCGCATAGCGGGTGAAATCCTCCCCCTTCAGCGACCCTGCCCAGCTGTCAAAGATCTTGACGCATTCGGCCCCGGCCTCGATCTGGGCAGAGAGGTAGTCGATGGTGGATTCCGTCAGCCGCTCGATGATCTGGCCGAAGAGCAGCGCGTTTTCATCCTTCAGCGCATGGGCCGGGCCCTGATCCGGGGTGCCGCGCCCGGCGATCATGTAGGTGGCCACCGTCCAGGGCGCGCCGGCAAAGCCGATCAGCGTGGTTTCCTGCGGCAGGTCGCGGCGCAGGCGGCGCACGGTTTCATAGACGGGCGACAATGTGTCATGGATCATCTCGCCCCGGCCCAGCCTGTCGAACTCATCCTGGGTGGTGATGGTGGACAGGCGCGGCCCCTCGCCCGTGACGAACCACAGATCCGCCCCCAGCGCCTGCGGCAGCAGCAGGATGTCCGCAAACAGGATCGCCGCGTCAAAGCCATAGCGGCGGATCGGCTGCAGGGTCACCTCCGTGGCCAGCTCGGGGTTGTAGCACAGCGACAGGAAATCGCCCGCCTGCGCGCGCGTCGCCTTGTATTCCGGCAGATACCGCCCCGCCTGGCGCATCATCCAGATGGGCGGCGTGGGAAGGGTTTCGCCCGCCAAGGCGCGCAGAAGGGTCTTTTGCGACATGATGTCTTCCTCTTGGTTCCTGTTCGTCGGGCGGCCCGGCGGCGGATGCGCGGCGGGCGGGCCAGTGCTTGCACTGTCGTCCAATTCTGACAGCGAAGTGTCAAGTCGCTTGCCTATATGCCGCGCTGCGCCTAATCCGGAGACATGACACGTGATCTGCCCTCCCCCGCCGCGCCTTTGCGCATTGGCACCCGTGGCTCGCCGCTGGCGTTGGCACAGGCGCATGAAACCCGCGACCGCCTTTCGCGGGCGTTTGACCTGGCACCTGAGGCCTTCGAGATCGTGGTCATCAAGACCACGGGCGATGACCGCAGCCTGATCGATGCCGACCGTCCCCTGAAGGAGATCGGCAACAAGGGCCTGTTCACGAAAGAGATCGAAGAGGCGCTGTTGGATGGCCGCATCGACATCGCCGTGCATTCGATGAAGGACATGCCCGTGGCCCAGCCTGCGGGGCTGCGTCTGGCCTGCTATCTGCCGCGTGAAGATGTGCGCGATGCCTTCATCTCGCCCGAGTTCGACGCCATCGCCGCCCTGCCGGAGGGCTGCGTCGTGGGCACCTCCAGCCTGCGGCGGCGGGCACAGCTGCTGCACCGGCGCCCGGACCTGCGCGTGGTGGAATTCCGCGGCAACCTGCAAACGCGCCTGCGCAAGCTGGACGATGGCGTGGCGCAATGCACTTTCCTGGCCATGGCGGGGCTGAACCGGCTGCACATGTCGGACGTGCCCCACCACCCCATCGCCACGGAGGACATGCTGCCCGCCGTGGCCCAGGGCGCCATCGGGATCGAGCTGCGCGAGGATGACAGCCGCACCGCGGACATGCTGGCGGCCATCCATCACGGCCCCACCGGCCAGCGCCTGGCGGCAGAGCGTGCCTTCCTGGCCGCGCTGGACGGGTCTTGCGAAACCCCCATCGCCGGCCTGGCAGAGCTGGACGGCGGAACGCTGCGCCTGCGCGGCGAAATCCTGCGCCCCGACGGATCAGAGGCACATGCAGACGCGCTGACCGGCCCCGTGGAACAGGCGGCGGAACTGGGCGAGGATCTGGCCCGGCGCCTGCTGGCCCGCGCGGCGTCTGATTTCTTTGACTGGCGGGTGGCCTGACGGCCACCCAAAGGCGGGCTTGCGGCGCCCCTACTCCGGCACGCGGAAGGTCAGCGACGCCCAGAGCGATTCCCACTGCGCGCCCGTATCCGCCAATGCCTGCGGCGTTTCGCGCAGCACGACCGAATCCACCAGGTATTCATGCCCCGCCTTCACCGGCAGGCGCACCACGCCCTGCGCATCGGTCCGGTGCAGCGTCACGGCGACACGGCCATCGGGCGCACGCTCGAACAGCTCCACCTGCGCATTGGCGCGGGGCGCGGCCTGATACAGCACCTGCACGGCCATGCCCCCGGCCAGCGGCGCGGTATAGGGGTTGTCCAGCGCGACGATCTCTACCTCCAGGCCCTGCGGCGCATCCGCGCCCTGCCCATCCCCCACGGCGATCAGGGCTTTGGCATATCGGCCATAGATCTCCTTGACCCGATCCTGTGACAGGCCCAGCGCGGCATGGCGGTCCAGCACCCATTCGGCATCCTTGTGGCGCAGGAAATCGACGAATTTCTGCCAATCCGTATAGGTCAGACTGAAATTGCGGGTCTGGTGCACCACCACGGTCAGCCCCGCGGCCGGGGCCGGCATGGCCAATGCGGGCCGATCCCCCGGACGCCCATCAACCAGCGCCGTGCCTGTGGGCGTGACAAGATCAAAACGCAGGATATTGGGCGGCAGATAGGATTGTTCCGCGCCTTCGAACTGCTGGCCGACGCGCAGGCTGGCGCGCAGCGGATCCTGCGGGGCCAGCTGATAGCGCTCTGGCCAGATCCAGAATTCATGCGCCGCCAGAGGCCCGGCCAGCGCCAGCGCCAAACCGGCCCCAAGGATGGTTTTCAACAAGGTTTGCATCGGCATGGTTCCTTCAGTCTTCCCGCACCGGCTGGACCGGCCGGGCCAGTGAGTCACGGCGCGGGTGCGCCCAGGACAGTGTCTGCATAGCGCGCAAGGCCCTGTGCCAGACGCGTCTGCAACCGCGCCTGGGCCAACCGCAGCGGCTGCACCGCAAGGCGCCCGGCAAGGCCGCGCGGGGTGATCCGCAGGTCCAGCAGCAGCGTGCAGCCGTCATCTGGCCCCGCCTGCACCTGCAGCCGCAGATTGGCAGATGCCTCCCGGCTTTCCAGAAGCAGGACGATCCGGTGGCCCGGGTCCAGCACGCTGACGCGGGCCTGCAACTGGCGGGTTACACCGCGATAGCCCGCCAAAGCCTGCCAGCGCAGCCCCACGGCCAGTGGCGCCTGTGGAGGCAGGCGCGTGATCTGAACACCGGCGGAGCGCACCGCCGCCTCAAACGCGGCGGGATCACACAGCCGGGCAAAGGCCGCATCGGCGGGCACGGGGGCATCATGGCGGGCCGAAAACGCCAGCATGGCCGTCAGCCCAACCTGTCCGCCAGCCAGGCGTGCAGCAGGGAATGCGCTATGGCCCCTTTGCGCGCGGGCACGAACCCGGGCAGCAGCCCGGCCATGGCGGCGGCCAGATCCTCACGCGTGATCCAGCGCGCATCCTCCAGCTCTGCTGGATCCAGCGTGATCTCCATGCTCTCGGCCTCGCCCCAACAGCCCAACATCAGCGAGGCCGGAAAGGGCCAGGGCTGGCTGGCCACATAGCGCACGGCCCCCACGCGCACGCCGGTTTCCTCCGCCACTTCGCGGCGCACGGCGGCTTCGATGGTTTCGCCCGGCTCCACGAAACCGGCAAGGCAGGAATACATCCCCTCCGGCCATCCGGGGGACCGGCCCACCAGCGTCTGGTTGCCCCGGGTGATCAGCATGATGACCACCGGATCGGTGCGGGGAAAGTGATGCGCGCCACAGCCGGGGCACTGCCGCTGCCATCCGGCCTGCACAACCTCAGACGCCGCACCGCAGCGCGCACAGAAGCGGTGCGTGGCATGCCAGCCGATCACGGCCTTGGCGGTGGCGGCCAGCTCTGCCTCCCGCGCGGTGAGGCGGGTCATGTTCACGCGCAGCTCGGCAAAGGGGGCGTCCGGCAGGGCGGGGTG
>CBFHYV010000167.1:0-6840 GCA_965660085.1 uncultured Paracoccaceae bacterium
AATCCCACCGTCAGGCTGTCCGCCGTGGCCACCTGATCAAGCTCGAACCTTTCCGAGGATCGCCGCTCCTACACCACGCCATGGGACACTATCCAATCAGGTCGAAATAAGCTGACAATCCCGTTGCACCCGATGCAATGGCCAAATTCCCCTTGCCTCTGCCATGAACGCGTACGGTGTCGCCAATGGCGTTGCGGCACTCGGCTATGCCCAGAAATTTTCGCGCACCCTGGCCTGTCGCGGCCCTGCTGGCGTTTCCACAGACAGCTCGGTGCTCTCGTCCCAATGGGTCATGCGCACCATGCCGATGGCAACATTCGTGTTGAAATCCGGCGACCAGGCTGCTGACGAGACACGGCCAACCGTTTTTTCACCATGCTTCAGCGGCCACCAACGGTCACAGCCGGGCACGGAACTGCCGTCGATCTCCAGCGCTCGGATCTGCTTGACCGGGCCTTCCTTGGCGACCCGCAACAAGGCATCGCGACCGATACAGCCAATGGCGGTCTGCGTGTTGCAGAACTTTCCGAGCCCGCATTCATGCGGCGTGTTGTCGTCGGTCATGTCGTTCCCGTAGGACAGCAAACCGCCCTCGATCCGTTCGATCAGGTTGGGGCAGCCGGCGTGAACATCCATTGCCTTGCCGGCTTCCATCAGGGCGTTCCACAGCGGCATGCCAAGGTCTTCCCCCTCGACGTAGATCTCGAAGCCACCCTGCTTGGAATAGCCGGACCGTGCAACGACCAGGTCGTGACCTTGAAAATCCAGATGCGCGAAGCGGAAGAAGCGGATGTCGCGCACCGCATCGCCAAAGACTGCCGCCATCAGATCATCGGCCCGCGGCCCCTGCACGGCAAGCGGAGAGACATCGGGTTCATCCACCAGCACGTCAAGCCGATAGCCGTAGGCCAACCCCTTGATCCAATACAGAAGATCGCTGTCCGCAATGGACACCCACCAACGGTCTTCAGCCAGTTTCACCGCCACCGGGTCATTCAGCATTCCACCGGTTTCATCGACGATGGGCACGTAATAGCACTGGCCGGGCAGCATCCCGCGCAGGTCTCGCGGCGTCAGAAGCTGCATCAAACGCCCGGCATCGGGGCCGCGCAATTCAACCTGACGTTCGCAAGCGACGTCCCAGACCTGCACAGCCTGCTTGAGGTGGTGGTAATCCTCCTCCACCGACCGAAAAACCGTGGGCAGCAGCATGTGGTTGTAAACCGTAAAGGCCTTCACGCCGGCTGCCTCGACGCCGTCGGAAAAGGGGGTCCGCCGCAGGCGGCGTGAAGGGGAAATCAGGGCCATTCCAGTTTACTCCAGATCTTTGGCACGATTGCGAAGCTGGAACTTCTGGATCTTGCCGGTGGATGTTTTGGGTAGGGGTTCGAATATGACGGACTTTGGGACCTTGAAGCCCGCCAGATGCGTGCGGCAAAAGGCGATGATCTCGCCCGACGTCGCACTTGTCCCCTCGCGCAATTCGACGAAGGCGCAGGGAACTTCGCCCCATTTTTCATGCGGCATAGCGACCACGGCAGCGGCCTGAACGGCGCTGTGACGATAGAGCACCGCCTCGACCTCGACGGAGGAAATGTTCTCACCGCCGGAGATGATCACATCCTTCAGGCGGTCGCGTATCTGGATATACGCGTTTTCATGCACCACAGCGCCATCGCCGGACCAGAACCAGCCATCCGCAAAGGCCGCCGCGGTGGCATCAGTGTCCTTGTAATAGCCCGCCATGACCGTGTTGCCACGAATGGCGATTTCACCCTGCGTGCGGCCGTCGTGCGGGACAGGCCGGCCGCTGGCGCGGTCGATCACGGTGACCTCTTCGACCATGGGAAAGGCGATGCCCTGTTGCGCCTGCAATTCGGACTGCTCCGCGGGGGTCAGACTGTCCCAGTCCTCTTGCCACAGACACTGCGAAATATGGCCGTACGTTTCCGTCAGGCCATAGACCTGCATGACATCGAACCCCATGACGCGGGTCTTTTCCAGAACCGAGGGCGGCGGCGGTGCGCCCGCGGTCAGAATCCGGATCGCCGGATCAAAGGGCGCAGCATCGGTTTCGGCCTCCGCAAGCATCTGCAAGACGATGGGCGCGGCGCCGAAATGGGTCACACCATGGCTGCGGATCGCGGTAAGGATGCGGTCTGCGGCCGGAACGCGGGTAAACACCATTGTCCCGCCCAGCATCGCCATCAGCCAGGGATGCCCCCAGCCATTGCAGTGGAACATCGGGACCACCGACAGATAGACCGGATAGGGCGGCATCTGCCATGCGGTCCCGGTGCCAAGCGCCATCAGGTAGGCGCCGCGATGGTGATAGACCACCCCCTTGGGCCGCCCGGAGGTGCCGGACGTGTAGTTCAGCGCAATCGCATTCCATTCATCCTCTGGCAGAACAACAGGCATAGGCCTGACATCCAGCAGGCTGTCATAGGTCGGACCGCCAAGGGTTTCGCCCGGTGCCGTCGGATCAACGATCTCGACCACTGGCAGGGTGCGCCCGAGCAGGTCAAACGCCCTTGACAGCAGCGGCACCAATTCGCGGTCCACGATCACCAGCTTGGTATCCGCGTGATCGAGGATATAGGCGATGGTTTCCGGTTCCAGCCGGGTGTTGAGCGTGTTCAGCACCGCGCCCGTCAGCGGCACCGCGAAATGCAGTTCGAACAGTTCGGGGATGTTCGGGCTCAACACCGAAACGGTATCGCCCTGTGTGACGCCAAGCCCCAAAAGCCCAGCCGCCACCGCACGAATGCGACCGCAGGTTTCGGCCCAGCTACGCCGGATATCACCATAGATTACTGCCGTTCGCGCACCATGCAGGCTGTCGGCGCGCACCAGGAAAGACAGCGGCGACAAGGGTACATGGTTGGTCCCTGTCTTTTTCAGAGCCTCGAAATGTTGACGCATCCCCGATCCGCCCGGCTCAGGAGTTGGGCCGCACGCGGGCGGCGGTCTTGTTGGCGAAGGCTTCGAGACGCGCGCGCGCAGCGGATTGGGTGTTGACGATGCCACCGACGAAAGCCTCGGCATAGGCGGCATCCATGCCGGACATGTTGTTCATGTGGCTGACGGCCGAACAGATCGCGAAGTTCGTCAGCGGCAGGTTCTGCGCGACCTTCTCGGCCAGGTCCATCGCCTTGGCAAAGCTTCCGCCCTCTTCGGTGATGTATTGCGCGAGGCCCAGATCGACGGCCTCCTGGCCCTGATAGACCCGGCCCGTCAGGATCATGTCGATCATGCGATACTTGCCGATCATTTCGGAAACCCGGATCGTCGCGCCGCCGCCGGTGAAAAGCCCGCGCTGGCCTTCGGGCAGGGCGAAATAGGTGCCGGGGTCAATCACCCGCACATGGGCGGCGCTGGCCAGTTCCAAACCACCCCCGACAACTGCGCCCTTGAGCGCGGCAATGATCGGCACGCCGCCATATTCCATCTTGTTGAAGGCCTCATGCCAGCGCAAACAGACATGCATGAAGTCATCTGGGCTGCGGTCGGCCTTCCAGTGTTCGACAAGATCGAGACCCGCGCAGAAGTGGTCGCCAGCGCCTTCCAGCAACACCGCCTTGACGCCGGCCATGCGCGCGCCGCTGAAAAAGCGGATCAGTTCCTCGATCGTGACCACATCCAATGCGTTGCGCTTTTCGGGGCGGTTCAGCGTCACGACATAAAGGCCGTTGTCTCGCTCGGACAGCGCAAGGCGTTCATAGCTGGCAGGGTTGACGACGTCATTCATGGCTCGGGTCCTTTCGTGGGATCAATCAGGGAAGGCCGCGTCCAGCAGGCTTGGTGCGCCAAGCAGGATGCGGGACTGTTCGGTGGTGCATTCGGGCAGGATGTGCCGGGCATAGAACAGCGCGGTGGCGATCTTCTGGGTCAGGAAGGAAGTGTCCTGCCCGGCATCGCGTCCGGCTTGTGCCACCAGCGCCCCCTTGGCCAGCATCCAGCCCGCCGCCAATGTGCCGGACAGCATCAGAAAGGGGACAGAGCCCGCAAAAGCTGCGTCAGGCTCTGAGCGGCTGTTTTCCAGCATCCAGTCCAGAGTGGTTTCGAAAGCACCGCGCGCCTGTGCGAGGCACGCGCCGATTTCGCGGGCCGAGGCGTCGCCGCGGGCCAGTTGTTCCTCGGTTTCCGCAACGCGCGCGGCAAACAGGCGGGCAGTTGCGCCTCCGTCCCGCATCACCTTGCGCCCCAGCAGATCATTTGCCTGAATGGCCGTGGTGCCCTCGTAGATCGGCAGGATGCGGGCGTCACGGTAGTGCTGCGCGGCGCCGGTTTCTTCGATGAAGCCCATCCCGCCGTGGATTTGCACCCCCAGAGAAGCGACCTCAACCGCGCGTTCCGAACAGAAGCCCTTGACCAGGGGGACCATGAATTCGGCCTCTGCGATGCTCTCGGGATCACCCCGGTGGTGCGCCATGTCCAACAGCCCCGCTGTCGCCGCGGCCATCGCCCGCCCACCTTCGGTCAGGCTGCGCATTCGCATCAACATGCGGCGCACGTCCGGGTGTTCGATGATCGGCACGGCGTCTTTGCTCTGACCGTTCACCGGGCGGCTCTGCACGCGGCCGCGCGCGTAGGCCAAAGCACGCTGATAGGCCCGCTCAGCGATCGCGATCCCCTGCACACCTACTGCGAACCGCGCGGCGTTCATCATGACGAACATGTATTCCAGCCCGCAATTTTCTTCGCCAATCAGGAACCCGGTGGCATCGGCGTAGTCCAGAACGGCAGTCGGGCTGGCGTGCACACCCAGTTTGTGCTCGATGCTCACGCAGTTGACCGCGTTGGTGGCCCCTGGCGTGCCATCCGGCGCCACCAGTTTCTGTGGCACGATGAAAAGGCTCAGCCCCTTTGGCCCGGATGGCGCATCAGGTGTGCGCGCCAACACGAGGTGAACGATGTTTTCGGTCAGATCATGGGCGCCATAGGTGATGAAGATCTTCGTGCCCGTGATCCCATAGGCACCGTCCGCGCGCTGAACCGCCTTTGTCGCCACCCGGCCCAGATCGCTGCCCGCCTGCGGTTCGGTCAGGTTCATCGTGCCGGACCAACGCCCTTCAATCAGCGGCCGAAGGTAGGTGGCCTTCTGCGCGTCCGATCCGGTCAGCAGCAGCGCCTCGATCGCTCCGTCGGTAAGCAGCGGGCAGAGCCCAAAGCTCATGTCGGCGGCATTCAGCATCTCGACCGCCGCCGCGCCCGCGGCACGCGGCAGCCCGATGCCGCCATAGTCCACCGGATGGGTCAGCGCCTGCCAGCCCATTTCGACGAACTGCGCATAGGCGCGCGCATGGCCTTCGGGCATGGTCACCCGGCCTGCGTCGAACCGGGCGCCCTCGGTGTCCCCCGCCTTGGACAACGGCGCGATATGTTGGGCACAAAACCGGGCATGGCCCTCCAGCGCGGCCATGACATCCGACAACTCGCAATCGGCAAACGGCTTCAGCCCCGAAACGCTGTCCCAGTGGGACAGGTGTTCGATACAGAACATCAGATCCTGCACGGGTGGCTGATAAGACATGAGGAACCCTCCGGCAGAAACTATGGCTTTTCGACTTTTACCCCCTCCACAAATTGCCAATAAGCTCATATTTTGCCAAAATACTATCCGATCACGCCAATCGAAGCCCCCCATGACCAGTCAAGACCCCATCTCCCTGACAACCGTTTCAGCGGGGTTCATCCAGGACTGGCTCGCTGCGTTGCAGTCTCGTTGCACCGCGGAGGAGATGGCCTCCCTTCTTGACCGGTCCGGCCTGCAAATCAGCCCGATGGCGCCGACACAGCGCATCACGCTACAGGAGATCGCTACCCTTTATCAGCTTGCTGCGCCGGCGACCGGCGACGAGATGATGGGCCTCTGGAGCCGCCCGATCCGGCCGCGCGCCTTGCAGCATCTGCTGACCGTGCAGCGTGAGGCGCGCAGCATGGTTTCGGCGCTGTTTCGGTTCTCAACGTTCTGGAACCTTCTGCTGGATGATTTTCGCCTCGACTTGCGGAGCAGCCCAACAGAGGTGGAACTGGCATTGCTGCCATACGCCCCGGACACCGCCCCCCAGCGATTTGGGCACATGCTGATCCTAAAATTGGCGCATGGGCTTTTGTCCTGGCTGGGTGGATCGGAAACCTCGGTAGAGGAGGTGCGCTTTGCGTTTGCCCGTCCGGATTTCGCCGCGGATTACGCTGTGGTCTTCCCCTGCCCGGTGGTGTTCGACGCACAGCACACCAGCATCCTGTTCGATCAGCGCAACTTCGACCGCCCGATCACCCGCAGCCGCGCCGAAGCATCCATATTCCTCCGACGGGCGCCGCTTGACTGGATTTTCACCAGTTCGCGCGCCCATACCAACAGCCTGCGCGTCCGCGCCTTTCTTTACGGAGCGAACTGGCAAAGCTGCCAACTTCCGGATGCGGCAAACGCGCTGAAAACCACGCCCCGGACGCTGAACCGTCGCCTGAAAGAGGAAGGGACATCCTTTCAGGACATAAAGGACGCTCTGCGCCGCGACATCGCTATCCGCGCGCTTCAACAAGGTACGGACAGCATAGAACAAATCGCCTTTGACACCGGCTTTTCCGCACCCTCGAACTTCCACCGAGCCTTTCATAAATGGACCAACCGGACGCCCGGATCATATCGATTGTAAGCTCGGGGTTCGAACATCGAACTCTCTTCGCGGGCATTGTCTGGCTTCGGCACCCACTGAACAGATTTAGGGGTTTGAGCAATGGAGTGTTCTGGTTCATCGAACCGATTATGGAGCGAAGATGAACAGGTGACCTGCTCCCCTGAAAAGTCCGCAGTTTGAAGTTAGCCTGTTCTCT
>CBFHYV010000168.1:0-6837 GCA_965660085.1 uncultured Paracoccaceae bacterium
CTGGCGGGTGTGGATGCGCTGGCGCAGTGGTTCGCGGATGAGGGCGCGGCCGTGGCGCGCGCGCAGCATCCCGGCGGGCATGAGCTTGCCCCGCCAGAGGTGCAGGCGCTGGCCGATTTCCTGCGGGCCTGAGCGATCCGGAGGCGATCGGGGGCACGGATTTTTGGGGTAACATGATACCATAATTTCAGGACATTGATTTTGCTGAATAAATCCGGCAATTTCGCAGTTGACTGAGAATTCGCGGCAGGTATAACGCCCGCTCATGCTGACCCGCGCCACGGCGCTGGGCAAACGAAACACACAAGGCTTCCCAAGATGAAAACCTTTTCTGCGACTCCGGCAGACATCGACAAGAAGTGGATCCTGATCGACGCCGAAGGCGTGGTTCTGGGCCGTCTTGCCTCGATCGTCGCCATGCGTCTGCGCGGCAAGCACAAGCCGTCCTTCACCCCCCACATGGATATGGGTGACAATGTCATCGTCATCAACGCCGACAAGGTGCAGCTGACCGGTGACAAGCGTCAGGAACACTTCTACTGGCACACCGGCCACCCCGGTGGCATCAAATCCCGCACCAAGCAGCAGATCCTGGAAGGCGCGCACCCCGAGCGCGTGGTGTTCCAGGCTGTCAAGCGGATGCTGCCGGGCAACCGCCTGTCCCGCCAGCAGATGACCAACCTGCGCATCTACGCCGGCACCGAGCATCCCCATGAGGCCCAGGCGCCCGAAGTGCTGGATGTGAAATCCATGAACCCCAAGAACACCCGGGTGGCGAAATAATGGCCGAGCAGATCAACTCCCTCGAAGAGCTGGGCGCAGCCGCGCTGGACACGACCGCCGCGGTCGAGATCGAAGAAGCGCCGCGCGAGCCCGTGCGTGACCATCTGGGCCGCTCCTACGCGACCGGCAAGCGTAAGGACGCCGTTGCACGTGTCTGGATCAAGCCCGGCTCCGGCAAGGTCACCGTCAACGGCAAAGAGCTGAACGCCTATTTTGCCCGTCCGGTGCTGCAGATGATCCTGCGCCAGCCGTTCTCGATTGCCGGTGTCGAAGGCGAATTCGACGTTCTGGCCACCGTGAAGGGTGGCGGCCTGTCCGGTCAGGCCGGTGCGGTCAAGCACGGCATCTCCAAGGCGCTGCAGCTGTATGACCCCTCCCTGCGCCCCGCGCTGAAGGCGGCAGGCTTCCTGACCCGCGACAGCCGCGTGGTGGAACGCAAGAAGTTCGGCCGCCGCAAGGCCCGCCGGTCCTTCCAGTTCTCCAAGCGCTGATCCGGGCGCGCGGCGCTGCGGCACCGCAGACCTGTGCAAGACATCGACAACCGCGCCTTCGGGTGCGGTTGTTTTCGTTCTGGCGCCTTGCGTGGACAACGGGTCGCGCAGTGGGGCAATCGACCTGCCGCGCCGGGCGGGGTATGGGCCTATGAGTTTGTCACTTTGCCGGAGCTTTCGATGCGCGCCACCCGTTCCCTTGCCGCCCTTTGTGCCGTGATCTCCCTGCAGGCGGCGCCGTTGCTGGCGCAGGACGCCGCCATCGAGGCGATGCAGGAATACATGATGTTCTCGGACTATGAGGCCGGGATCATCCTGCCCGCCCAGATCGATGCGGAGGTCTTCGCGGCCGCGACCTTCATTTACACCCGCAGCGCCGATCAATTCGCGGCGCGGACCATCCCCGGTGCCGTGCATATCGAATGGCGCGAGGTTCTGGACGCGCTGGATCAGATCCCGGACACCGGCATGGTCATCCTGTTCTGCAACACCGGCTCGCTGTCCGCGCAGGCCACATTCGCGCTGCGCGTCGCCGGGCGAACGAATGCGGTGGTGATGCAGGGCGGGTTTACCGAATGGCAGGAAACCGCGGCCTATCAGCCCTGAGCCTGCGCCGCGGTCAGCTGCTGCGTTCCTGACGGGGGGCGCAGCCAAAGACGCTGCGGTAGATGCGCGTGAAGTTGCCGGGGCTGAAGCCATAATCCAGCGCAATCTCCGTGATCGGGCGCTTGGTGACCAGCAGGTCATAGCGCGCCCGTTCCAGCCGCAGCCGGTAATACAGCTTGGCGGGGGACTGGTTGAACTGCGCCATGAACAGCCGCTCCAGCTGCCGCTGAGAGACGCCGACCTTGCGCGCGATCTCAGAGATCGGCAGCGGCTCTGACAGGAAGGCCCCCATGAGCGATAGTGCCAGCTGCACCTTCGGATCGCTGGATTGATAGCGCAGGCGGCTGGGCAGTTTCTGGTTCACCCGGCCTTCGCGGA
The DNA here is from genome assembly GCA_965660085.1 of uncultured Paracoccaceae bacterium. GTDB lineage: Bacteria > Pseudomonadota > Alphaproteobacteria > Rhodobacterales > Rhodobacteraceae > CBFHYV01. The sequence goes on from CBFHYV010000168.1 coordinate 2,259, forward strand.
TGCGGTCCATCACCATCCGGGCCGAGATATCCTCCACCAGCCCGTCCGGCCCCATCCGGCCCACATGCGCCAGCATCAGGTCCGCCGCCGCGCTGCCACCCGCACAGGTGGCCACGCGCGGCCCGAAGGTAAACAGAGAGGACGTGACGCTGATATCGGGGAAGTTTTCTTCAAGATAGGGGATGTCTTCCCAATGGGCGGAGACCTCCTGTTCCGCCAGCAGCCCGGCCTGGGCCAGCCGCACCACGCCGGAGGAGATGCCCCAGACGGGATGGCCGTGGCGCGCGGATCTCCGCAGGAAGGCCTCCATCGGGCGGTTGCGTTCCGCGCTGACCGCGTTGCCAGACACCGCCAACAGGGTTTCCGAGCCGCGCAGATCGTGGGTCTGCATGTCCGGCCGCAGCACCGCCCCGTTGGAAGCCCGCGCATCTTCGCCATCCAGTGTCAGGAACCTGTAGGGCAGCAGCCGCGTGGGCGACAGCTTGTTGGCCAGGCGCAGCACCTCCACCGCAGAGGTAAAGGCCAGCATGGCGAACTGATCCTCCAGCACGAAAACGAAGCGGGCTTGGGGATCTGTCACGTCAGGCTCCGGTCTTGGGTGGGCCGCGCGGGGTCAGGCGGCCCGGATCAGCACCGCATCATGGCCGCTTTGCCGCCCGGCGCAAGGCGCTGCTGCGCGGGCCGGGCGGTTTTTTGCAAGGCGTGCGGGGTCAGACGAGCGCCGCCGCACGGTCCCGCAGGCGCAGGCCCTCCGGGTCAAAGGGCGGCTGGGGCAGCACGCGCGCGGCATGGGGTTGGCCCAGCAGCGCCACGCTCAGCTCTGTCTCCGGGCCGACATGGGCCGCCGAAAGATAGGCCAGCGCCAGGGATTTGCCCACGCTGTAGCCATAGCCCCCCGAGGAGACCTGCCCGACCGGCGTGCCATCGGGCAGGAAGACAGGCTCGCCCCCCGCGGCATCGGCGGCCTCTGTCGTGATCTCGATCAGGCGCAGCACATCACGGGCGGGATTGTGGCGCACGGCCTCCCATGCGTCGCGGTTCAGGAATGGCTTGTCCTCCCGGATCAGCCCGTCCAGCCCGCATTCATGGGGCCAGTATTCCGGCGTATAGTCACGCCCCCAGCTGCCATAGCCCTTTTCAAGGCGCAGGCTCATCAGCGCGCGGCTGCCCGCGGGGCCGGCGCCAAAGGGCCGGGCGGCCTCCAGCAGGGCCTGATACAGGCGGGTCTGGTCGGCGGTGGCGCAATGCAGCTCCCACCCAAGCTCGCCGGTGAAGGACACGCGGATCGCCACGCAATCCACCCCGGCCACCGTGATCCGGGCAGAGCGGAAGAACGGGAGGGCCGCGTTCGACAGGTCCGCATCGGTTAGCGGCGCAAGGATGTCACGCGCATGCGGGCCGGCCACGTTGAAGCCGCAGACGCTTTCGGTCAGGCTGTCCAGCGTGGTGCCGTGGGGCAGCGGCACCTGCCGGAAGAAGCGCTGGTGATAGCGTTCGGCCATGCCCGATCCGATGACCCAGAATTCATCCTGCGCCAGCCGCGTGACGGTGAAATCCCCCGCCACACCGCCGCGCGCCCCGATCAGCGGCGCAAGGCAGCTGCGCCCCACCTGCCGCGGCATCCGGTTGGCCAGCAGCGCGTTCAGCCAATCCTCCGCGCCCGGCCCGGCCACGCGGTATTTGGCAAAGTTGGAAATATCGATCACGCCGCCGCGGTCCCGGATCATGCGGGCCTCCGCGCTGACGCTGTGCCACCAGGGCTGGCGGGTGAACCCGGCGCTGTCGGGCGTGTCGGCGTCAAAATACAGCGGATGTTCCCAGCCGTAGTTCAGCCCGAACCGCGCGCCCAGATCGGATTGCAGGGCATGGGCAGGGCGGCTGCGCACGGGGCGGCCTGCGCTGCGTTCCTCGCCGGGGAAGTGGATGGCAAAGCGGTTGGCATATTGGTCGGCCACCCGCGCGCGGGTGAAATCGCGCCCGGCCCATTGGCCGAACCGCGCCAGGTCCCAGCCGAACATGTCCATCGAAGGCTCGCCCTCGATCATCCATTCGGCGGCCAGCCGCCCCAGCCCGCCGGATTGCGAAAAGCCCGGAATGATGCCGCAGCAGCAGAAATAGCCCGGCTTTTCCGGCACCGGGCCAAACAGCGCGGAGCTGTCCGGGGACCAGATCATGGGGCCGTTGATGACCCGCTTGATGCCTGCGCTGCCCAGGCTGGGCACGCGGTCGATAGCGCGCATCATGTTGTCCTCGATCCGGTCGAGGTCATCGGCAAACAGCTCATGGGCGAAATCCAGCGGCGTGCCGTCCTCCGCCCAGAAGCGCATGTCCCGCTCATAGGCGCCCACCAGCAGGCCAAGGCCTTCCTGCCGAAGGTAGTATTCCCCGTCCCGGTCCGCGACCGACGGCAGCCGCCGGCCAAGGCCCGCGACCTCTGCCATGGTTTCGGTGACGAAATACTGGTGTTCGGTGGGCAGCAGCGGCAGGGTCAGACCCGCCAGCGCGGCGACCTCCCGCGCCCACAGCCCGGCCACGTTGACCACCCAAGGCGTGCGGATGTCGCCCTTGGGGGTGCGGACGATCCAGCTGCCATCGGGCTGCGGCTCGGTTCCGGTCACGGGGGTAAAGCGGTGGATTTCCGCACCCCGCGCCCGGGCACCGGCGGCATAGGCATGGGTCACGCCCGAAGGGTCCACATTGCCGCCATCGGGTTCAAACATGATGCAGCGCACGCCGTCGTAATCCACCAGGGGGTGCAGGCGCTCTGCCTCGTCGCGGGAGACTTCGTGGAAATTCATGCCAAAGCGGCGCGCCTTGGCCTCTTGCAGGCGCAGCTGGTGTTCGCGCGCCTCGGTCTGGGCCAGATACAGCGATCCGGGCTGGAACACGCCGCAGCTCTGGCCGGTTTCGGCCTCCAGCTCCTTGTACAGGCCCATGGTATAGTGCTGCAGGCGGCTGATGTTGGTGCTGTCATGCAGGCCGTGGATATTGGCCGCCGCATGCCAGGTGGAGCCGGAGGTCAGCTCATCGCGTTCCAGCAGCACCACGTCGCTCCAGCCGAGCTTGGCAAGGTGATAGAGGATCGAGCATCCGATCACGCCGCCGCCGATCACGACGGCCTGTGCATGGGTGCGCATGGGGTCAGTCCTTTCCAGTGGGTTCAGGGGGCGCCATCGCCGATGTCCAGTTTGCGGCGGGCGACATAGTCATCCAGCGCCTCGGCCCGGGCGGGGTCCAGCGGCGGCGGGGTGTATTCCTTCAGGGCCTTTTGCCAGATGTCCGTGGCGCGCATCTCCGCGGTGCGGGCGCCGGCCTCCTGCCAGGCGCCGTGGTTCGTCCAGTCCGACAGCAGCGGTTGGTAGAACGCGGTTTCATAGCGGTCCATTGTATGGGCCGCGCCAAAGAAATGGCCGCCCGGCGGCACATCGGCGATCGCCTCGAACCCCAGCGCATCGGGGCTGGTGTCCAACGGTTGCAGCACCTGCATCATGGTTTGCAGGATCTCCACATCCAGCACCAGCTTTTCATAAGACGCGGTCAGCCCGCCCTCCAGCCAGCCCGCGGCGTGATAGATCAGGTTCGCGCCGCCCATCACCGCACCCCAGGTGGCATGGCTGGTCTCATATGCCGCCTGCAGATCCACCGCGTTGGAGGCATTGGCATTGGAGGTCCGGTAGGGCAGGCCATAGCGCCGTGCCAGCTGCCCGGCCACGATATTGGCGCGCACGTTTTCCGGCGTGCCAAAGGCAGGCGCGCCGGATTTCATGTCCACGTTGGAGGTGAACGCCCCATACAGCACCGGCGCCCCGGGCCGCACCAGCTGCGTCAGCACCACGCCGAACAGCGCCTCGGCGTTCTGCTGGGCCAGCGCGGCGGCCAGCGTCACCGGCGTCATCGCCCCCATCAGCGTGAACGGCGTGATGGAGACCGGCTGGCCGTGTTCGGCCATGGCGATCAGGCCCTCGCCCATTTCCTCATCGAAAAGGCGGGGCGAGTTTACGGAGATCACCGTTGTCACGCCCGGGGCCTGGGCCAACTCCTCCAGCGAACAGCCGCGCGCCAGCGCCATCATGCGGATGCCGTCCATCGCGCGGCCCCGGCCGATGGCCGTGACGTGAAAGCTGCGGTCGCTCAGCGTCAGATTGGCACGGTAGGTGTCCAGGTGGCGGTTCTGCGCGGGCAGCTCCATCGGCGCGGTGACCTGGTTGCCGATCAGGTGGATGGCGTTGAAATGATGCGCCAGGCGGATGAAGTTTTCATAATCCGCCATGTTGCCGGGGCGGCGGCCATTAATGGCGTCATGCACATTCGGCGGCCCGGCCACCAGGCCGAAGGCCAGGCTGTCACCACCCAGCCGCACAGCATGGGCCGGGTTGTGGGACACCAGCGATACCTCTGCCGGTGCGGTGGCCAGGGCGTGGTCCACAAGCTCCGGCCCGATGCGCACCACTTGGCTGTCCTCATCCACAATGGCGCCGGCGGCGGCGAACAGGGCGCGGACGCGGGCGCCCAGCACCTTGATCCCCAGCTCAGACAGGATGCGCAGGGAGGTCTGGTGGATCGCCTCGATCTGGTCCGC
>CBFHYV010000169.1:0-6829 GCA_965660085.1 uncultured Paracoccaceae bacterium
CCAGATGGCAGCTGCGGCGGCCAGAGCGGCCCAGGCCAAGGCCAGGATGCCGCCACCGGGCAGCGTGCCGCCCGCGCCGGGCAGGGTGGTGGCCTGCGCCCATTGGTTGACCGGGGCCAGCACGCCCTTTTGCGTGGCATGGGCCGCAATGGCCACCACCAGCAGCACGATCACCGCGCGCAGGTTGCCCGTGCTGCCCAGCACCGTCAGGCGCGAAATGCAGCCGCGCGTCAGCACCATGCCGACGCCGAACATCGCGCCGCCCAGCACCAGCGCCACAACCGGCAGATCAGTGCCCACAAAGCGGGTTTGCGACAGATCGATCAGCCCGCCGGCGGCAAGCGCCTGCGTGCCGGCAATGGCCGTGGCCAGGGCGGCCAGCCACATGCTGCGCGCGCGGGCAGGGGCCTCGGCCACCACGGCGCTGCGCAGGCAGAACCGGCTGCGTTGCGCCAGCGCGCCGAAAACCACGCCAAGCGCCAGCGCGAAATACACCGCAGCCTGCGGTGCCGTGAGGTTTTCAAAGCCGAGAGATTCGAACATGTCACCCTCCATTCATGGGACAGTGTCCTCATGTCAGCAGGAAGCAGGCTCTTGCAACCGTAGAGGAGCGGTGTTTCAGGGCGATATGCGGAACATTGTTCCAAATTGGCGCTATGTGGAAAACGGATGCCCGTGCAGGCCGGTCGGGCCGGAACGAAAAACCCCGCCCGGGGTGCATCGCCGGGCGGGGTGTTCTTTTTCGCGCGTGGCAGGCTCAGCGGCCGCGAATGCGCGGATCCAGGGCATCGCGCAGGCCATCGCCCAGGTAGTTCACGCTCAGCACCGTGAGGGAGATCGCCACACCGGGCAGCAACACGCGCTCGGGGAACCGCTCCATCCGGGGGACGGCATCGGCCAGCATCTTGCCCCATGTCGGGAAATCCGACGGAAAGCCGACCCCAAGGAAGGACAGCGCCGATTCCGTGATGATGGCCGTGGCCAGCCCCAGCGTGGCCGACACCATGATGGGCGACAGCACATTGGGCAGCAGGTGGCGTTGAATGATGCGGAAGGGCGTTGTGCCGATGGACCGCGCGGCCAGCACGAACTCCCGCTCTTTCAGGGCCAGGATGTCGCCGCGCACGATGCGGGCGGTGGGCATCCAGCTTGTGATGCCCACGATCACCACGATCAGGATGAACATGCCGCCCTCCGGCCCGAAACTGGCGCGCAGGGGTTGGCGGAACAGCGTCACCGCCACCAGCAGCAGCGGCAGGATCGGCAAGGACAGGAACAGATCCGTCAGCCGCATCAGCACGCCGTCCAGCCGTTTGAAGAACCCCGCGATCACGCCGATGGCCGTGCCGATCACCAGCGACAGCAGCATCGCCGCCCAGCCCACCGCGAGCGAGGCCCGCCCCCCCGCGATCAGGTTTGCCAGGTTGTCACGGCCCAGGTTGTCCGTGCCCAGCGGGCGGTTCCAGCCTGTCTTGGCGCCGCTGTCCCACAGCGCGGTATAGATGGGGCGCATGTCCTTGTTGCGGATGTCCAGCTTTTGCGGATCAACCTGCCAGATATAGGGGCCGATCAGCACCGCCAGCGTGATGAAGATCAGAAAGCCACCGCCCAGCATGGCGCCCTTGTGCTTGCTGAACTGTGCCCAGACATCGCGCCATTGGCTGCGCGGGGGGGCTTCGGGCGTCTGGTCCTTCAGGGCCTCGATCGGGGCGATGGGCTCAGTCATAGCGGATCCTCGGGTCCAGAATGCCATAGAGAAGATCGGCGATCAGATTGAACATTACGATCAGGAAGGCAAAGATGAAGGTCAGGGTCATGACCATCGGCAGGTCATTGGCAAACAGCGCCGTGATCAGCAACTGACCGATGCCGTTCACCTTGAACACGTTTTCGGTGATGATGGCGCCGCCGAAGATGCTGGGGATGCCCAGTGCGATGACCGTGATGACCGGGATCATGGAGTTGCGCAGCACATGCACCATGACCACCACGGATTCACCCAGGCCCTTGGCGCGGGCGGTGCGCACATAGTCCTGGCCCAGGTTGTCCAGCATGGAGGCGCGCATATAGCGGCTGATCTGCGCGGTGGTCTGCAGCGCCAGCACCATGACCGGCATGATCATCTGCTGCAACTGCACCACGAAGCTGTCCCAGTCATTCACCACATGGGTGGTATCATAGATCGAGGGGAACCAGCCCAGCTGGACCGAGAAGATCACGATCAGCAGCGGCCCGGTGAAGAACGGCGGGATGGAAAACCCGATCATGGTGATGAAGGTGCCGGACTGGTCGAACACGGAATACTGCCGGTAGGCGGAATAGATCCCGATGGGCAGGGCGATCAGGATGCCCACCACATAGGACAGGCCCACCACTGTCAGCGTCTGCGGGATGCGCTGGATGACAATGTCCATCACCGGCGAACGCGTCTGCCAGGAGATCACGCGCAGTTCGCCCTGATACAGGGCGGTGTCGGGCAGCCAGCCCAGCAGCAGGCTGTCGCGGGTCAGCCAGTCAATCAGCAGCTTGGGTTCGATCCAGAAGATCTGGACGATCCATTTCCAGTATTGCACCAGCGGCGGCTGGCCCAGGCCAAGCGCTTCGCGCATCTTTTGTTTGACTTCGGGCGGAACGGTCAGCGGCACCTGCGCCATCGGGTCCCCGGGGGCGAGCTGCAACAGCATGAAGATCGCGAAGCTGATGAACAGCAGCGTGGGAACCGAGAGGATCAGGCGACGCACGGCATAGGTCAGCATCGGGCGGACTTTCGGAAAGGGAAGGGGAGGGCGCGCTCAGTGGGACGCGCGCGGGTCTGTCAGGGATGGGCGCGCAGGGGATCTGCCTGCGCGCCCGGGCCGGCTGCGGATCAGTCGATCCGGTACCAGTCAGCCACGTTCCACAGCTCGCTGTCCCAGACGTTCAGGACAACGCCACCCAGCGAGTTCGCATGGGCGGACAGGCGGCCACGGTGGACCAGCGGGATCATGCCGCCATTGTCCACGACCATCCCGCTCAGCTCGCGGCCGATGCGCGCGCGCTCTTCCAGGTCCGCGGTCTTGGTCAGCTCTGCGTGCAGGGCGTCATATTCCTCCATGCAGAAGCGGGAGACGTTTTCACCCTGCCACTGGCTTGCGGGGCTGGGCGCCTTGTCGCACAGCGCGTTGCCCAGATAGGCCTGCGGATCGGTGCCGTTGAAGGTGTTGGCATACATTTCCACGTCGGCGTAGAACTTCTGGAACGTGTCCGGGCTGCCCGGATCGCCGCCGAAGAACACCGAGGCGTCGATGTTGCGCAGCTCGGTCTCGATGCCGATTTCTTCCCACCATGCCTTGATCAGCGCCTGGAAATCCTGGCGCACGGCGTTGGTGGAGGTCTGGTAGACGATGCTCATGGGCACGCCGTTGGCCTCACGCACGCCGTCGCCGTCGGTGTCGACGAACCCGGCCGCGTCCAGCATCGCGTTGGCGCCGGCGATGTCCTGCACCTCGCAGCCCTCAAACGTGGAGGCAAAGGCCGCGGGCGCGGGCACCCAGGAACAGCCGACCTTGCCGGCCTGGCCATAGCCGATTTCCACCAGCAGCGGGCGGTCGATGGCCATGGACATCGCCTTGTAGACGGCGGGTTCCTGCAGGAACGGATGCGGGCGCACCACGGCGCGCTCATCCGGGCCAAGCGCCGGATCGGGGTTGGTGTGGTTCAGCATGATGCGTTCCAGCAGCGGGCCAAAGCCGGCCACGGGGGTGCCCATGCCGCCATTTTCCATCTTTGCGATCACATCGGGGGCAAGCTGCAGGTTCCAGGCGTAGTCGAACTCGCCCGTTTCCATCACGGCACGGCCGGCCGCGGTGGCGTCCCCGCCGCCCTTGAAGGTGACGCTGGCAAAGGCGGGCTTGGCCGGGTCACGATAGGTGTCATTCGCCACCATGGAGATCACGTCATTGGGGCGGAAATCCGTGACCACGAAGGGGCCGGTGCCCAGCGGGTAGAAGTTGGCCTCGGTGCAGTTGGGGGCCGCGGCGCCCAGGCAGCTGGCGAATTGCGCGGCCTGCAGGATCGGGCTTTCACCGCCCACGAAGGGGCCATAGGGGTTCGGCGTGGGGCCTTCGAACGTCACCACAACGGTCAGCGGATCGGGCGTTTCCACGGTGGACACGCCTTCGAACTTCGTCAGCTGCGCGCAGCCGCCTTCGGGATGGGTGCAGTAGTCATAGGTGAATTTCACATCCGCCGAGGTGAACGGCGTGCCATCGGACCATGTCAGGCCGGGCGTGATCTTCCAGGTGATGGTGGTCAGGTCTGCGGACACGCCGCCATTTGCCACGGTGGGGATTTCATCCACCAGCCAGGGCGTCAGCGTGCCGGTTTCGTCATAACGGGCCAGCGGTTCGATGATCATCGAGGCGGCCTCGATGTCCTTGGTGCCGCCGGACAGGTAAGGGTTCAGGATGGACGGCGCCTGCCAGTAGATGATGCGCACTTCGCCATCCGAGGCCCGCTCGGCAAAGGCCGCGGGCGCCAGGGCCACGGAGGCCACAGCCCCCAGAAGCAGGGTTTTCACTTTCATTTCACTCTCCTGTCGTCACGGGGCTTGTGTCCCCGCGCTTGTTTGGATTGGCGTGCCGGATGGCCCGTCTGACGACGGTCATGCCCGCAGCCTGTTCATCGAAACAGCTTTGTTCGAAAAAGCAAGGCCAGTGGCGACTTTCCCTAGCGGAAGATTTGACAGTGCCCGGTTCCTGTCATTTGCTGTGGCTCACCACAGTTTTTCAGCCCCCGAAAGGACTGCGCACATGCCCGACGGCGCCATTGCCCGCATTGAAAACCTGCGCGTTGAGTTTCAGACCAAGGCCGGCACAGTGGCCGGGGTGAAGGATGTCAGCTTCGATGTGCGCGCGGGCGAAACGCTCTGCGTGGTCGGGGAATCCGGCTCTGGCAAGTCCGTGTCCTCGCTCTCGCTGATGCGGCTGGTGGAATTTGGCGGCGGCCGGATCGCGGGCGGGCGGCTGCTGTTTGATCGCAAGGATGCCGCGCCGCTGGATCTGGCCACGGCCGATGACGGGCTGATGCGCACCATTCGCGGCAATGAGATCGGCATGATCTTTCAGGAACCGATGACCGCGCTGAACCCGGTGTTCACCGTGGGCCGGCAACTGACGGAGGGGCTGCGCGTGCACAAGGGCATGGACCGTGCCGCCGCCGAGGCCCGCGCGCTGGAGCTGCTGCGCCAGGTCCGCATCCCCGAACCGGAGCGCCGCCTGGCCCAATACCCCCATGAGCTGTCCGGCGGGATGCGCCAGCGCGTTGTGATCGCCATGGCCATGGCCTGCGAGCCGCGCCTGCTGATCGCCGATGAGCCGACCACCGCGCTGGACGTGACCATCCAGGCCGAAATCCTGGCCCTGATGGACAGGCTGAAGCGCGAAACCGGCACCGCGGTGATGTTCATCACCCATGACATGGCGGTGGTGGCGCAGATGGCGGACCGCGTGGTGGTGATGTTCCGCGGCGAAAAGGTTGAGGAAGGCCCGGTGCAGCAGATCTTTGACGCGCCGCAACATCCCTATACCCGCGCGCTGCTGGCCGCCGTGCCACGGCTGGGAGAGATGACAGGCACGGACCTGCCGCGCCCCATGCGACTGCTGGGCGCCGATGCCAAGGATCCCCAGCCCATCCCCGGCAAGGACAAGGTGCTGTTGCAGGTGCGCAACCTTGTCACCCGCTTTCCGGTCAAGGGCGGCTTCCTGCGCCGCACCGTGGCCAATGTGCACGCGGTGGAGGACATCTCCTTCGATCTGCGGCAGGGCCAGACGCTCAGCCTCGTGGGCGAGTCCGGCTGCGGCAAATCCACGGCGGGGCGGTCCATCCTGCGGCTGGTGGAGCCGAACGCCGGCTCCGTCCTGCTGGACAGGCAGGAGGTGATGGACCTCAGCCCGCGCGATCTGCGCCGCGCCCGGCGGGACATGCAGATGATCTTTCAGGACCCCTTCGCCAGCCTCAACCCGCAGATGCGCCTGATGGAACAGGTGGCCGAGCCGATGCGCAATTTCGGCATGGGCAGCGCGTCAGAGATGCAGGACCGCGTGGCCATGCTGTTTGACAGGGTCGAGCTGCCGCGCAGCTTCATGCAGCGCTATCCGCATGAGCTGTCCGGCGGCCAGCGCCAGCGCATCGCCATCGCCCGGGCCCTGGCGCTGAACCCGCGCCTGATCATCGCAGATGAGGCCGTATCGGCGCTGGACGTGTCGGTGCAGGCGCAGGTGCTGAACCTGATGATGGAGCTGCAGGCCGATCTGGACCTGTCCTTCCTGTTCATCAGCCATGACATGGCCGTGGTGGAACGGGTCAGCCATCATGTGGGCGTGATGTATCTGGGCCGGATCGTGGAGCTTGGGCCCCGCCGCGCGGTGTTTGAAAACCCCCAGCACCCCTATACGCGCGCGCTGATGAAGGCCGTGCCCATCGCGGACCCGGCGCGGCGCAAATCCGAACGCGACCTGAACTTCAAACCGATCCCGTCGCCCATCCATCCGGTGGATTATCAGCCCGCCCCGTCGGAATATCGGGAGGTCTCGCCGGGGCATAAGGTGCTGGTGACGGACAGCGGATACTGACATGGCCAACCGCCTGACGCCTGTGCAGATCCTGGAACGGCTGGTGGCCTTTCCCACTGTCAGCCGGGATACCAATCTGCCCCTGATCGACTGGGTGCAGGGCTATCTGGCCGATCACGGCATTCCCGCCCACCGCCACCTGAACGAAGACGGCACCAAGGCCGCGCTGTTTGCCCATGTCGGCCCGCAGGTGCCGGGCGCGGTGGTGCTGTCAGGCC
>CBFHYV010000170.1:0-6739 GCA_965660085.1 uncultured Paracoccaceae bacterium
CGGGCCTGGCGCCGGGCCTGCGCGCGCTGGCCCACGGCGGCACGCTGGCGCTGGCCAACAAGGAAAGCATGGTTTGCGCCGGGCCGCTGATGCTGTCCACCGCGCAGGCCCATGGTGCGGCGCTGCTGCCCGTGGACAGCGAACATTCCGCCGTGTTCCAGGCCCTGATCGGCGAAGACATCTCTGCGGTGGAGCGGGTGATCATCACGGCCTCCGGCGGGGCGTTCCGGGACTGGCCGCTGGCGGATCTGGCGCGGGCCACGCCGGAACAGGCGGCCACGCATCCCAACTGGGCCATGGGGCAGCGGATCACGATCGATTCGGCCTCCATGTTCAACAAGGCGCTGGAACTGATTGAAACGAGGGAGTTCTTCGGGATCGACCCGCGCCAGATCGAAACCGTGGTGCACCCGGAATCGATGATTCACGCCCTGGTGGGCTTTGCCGATGGCGGGCTGATGGCCCATGTCGGCCCGCCGGACATGCGCCATGCCATCGGATTCGCGCTGCATCATCCCCGGCGCCGCCCCCTGCCGGTGGAGCGGCTGGACCTTGTGGCGCTGGGGCAGCTGACCTTTCGCCCGGCCTGCGAGACGCGCTGGCCCGCGCTGCGCCTTGCCCGAGAGGTCATGCAGGCCGGCGGCCTGTGCGGCGCGGTGTTCAACGCCGCCAAGGAGGTGGCGCTGGACGCCTTCATCGCGCGCCAGATCCGCTTTCCCCAGATGGCCGAGGTGGTGGAGGAGGTGCTGAACCGCCTTGCCGCCACGCCAGAGGTGCAGGTCAGTCAGATCACCCTTGATACCGTGGCCCATGCGGACCAAATAGCCAGAGAGCATGCGGCGGCGGTGATCGGGGTGCGGCGGGGGTGATCCTTGCGCGCCCTTCTGCTGCCCAAACAGGCAAAGACCTGATAAGACGCCCATATTCCAGCCGCCTCTGCTTGGCGTCTGGGCAAAACACAAAGGACGCGCCTTGGATATCCCCGCCCTGGTACCGGTTTTCGGCAATGTGATCTGGACCATCCTGTCCTATGTGGTGGCGCTGTCCGTCATCGTGGCGGTGCATGAGTTCGGCCATTACATCGTGGGCCGGTGGAGCGGCATTCACGCCGATGTCTTTTCGCTGGGCTTCGGCCCGGTGGTGGCGTCCCGGGTGGATCGGCGCGGCACGGTGTGGCAGATCGCGGCGGTGCCGCTGGGCGGCTATGTCAAGTTTCGCGGCGATGATGACCCCGCCAGCGCCACCGCCAGCGGCGAGGTCCGCAGCATGAGCGCGCGGGACAGGCGCAGCACCATGCATGGCGCGCCGCTGTGGGCGCGCACGGCCACGGTTGCGGCGGGGCCTGCGTTCAACTTCGCGCTCAGTATCGTGATCTTTGCGCTGATCTTCATGTTCCGCGGCGTGGTGGCAGAGCCGCTGACCGTGGGCGAGCTGCGCCCGATGCCCACCCAGCAGGAGCTGGCCCGCGGCGATGTCCTGTTGCAGATCGAGGGGCGCGACATCCCCTCTTTCGATGATGAGGGCGCCTTTGCCGCCCTTGTGGATGACCTGCCCACGGAAGGAACCCTGCGCTATACCATCCGCCGCAGCGGGCGGGAGATGGTGGTGGACGGGCCATACCCCTATCCCGCGCATGTCAGCTTCGTCAGCCCGCTGTCCGCCGCCGCCGAGGCCGGATTGCAGGAGGGGGACACGATCATCGCGGTGGATGGCACGCCCATCTACAGCTTTGAGGCGCTGCGCCTGCGCGTCGAAGGCAGCGAAGGCGCGCCGCTGGCCCTGCGCATCTGGCGCGATGGCGCGGAGTTTGACGTGGACCTGACCCCGCGCCAGATGGATGAGCCGCTGCCCGGCGGCGGGTTTCAGACCGTCTATCGCGTGGGCATCGCCGGCGAGCTGTTCTTTGAGCCTGCCACAACCGCTGCAAGCCCGCTCAGCGCGCTGTCCGGCGGGGTGCAGCAGACTGTGGACATCCTGACAAGCTCGCTTTCGGGCCTGTGGCATATGGTGACGGGGGCGATCTCCTCCTGCAACCTGTCCGGCCCCATCGGCATTGCCGAGATCAGCGGCGAAATGGCGCGTCAGGGCGTGCTGGAATTCGTCTGGCTGATTGCCATGCTGTCCACGGCGGTGGGGCTTTTGAACCTTTTCCCGGTGCCGGTTCTGGATGGCGGGCATCTGGTGTTCTACGCCTATGAGGCCGTCGCCGGCCGTCCGCCCAGCGACCGCGCGTTGAAGGTGTTGATGGCGGGCGGGCTTGCGCTGATCCTCAGCCTCATGGTCTTTGCCTTGGGCAATGATCTGTTCTGCCCGTGAGGCACCCGCGCCGGTGTCAGGGTTTTTGACAAGCCTCGCGGGACGGGATACCACCGCGCGAGGAAACCTTCACATCGGGTAGAACATATGACCTGTCCTCCGCCGGTCCGCGCGCCGCACCTCCGTTTCTGGCGGCCCACCCAACTGGCCGCCGCGGCAACCGTCTGCGCGCTGATGGGGGCGTTGCCCGCAGAGGCGCAGGATTTCCGGTTCACCGATGTGCGGATCGAGGGCAACCAGCGCGTGGAGGCTGGCACGATCCTGTCCTACCTTGGCGTCGGGCGCGGCCAGGTCGTCAGCGCGGCGGAGCTGAATGACGGATACCAGCGGCTGGTGCAATCGGGCCTGTTCGAGACGGTCGAGATCGCGCCCCGCGGCGGTTTGCTGGTGATCGAGGTCGAGGAATTTCCCACGATCAGCGTCATCGCCATCGAGGGCAACCGCAGCCTGGATGATGACCTGTTGCTGACGCTGGTGGAATCGCAATCGCGCCGCGCGCTCAGCCCGTCGCTGGCCGAAGCCGACGCCGCCCGCATCACCGAGGCCTACCGCCAGCAAGGCCGCCTGTCCGCCCGCGTGCAGCCGCGCCTGATCGAGCGCAGCGAGAATCGTGTCGATCTGGTGTTCGAGGTGTTCGAGGGCGGCGTGGTCGAGGTCGAGCGCATCGGATTCGTCGGCAACACCGCCTTTTCGGACAGCCGCCTGCGCCGGGTGCTCAGCAGCAAGCAGGCCGGCCTGTTCCGCGCGCTGATCCAGGCCGATACCTTCGTGGCGGACCGGGTGGAGTTCGACAAGCAACTGCTGCGCGATTTCTACCAGTCCCGTGGCTATGTCGATTTCACGGTGCAGGACACCAATGCCGAATTGTCGGACGAACGTGATGGCTATTTCGTCACCTTCGCCGTGCAGGAAGGCCAGCAGTTCAGCTTTGGCGAGGCCCGCGTCGTCTCTGACCTGCCGGAGGTGGACACCGATCTGTTCCAGGACGTGGTCCGCCTGCGCGCCGGGCGCACCTATTCGCCCCAGGCCGTGGAAGCCGAGATCGAGCGGATGGAGCGGTTGGCCGTGCGTGAGGGGCTGAATTTCGTTCGGGTAGAGCCGCGCGTGACGCGCAATGATCGGGACCTGACGCTGGACATCGATTTCGTGCTCAGCCGCGGTCCGCGGGTGTTCATTGAACGCATCGACATCCAGGGCAACACCACCACGCTGGATCGTGTGATCCGCCGGCAGTTTGACGTGGTGGAGGGGGACCCTTTCAACCCCCGCGCCATCCGCGCCGCGGCAGACCGCATCCGCGCGCTTGGCTTCTTCGGGGCAAGCGATGTGAACATCCGCGAAGGCAGCAGCCCGCAACAGGCCATCATCGCCGTGGATGTGGAGGAACAACCCACCGGCTCGCTCAGCTTCGGGGCGACCTATTCCTCGGACACCGGGTTCGGCGGCACCATCGGCTTCAGCGAAAACAACTTTCTGGGCCGGGGCCAGCGGCTGAGCTTCAATGTCGCCACGGCGACCTCCACGCGCAACTACAGCTTCAACTTCTTTGAACCCGCCATCCTGGGCCGCAACGTGGGTTTTGGCGTGGCGCTCAGCTATAACGAGACGGACAACCAGGCCGCCGAATATGATACGGAGTTCGGCCGGCTGTCCCCCAGCTTTTCCTTCCCGGTGTCGCGCAACGGGCGGCTGAGCCTGAACCTGGCCGGGGAGTTCGACAATATCGTGCGGCTCAGCGACGAGACCGGCGATATCGTCGAGGCTGAGGCCGCCACGGGCGAACGCTGGCGCCAGTCCGTGGGCTACAGCTACAGCTTTGACACCCGCCGCGCGGGGCTGGACCCGAAAACCGATGTGATCCTGGAGGTCGGGCAGGATTTCGGGGTGGATGACCAGGAAAACACCTTCATCAAATCGCGCCTGCGGGGCACGGCCCAGACCCGCGTGCTGGGCGATGACGTGACACTGCGCGCCACGTTCGAAGGCGGCGCGCTGAACTACAGCGGCAATGGCAGCCGCGTGACGGACCGTTTCTTCATGGGCTCGCGCGTGATGCGTGGCTTTGAATATGGCGGCATCGGCCCGCGTGAAGTGGATGCGACCACTGGCGTGAACGATCCGCTGGGCGGCAACCTGTTTGCCGTGGCGCGGCTGGAGGCGGAATTCCCCCTGCCGGTGCCGGAGGAATACGGCATCAGCGGCGGGCTGTTCTACGATGTCGGCTCGCTCTGGGGGTTGGACCAGACAAATGCCAACACGCTCTATGATGATTTCTCTGCGCGGCAGGTGATCGGGGCGGCGCTGTTGTGGGATACCGCGATCGGCCCGCTGCGGTTCAACTTCACCCGTGCGCTGGAAAAAGAACGCTTCGACGTCTCGCGCGATTTTGAATTCACGATCTCCACGCAGTTCTGATCATGGGATGCGCTGTCAGCCAGGGCGGGGTGTCATGAAAGCGCGGACATGGGTGCTGGCCTTGGGGCTGGGCTGGGCTGTGCCGTTGTGGGCGCAGGAAATCCCGCCCCTGCCGCGGGCCTCCATCCTTGTGGTGGATGCAGAGGCGATGTTCCTGGAAAGCGCCTTTGGCCGCCGCCTGATGGCCGAGATCGAGGCCGCGGGCATCGCCCTCGCCGCCGAGAACCGCGAGATCGAGGCCGCGCTGATTGCCGAGGAGCAGGAACTGACCGATTTGCGCAGCAGCCTGTCGGCGCAGGAGTTTCGCAGCCGCGCCGATGCCTTTGACCAGCAGGTGCAGCGCCTGCGCCGCGAACAGGATCAGAAATCGCGTGATCTGGCCAACCGCAGCGAAACCGCGCGCCGGGCCTTTCTGCAGGCGGCGCAGCCGGTTCTGGAAACGGTGATGGACCGGTCCGGCGCGCTGGTGCTGCTGGACCGCCGGTCCATCTTTCTGGCGCGCGATGCCATTGACGTGACCGATGCCGCCATCGCGCGGATTGATCTGGCCATCGGGGATGGCAATGAACTGTTGCCTGACAGCCCCTGAGGCCGCCTGCCGGGCTTGCTCCTGCGGGGTGGCGTTGCTAGGCACGGATCAGCAACGCGCAAAAGGGATGGCCCATGACCTCTGATCTCAAAACCGCCGATATCCAGCTGATCCAGAAGGTGCTGCCGCACCGCTATCCCTTTTTGCTGGTGGACAAGGTCGTGGACATCGATGGCTATGCCACCGCGCGCGGGATCAAGAACGTCACCATGAACGAGCCGCATTTCCAGGGCCATTTCCCCGGCCTGCCCATCATGCCCGGCGTCACAATCGTGGAAGCCATGGCGCAGACCTCGGCGGTGATGGTGGCCGTGGGGGCGGACCTGGTGGAGCAGGACCTGCTGGTCTATTTCATGGGCATCGACAAGTGCAAATTCCGCCGCAAGGTCGTGCCGGGGGACGTGCTGGAGATGACCATTCAGACCACGCGCGGCAAGCCCGGCGGCAAGGTCTGGAAATTCAGCGGCACCGCCACCGTGGATGGTGAGATGGCCGCCGAGGCAGAGTTCACCGCCATGATGGAGCTTGCGGGCGCATGACCGGCGCGCAGATCCACCCCTCCGCCGTGGTGGAGCCGGGCGCCGTGATCGGGCCGGGCGTCCGCATCGGCCCGTTCTGCCACATCGGCCCGCATGTGGAACTGGCCGAGAATGTGGAGCTGAAATCCCATGTGGTCGTGGGCGGGCGCACACGGATCGGGCCGGAAACTGTGGTGTTTCCCTTCGCCGTGATCGGGGAGATCCCGCAGGATCTGAAATTCAAGGGCGAAGATACGCGGCTGGAGATTGGCGCGCGCAACCGCATCCGGGAACATGTGACCATGAACACCGGCACCGAGGGCGGCGGCGGCGTCACCCGCGTGGGCGATGACGGGCTGTTCATGGCCGGCTGTCACGTGGCCCATGACGTGGTGATCGGGGACCGGGTGATCATCGTCAACAATGCCGCGCTGGCGGGTCATTGCGTGATCGAGGATGACGTGATCGTTGGGGGGCTGTCCGGGGTGCATCAATTCGTGCGCATCGGGCGCGGCGCCATCATCGGCGCGGTGACCATGGTGACCAATGACGTGATCCCCTACGGCCTGGTGCAGGCCCCACGCGGACGGCTGGACGGGCTGAACCTTGTGGGCCTGAAACGTCGTGGTGTCAGCCGCGAGGACATCACCGCCCTGCGTGCAGCCTTTCAGATGCTGGCCCAGGGCGAGGGCGCCTTCGTGGATCGCGCCCGGCGTCTGGGCGAGGAAACCCACAGCGACTATGTGCGCACCATCGTTGATTTCGTGATGGGGGATTCGGACCGGTCCTTCCTCACTCCGGGCTGAGGCCATGCTGGCGCTGATCGCCGGGCGCGGCGCGCTGCCCGCCGCGGTTGCCGCGGCGCAGGCTCGGCCACCGCTGGTCTGTTGCCTGCACGGGC
>CBFHYV010000171.1:0-6719 GCA_965660085.1 uncultured Paracoccaceae bacterium
CGATTGGCTGATTGAGCGGCGCGCGGGCAGCGGCACGTTCGTCAGCGCCCAATCCGCCACCCCCGCGATGGCGGCAGATATGGCAACGCTGATCCCGCAGATCGCGGAGATGGGCAAGCATGCCGCGCGGCTGCTGTCCTTTTCCTACAGCGCCGCCCCGGATGCCGTGGCACAGGCGCTGGGCGTTGCGCGCGTGCAGCGGGCCGTGCGGGTGCGGCTGGCGGACGGGCAGCCGTTTTCACACCTGACCACCTATGTTCCCGAAGACATCGCCGCGCATTATTCCGAGGCCGATCTGGCCGGCACGCCGCTCTATCAGCTGCTGGAGCGGTCCGGCGTGCAGATCGCCTCTGCCACGCAGACGGTCAGCGCCACGCTGGCGGGGCCTGACGTGGCCGAGGCGCTGGAGGTCTCCGTGGGCTCGGCGCTGCTGTCGCTGCGCCGGGTGGTGCGGGATGAGGCGGGGCGGGGCGTGGAATATCTCTCGGCCCTCTACCGGCCGGACAGGTTTGAACTGGCCATGTCCCTCAGCCGAGTGGGCGACAGAGAGACCCGCCATTGGGAATCCGTGATCGGCCAGGGGGGCGCGGAATGAGCACGCTGCTGGACAAGCTGTGGGATGCGCATGAAATCCTGCGCGAGGGCGATCAGTCCCTGCTGTGGGTGGACCGGCATCTGGTGCACGAAGGCTCTCACCATGCCTTTGGCAAGCTGCGCGCCCGCGGCTTGCCCGTGGCCCAGCCCGGGTTGACCTTTGGCGTTGCGGATCACTATGCGCCGACGCGCGGGCGCGATGCCATCACGGACCCGGACATTGTCAAGATGCTTGCCCGGCTGGAGGAAAACTGCGCCGCCAATGATGTGCGGCTGTTCGGCCTGCGTGATCCGCGGCAGGGCATCGTGCATGTGATCGGGCCGGAACAGGGCCTGACCCTGCCCGGTCTGCTGATCACCTGCGGTGACAGCCACACCTCCACCCACGGGGCCTTCGGCGCGCTGGCCTTCGGCATCGGCGCAACGCAGGTGGCGCATGTGTTGGCCACCCAGACGATCTGGCAGGCCCGGCCGCGCGCCATGCGGATCAGCTTTGACGGGGTTGCGGGGCCTGCGGTGACGGCAAAGGACATGGCGCTGCACTGGATTGCGGCGCTTGGCACCGGGGGCGCGCAGGGCCATGCGGTGGAATACGCGGGCGCCGCGGTGCGGGCGCTGTCGATGGAGGGGCGCATGACCCTGTGCAACCTGTCCATCGAAGGCGGCGCGCGGTTCGGCATGGTCGCGCCCGATGAGGTCACGCTGGACTACTTGCGCGAGCGGCCCTTTGCCCCGCAGGGCGCCGCCCTGGATGCGGCGCAGGCCGATTGGGCCATGCTGCGCAGCGACGATGACGCGCAGTTTGACCGCGAGGTGCGCTTTGACATGGCCGATGTCGCGCCCACCGTGACCTGGGGCACATCCCCCGACCAGGCGGCGCCGATCACGGCCAGCGTGCCTTCGGATGCCACGCCGGAGACGCTGGATTACATGGGGCTGCGGCCCGGGCAGCCGCTGGGGGAGGTGGCCGTGGACCAGGTGTTCATCGGCTCCTGCACCAATGGCCGGATCGAGGATTTGCGCGCCGCGGCTGCCGTTCTGCGGGGGCGGCGGGCGAAGGTGCCGGGCATCGTCTCCCCCGGGTCCATGATCATCAAGGCACAGGCCGAGGCGGAGGGGCTGGATGCCGTGTTCCGCGACGCCGGGCTGGACTGGGTGGATGCGGGCTGTTCGATGTGCGTGGGCATGAACGGCGATCTGGTGGCGCCGGGGGCGCGCTGCGCATCCTCCACCAACCGGAACTTCCGGGGCCGCCAGGGCAAGGGCGCGCGCACCCATCTGATGAGCCCGGCCATGGTGGCGGCCGCCGCCGTCACGGGCCGCCTGACCGATGCCCGCCCGCTGCTGGAGGGGCGCACATGACCGGCTGGACCACCCATGACGGCACCGCCGTTGCGCTGCCCCTTGCCAATATCGATACCGATCAACTGATCCCGGCGCGGTTCATGTCCGCCAGCCGCGAGGAAGGCTACGGCCCCTATCTGCTGCGCGACCTGCGCGAGGGGCAGGCGGATTTCCCGCTGGACCGCGTGCCCGGGGCCTCCGTTCTGGTGGCGGGGCCGAATTTCGGCTGCGGCTCATCGCGGGAGGCCGCGGTCTATGCGCTTGTCGATGCCGGTATCCGCGTTGTCGTGGCCGAGAGCTTTGCCGACATCTTCGCGGGCAATGCGGTCAACAACGGGCTGTTGCCCGCCGCCACGCCCGACGCGCCGGCGATCCTTGCGGCCCTGGGGGCGGAGGGCGCGCCGGCGCAGGTGGACCTGGCCCGCGCCACGCTGCGCATCGGCGGGATGCAGACAGACTTCGCGCTGCCGCAGGGCTGGCGCGACAAGTTACAGAACGGTTGGGACGATATCGACCTGACCCGCGCGCACAGCGCCAGGATTGACGGCTTTCGCGAGGGGCGAAGGAACCGACATGGCTGGGCCTTTCCGCAAGGGGGGACCAGCACAACAAAGGCCGGAAAATCCGGCATCCAACAAGGAGAGACCACATGAAACTGACCATGACCGCAAGCGCGGCGGCAATGCTGCTGGCAACCTCTGCCCTGGCAGAGGAAACCATCAGCGCCGTCCACGCCTTTCCCCAGACGCTGATCTACACCCAGAGCTTTCTGGAGTTCGTGGACAAGGTGAACGAGGCCGGCGCCGGCGTGATCCAGATCGACGTGCGCGGCGGGCCCGAAGCCATCGGCATGTTCCAGCAGCCGGACGCGGTGCGCAATGGCGTGGTGGACATGGTCTATACGCCCGGCTCCTTCTACGGCGGCACGGTGCCGGAAAAGGACGCCATGGTGACCTCCAACATGGCGGCACCGGCCGCGCGCGCGAATGGCGGCATCGACCTGATCGACGAGATCCACCAGGCCAAGATGGGCGTGAAATACCTGGGCTGGTTTGACAGCAACGTCTGCTACAACCTGTGGACCCGCAACGAGCCGTCCCTGACCGCCGAGGGCGATCTGGATGTCTCCGGGCTGAAGCTGCGCGGCAATGCCGTCTATAACGCCTTCTTCACCGATTATCTGGGCGCGCAGGTGATCGACCTGCCCACAACCGATGTCTACGCGGCGCTGGAACGTGGCGTGGTGGATGCCACCGGCTGGACGCAGATCGGCCTGATCGACCTGAAGTGGAACGAGTTCCTGAACTACCGGATCGAGCCGTGCTTCTTCTCCACCGACCTGGGCGTGATCGTGAACCTGGATACCTGGAACGGGCTGAGCGAGGAAGCCCGCACCATCCTGACCGACGTGGCCATCGCCCATGAGGCCTCCTCTGCCGCGGCGCTGGGGGCCAAGCGGGATGCCGATTTCGCGGCGCTGGCGGAACAGGGGATGCAGGTTGTCACGCTGGAAGGTGGCGCCGCGGATCGCTATATCGCCGCCGCGCGTGAAAAGACGTTGAACCGGATGCAGACGCTGATGGCCGAACATCCCATGGGCGACGGCAACTACGACCGCCTCGTCGAGCTGTTCTACGACGACGGCATGTAATCGGGCCGCAGGTCCGATCCCCTTGCCGCAGCCCAAGCCCGGGCTGCGGCCTTTTCCGCGAAAGGCAGGCCCATGCACGCGCTGAGGCGACTATATGATGGCATCGTGACGGGCATGGCGATCCTGTCTGGCCTGCTGCTGGTGTGGATGATGGCCTCCATCATCATTTCCGTCAGCATGCGCAACGCCGGGATGCAGCCCTTTGCCTGGCTGTTCACCTCTCTGGAATACGGGCTGTTGTACATGACCATGCTGGGCGCGCCCTGGCTGGTGCGCGAACGCGGCCATGTGCATATCGAGCTGTTCACCTCCGCGCTGCCAGAGTCCGGCCAGCGCGCGATCAGCCGCCTTGTGGCGGTGATCTGCATGGCGGTCTGTGCGGTGCTGGCCTGGAAGGGCGTGGACCTGGTGCAGACCAACATCGCGCGGATGGATTTTGATGTGCGCGCCTACTTCACCCCGAAATGGTGGCTGACCATGGCCTTTCCCATCAGCTTCGGCTTCATGACGGTGGAATTCGCGCGCTTTGTCTTTGGGCCGCGGTTGTTGTTGACCGGCGAGGCAGGAGTGCACGAGTGATGGAATGGTATTGGGCGCTCACCTTCCTGCTGGGCACGATCATGGCGCTGATGGCGCTGGGCATGCCCGTGGCACTGGCCTTTCTGGCGGCCAATATCGCGGGGGCCTGGGTCTTCATGGGGGGCGAGGCGGGCATCACGCAATTGCTCAACAATGGCTTCGGCTCCCTGACGCGGTTTTCGCTGGTGCCGATCCCGTTGTTCCTGCTGATGGGGGAGTTGTTCTTCTTCACCGGCCTTGGTGCGCGGATGTTCAATGCCATCGACAAGCTGCTGGGCCGGCTGCCCGGACGCCTGTCCTATGTCACGGTGATCGGCGGCACGGGGTTTTCCACGCTGTCCGGCTCCTCCATGGGGTCCACGGCGCTGCTGGGCAGCCTGATGGTGCCGGAGATGACCGCGCGCGGCTACAAGAAGCATATGTCCATCGGGCCGATCTTGGGCACGGGCGGGCTGGCCATCATCATCCCGCCGTCGGCGCTGGCGGTTCTGCTGGCGACGCTGGCCCAGATTGACGTGGCCGCGCTGTTGCTGGCGGGTGTGATCCCGGGGCTGGTCCTGGCGGGGCTGTATATCCTGGTGATCTGGCTGCAGACCAAGCGTGACCCGGAGGCCGCCCCGGCCTATGAGGTTGAGCCGCTGCGCGTGACGGCCAAGCTGATGCTGGTGGCCCGCGACATCGTGCCGATGATGTCCATCATGGTGCTGACCGTTCTGGGCATGATGGGCGGCGTGTTTACCCCGTCCGAAGCCGCGGCCTTTGGCGCGCTGGGGGTCCTTGTCCTGGCGGTGCTGTTCCGCTGCCTGACCTGGGAGGCGATCCTGAAATCGGTCAAGGGCGCGCTGAAGGTGACGTTGATGGCCTATCTGATCGTCTTCGGCTCCGCCACGTTCAGCCAGCTTCTGGCCTTTTCCGGGGCCTCGCGCGGGTTGATCAACTGGGCCACCGGCTTTGACCTGGACCCGTTGCTGATGCTGGCGGTGATGTTCGGGGTGCTGCTGATCCTTGGCATGTTCATGGAACAGATTTCCATGATGCTGCTGACGGTGCCGATCTTCTTTCCGCTGGCGTCCACCATGGGCTTCGACCCGATCTGGTTTGGCCTGATCATGCTGCTGGCGCTGGAGATCAGCTTTACCACGCCGCCGTTCGGGCTGTTGCTGTTCGTGATGAAGGGCGTGGCCCCGCCGGACACCTCCATGCGGGACATCTACACCGCCGCCTTTCCGTTCATCGGCGCGTCCCTGGTTCTGGTCTTGCTGCTGGTGGCGTTTCCCTGGCTGGCGCTGTGGTTGCCGGGCCTGGGCTAGGCGCTTGCTGTCTGCACCGGCGCGGCGGGTCCGATGACCTGTTCGATCTGCGCGGTCAGGGGGGCGATGTTGGGGCTGCGGAAATAGGTGCCGTGGGTGGCGTTTTCGATCATCCGCAGCCTGGGCTGCATGCCCTGCAGCCTCCAGTCTGACAGGGGATCAGGATGGTCCCGCAGGGGATTGAAGCGGCTGTTCTGCCCGAACAACAGCGTATAGGGCCCGCGATAGGCGCGCCTTGGGGTGTAATCCAGCGTGATCAGATCCGGCAGGGGCCCGTTGTGCTGGTCCAGCTGCAGCGCCACGGATTCCATGATGGGCGCGCCCTGGCAATTCCCGCCCAGCACCAGATCCGGGCCAAGGACCAGGGCCTGGATGTCCTCAAGCAAGATCCGGGCCAGGGGATCATTGAACCGCGTCTTGAGCCCCCAGCGCGGCGTGTAGTGATGCAGCGAGACAAAGGCATACAGCGGGATGTCCCGGGACAGCTGCGCCACAAGCAGGTGCGGCTCTGCCCAGTTGTTGAAACACCAGATCAGGGGCCGCCGCGTGCCGCCCGTGTTGAAGGCCAGGAAAGACCGGCTGATACAGCCTGCCTTCAAGGCCGCGCGCTGTCTGTCGCGGGCCAGATGGGCCATGATGCCGTCAAACTCCGCCTGATCGTCCGGGCGAATCTCCGTGGGCCGCATCCGGCGCGGCACATAGTTCCAAAGGTCAAACGCGCTGCGGCGCGTGCCATTGCCCATGCACCCTATGCCTCGGCGTGGTCCGGCATGAGGCTGTTCAACACCTCCAGAAGGCTGCGGCTGCTGTCCAGGAACAGTTCCGTATCCACAGGCGTGTCCATCCGGTCCTGCAGTTCCAGCGCCATGTTCACAGCGTCGATTGAATCGAAGTCATATTCGGCCAGTGGAGTTTCGAGAGACAGGCTCTCCGACGGCTCGCCGATCAGAACGGCCACATAAAGGATCATCCAGTCGGCCAGGTCCTGACGTGTCATGCCGTGCTTTCCTTCCGTGCGGGTGCGCTGAGGCGCGGGTTGCCATCCTGTGGGCGCGTCAGGACATAATCCACGATCTGTCCGGCCACATCAATGACCCGGCCTTCCCAGGGATAGTAATAGCCCACGGTTGCCGGGCTGGCGTTGAACTCCAGAAACCAATAGTTGCCCGGCTGGGCGGGCACGGAGATATCCCGGATCACGATGTCCACACCGCACAGGTGCAGGCCAGGCACGCTTGCGC
>CBFHYV010000172.1:0-6708 GCA_965660085.1 uncultured Paracoccaceae bacterium
CCTGCGCCTGGCGGAGGCCCAGGGCCGGGCGCGGCTGCTCCTGCCTGCGGGCGCCATCGGCGGGCTGGACATGCTGCGCGCCATGGCCGCGGCGGGGCCGGTGGAGCTGCGCTATACCGGCACCAAGCCCCCCGCCGCCTGGCGCGGCACAGCCGCAGAGGCGCAGGTGGATCTGGCCGCGCTACGCGAGGCCACCGTGATTTTCGATGGCACCGCGCGGCAGGCGGCACAGGCCTTTCCCAAGAATGCAAATGTGGCCGCGGCACTGGCCCTGGCCGCCGGGCCGGACGGGTTTGAGACCGTCACCGTGCGTCTGCTGGCCGATCCCGCAGCGCCGGGCAATGAACACGCCTATGAGGCCCACGGCGCCTTCGGCACGCGCAGCTTTGCCGTTGCGGGGGCTGCCTCTGCCCGGGCAGGCACATCGCGCAGCACGGTCTACAGCCTGCTGCACGAAATCCTGGCACATCCCGCTGCGCGCTGACCCCAAGGGGTCAGCGCGCAGCGCGGATCAGCGGCTCAGCCCGCCATGCAGGGCCGGCATGTCCAGCGCGGCAAAGCCGTAGTGCCGCAGCCAGCGCAGATCACTGTCAAAGAAGGTGCGCAGATCGGGGATGCCGTATTTCAGCATCGCCAGACGGTCGATCCCCATGCCGAAGGCAAAGCCCTGCCACTGCTCCGGGTCCACCCCGGCATTTTGCAGCACCTTGGGATGCACCATGCCAGAGCCCAGCACCTCCATCCAGCCATCGCCTTCGCCCACATGCAGCACGCCATCGCGCCAGCTGCACTGGATGTCCACCTCTGCCGATGGCTCCGTGAAGGGGAAGTGCGAGGCGCGGAAGCGCAGCTCGACCTCATCGACCTCGAAGAACGCCTTCACGAATTCTTCCAGCACCCATTTCAGGTTGGCCATGGAGATGTCGCGGTCAATCGCCAGGCCTTCGACCTGGTGGAACATCGGCGTGTGCGTCTGGTCGAAATCCGCGCGATAGACACGGCCCGGCGCGATGATGCGGATGGGCGCGCCATGCTTTTCCATGCTGCGGATCTGCACCGGCGAGGTATGGGTGCGCAGCACATGCGGCGGGCGGTCATCGCTGGCGTCGCGGTGCATGTAGAACGTGTCCATCTCTGCCCGTGACGGGTGATGGCCGGGGATGTTCAGCGCATCGAAATTATACCAGTCGCTGTCCACCTGCGGCCCCTCGGCCACGGCAAAACCAAGGTCCGCGAAGATCGCGGTGATCTCCTCGGTCACCTGGCTGACCGGGTGGATGGAGCCGGCGCGGCGGGCGCGGCCCGGCAGGGTCACGTCCAGCCATTCGCTGCGCAGACGCTCCTCCAGCGCGGCATCGGCCAGCGCGGCCTTGCGCGCGGCCAGGGCCGAATTGATCTCATCCTTCAGGGCGTTCAGCTTGGGGCCGGCCTGCTGGCGCTCCTCGGGGCTCATCTTGCCCAGTTCGCGCATGCGCAGGCTGATTTCGCCCTTCTTGCCGACGGCCTGCACCCGCAGGTCTTCCAGCGCGGCCTCATCAGACGCGGCGGCCACCAGGCCCAGGTATTTTTCGCGAAGATCATCCATGCGGGGCGCTCCTGTTGCTTGGCGTTCTGCTACCCACCTCTGGCCGGGGTTTCAACCGGCTTCGCGCGCGGGGCGCGGCACAAAAAACGCCGCGCGGTCGGGCCGCGCGGCGTCTTTCCATCAGCGATGCGGCGCCAGTCAGCCGGCCAGCGCACCTTTGGCCTGGGCCACGATGGCACCGAAGGCGTCGGGTTCATGCACGGCCAGATCGGCCAGAACCTTGCGGTCCACCTCGATCCCGGCCTTTGTCAGGCCGTTGATGAAGGTGGAGTAGGTCAGTGTTTCGTCATGCAGGCGCACGGCGGCGTTGATCCGCTGGATCCACAGCGCGCGGAAATTGCGCTTGCGGTTCTTGCGGTCACGGGTTGCATACTGGTTGGCCTTGTCGACAGCCTGACGCGCCACCTTGAAGGTGTTCTTGCGGCGGCCATAATAGCCTTTGGCGGCCTTGATGACCTTCTTGTGACGGGCGTGGGTGACAGTTCCACCTTTGACGCGGGACATATGCGTTCTCCTTCAGATGGATTAGCGGTCGTAGGGCATATAGCCCTTGACGATCTTGGCATCGGGGGCGGACAGCGTGGTGGTGCCGCGCGCGTCGCGGATGAACTTCGTCGTCCGCTTGATCATGCCGTGGCGCTTGCCTGCCTGGCCGGCCATCACCTTGCCGGTGGCCGTCACCTTGAAGCGCTTCTTGGCGCTCGACTTCGTCTTCATCTTGGGCATTTCCGTCTCCTTGGTCTTGCGGTCAAAGCGCGACTCGGCATGCCACACTGGCCGGCCGCGCAGGATGAGGGTGGCTGTTACGCGGGGTGAAGGCGGATTTCAAGCCCCCCTGCGCGGATCATTCGGGGTCCGTGCGATAAATCAGCCGCTCATCGCAGGGCGCGACGCGCAGGATGTTGGTGGTGCCCGCCTGGTTGAAGGGCACGCCTGCGCAGACCAGGATCTGATCATCCTCGCCCGCGTGGCCCAGGCTGCGCGCGGCCCGCGCCGCGTTGACCACCGCCTGCTTGAACCGCTCCAGCTCGCCGGTCATCACGCAGCTGGTGCCCCATGTCAGGGTCAGCCGCCGCGCCGTGTGCCGCTGGGACGTCATGGCCACGATCGGCACGCGCGGGCGTTCGCGCGCCACAAGGCTGGCGGTGTTGCCCGATTGCGTGAAACAGCAGATGGCCTTGATATCCGTGGTCTCGGCAATCTCCCGCGCGGCGGCAACGATCCCGTCGGCAACGGTTTCGCGCTTGGCCTGGCGGGAGGCTTCGATGATCTGGCGATAGGTCGGGTCGGCCTCGACCTCTTGGGCGACATTGTCCATCGTACGCACGGCCTCCACGGGATATTTGCCCGCGGCCGATTCCGCCGACAGCATCACGGCATCGGCGCCCTCATAAATGGCCGCCGCCACGTCCGAGACCTCCGCACGCGTCGGCATGGGGGATTCGATCATGGATTCCAGCATCTGCGTGGCCACGATCACCGGCTTGGCCGCCGCGCGGCATTTGCGGATCAGGCGTTTCTGGATGGGCGGCACGGCATGCACCGGCAATTCCACCCCCAGATCGCCACGCGCCACCATGATGCCATCGCTCACGGCCAGGATATCGTCAAAACATTCAACCGCGGCGGGCTTTTCGATCTTGGACAGGATCGCCGCGCGCCCGGCGACCAGCGCGCGGGCCTCTGCCACGTCCTCCGGGCGCTGGACAAAGCTCAGCGCCATCCAGTCCACGCCCAGCGCGGCGGCAAATTCCAGATCCTTGTGGTCCTTGGCGGACAGCGCCGCCACCGGTAGCACCACATCGGGCACGTTCACGCCCTTGCGGTTGGAAATCTCCCCGCCCACGGCCACGGTGCAGTTGGCGAAATCGGCGCCGCAGCTGTCAACGCGCAGGTGGATCTTGCCGTCATTGACCAGCAGGCGCGCGCCGGGTTCCAGCGCGGCGAAGATTTCCGGATGCGGCAGTTGCACCCGGGCCGCATCGCCCGGCGTGTCATCCAGATCCAGCCGAAAGGCCGCGCCTTCGTCCAGCATCACCGGCCCGTCGGCGAAGACGCCCACGCGCAGCTTCGGCCCCTGAAGATCGGCGAGGATGCCGATGGACACGCCCTTGTCCACCTCCACCTGGCGGATCAGCGCATGGCGCGCGCGGATGTCGTCATGGGTGCCGTGGCTCATGTTCAGGCGAAAGACATCCGCCCCCGCATCGTAAAGCGCGGCGATGGTATCGTAATCGTTGGACGCGGGGCCAAGCGTGGCGACGATCTTTGTGTTGTGCCGGCGGTCCATATCCTGTTCCCTTCACATCGGTTCGCGGCTGCATCGCGGGCCGACACCCGCGGGGCAATGATACCCGTTAACGCTAACAGGCATGTGACCTATTGAACATTTCCGAAGATATCGCAACTGCACTATGCAGTGACGCCCATGAATGACAAGCAAATGACATATACCCCCGTGGAGGTTGACGGCGAAGGCCGCACTGGCCGCTGGCTGGTGACCTGCGACCACGCCGCCAATACCGTGCCGCCGGACATGCCCTGCGGCCTGGGCCTGCCGGATGCCGACATGGCGCGCCACATTGCCTTTGATGTCGGGGCGGCGGGGGTCAGCCGCGCGCTGGCGGCGCATCTGGACAGCCCTGCGGTGCTGTCGAACTTCTCTCGCTTGGTGATTGACCCCAACCGTGGCGAGGATGATCCGACCTTGCTGATGAAGCTTTATGACGGCTCCGTCATCCCCGGCAATCGCCACGCGGACGCGGCGGAACGCGCGCGGCGGCTGGCGGCCTATCACCGCCCCTACCATGCCGAGATCGCGCGCCTTGCCGCCCGCCGGCCCGATACGGTGATCTGCGCCATCCACAGCTTTACCCCGCAACTGCGCGGCCGCGCGCCCCGGCCCTGGCATGTGGGCGTGCTGCATGCGCAGGATCGCCGCCTGGCCGATCCGCTGCTGGATTTGCTGCGGGCGGAGCCTGACCTCTGCGTGGGCCGCAACCAGCCCTATGACGGCACCCTGCCCGAGGACGCCATGGACCGCCACGCGCTGCGCGCCAACCGGCTGCACGTGCTGATCGAAATCCGCAATGACCTGATTGAAACCGCAGCGCAGCAGGCCGCCTGGGGCGCGCGTCTGGCGGCGCTGCTGCAATCGGCGCTGGCCCAGGCCAGCGCCTGACCCCGAAAAACCGCCAGGAAGGAGACCACCATGGACGACCAGACCCGCATCGAAATCGAGGCCGCCGCCTTTCGCCGCCTGCGTCAGCACCTGATGGAGGACCGCACCGACGTGCAGAACATCGACATGATGAACCTCGCCGGGTTCTGCCGCAACTGCCTGTCACGCTGGGTGCAAGAGGCCGCCGCCGAACGCGGCATTTCCATGACCAAGGAAGAGGCCCGAGAGGACTATTACGGCATGCCCTATGATGCCTGGAAAGCGCAGCATCAGACAGAGGCAAGCGCAGACCAACAGCAGGCCTTTGCCAAGGCATTTGCCGAAAACGTCGGCGACAAGGGCTGATCCTGCGCCAACCGGCCTGAGGCGGCGGGGACACCCCACCGCCCGGCTTTCAAGCGGTCCGGGCCTGTCAGGCCCGGTCACGATACGTCAGACAGCCGCCTTGCGGCTTTCTTCCAGGTAGATTTCGCGCAGCCGCAGCGTGCGCGCGCCCGGCGCGCCATCGCCCAGCGGCGCATCATCAATCTGGACCACTGGCATCACGAAGGCCGAGGCCGAGGTCACGAAAGCCTCATCGGCTTGCTTGGCCTCATCGATGGTGAAGTTGCGCTCCTCGATCTCCATCTGCGCTTCGGCCGCAAAACGCAGCACGGCGGCCCGGGTGATGCCGTGCAGGATGTCATTGGACAGCGGGCGGGTGACAATCCGGTTGCCGGTGATGAAATAGGCGTTGTTGCTGGTGCCCTCGGTCACATAGCCATCCATCACCATCCAGGCATCGTCGGCGCCCGCCTTCTTGGCCATCATCTTGCCCATGGACGGGTAGAGCAGCTGCACGGTCTTGATGTCCCGCCGACCCCAGCGCAGATCGTCGATGGAGATCACCTTCATCCCGCGCTGTGCGGCCGGGCTGTCGGCCAGGCCGGGCTTGTTCTGGGTGAACAGCACGATGGTCGGTGCGGTTTCCTCCGGGTCAGGGAAGACGAAATCCCGGTCCCCCGGCGCGCCGCGGGTGATCTGCAGATAGACCAGCCCCTCTTCGATGCCGTTGCGGGCCACAAGTTCCCGGTGAATGGCCAGCAGCTCATCGGTGGCGACGGGGCTGCGCATGTCCAGCTCCGTCAGCGAGCGTTCCAGCCGCGCGGCATGGCCGGCGAAATCGATCAGCTTGCCATCCAGAACGCTCGTGACTTCATAGACGCCATCCGCCATCAGGAACCCGCGATCGAAGATCGAGATGCTGGCCTCTTTCTCCGGCAGGTAGCTTCCGTTCACATAGACGATGCGGGTCATGTTGCTGTCCTCCTCAACCCCAAAGCGCGGGTTCCGGCGGGTGCACCCCCGCCGCGTCATAGCGCAATCCGTTCGCCCGGTCTTCCGCCAGAAGCAGCGGGCCGTCAAGGTCCGTGACCAGCGCCCCCTGCGCCACCAGAACCGCCGGGGCCATGGCCAGCGAACTGCCCACCATGCAGCCGACCATGATGCCGAAGCCCGCCGCGCGGGCCGCATCGCGCAAGGCCAGCGCCTCGGTCAGGCCGCCGGTCTTGTCCAGCTTGATGTTCACCACGTCATACCGCCCTCGCAAGGCGTCCAGGCTGGCACTGTCATGGCAGCTTTCATCGGCGCAGACGGGCACCGGGCGGGCCAGCCCCTCCAGCGCCTCATCGGCCCCGGCGGGCAAGGGCTGTTCCACCAGCGCCACGCCAAGGCGCAGCAAATGCGGGGCGAGGTCGGCATAGACCTCGGCGCTCCAGCCCTCATTGGCATCCACGATGATCCGGGCCGCGGGCGCCCCGGCGCGCACCGCCTCCAGCCGCGGCATGTCATCGGGGGTGCCGAGCTTGATCTTCAGCACGGGCCGCGCCGCGTGGCGCTGCGCGGCCGCGCGCATTCGCTCCGGCGTATCGAGCGAGAGGGTAAAGGCCGTCACCTCCGGCCC
>CBFHYV010000173.1:0-6634 GCA_965660085.1 uncultured Paracoccaceae bacterium
AGCCGCGCGGCCCGCGCCAAAGGCCGCCGTGGTGGCCGATGACGGGCGCATCCTGGCCTCGCCCAAGCTGCGCCGGATCGCCCTGGAAGAGGGCCTGGACCTGGCGCGTCTGGCGGCGGCTGGCGTGCCGCAGCCCTATCACATGCGGGACCTGGTGCAGTTGCGCAGCCTCAGCACTGAAACCGCGGCGGCGGATGCGGCCCATGCCGCGGCACCGATGGCGGCCTTGCGGCTGACCGCAGACGTGCCAGTGGACGGTTTTGCCGAATTCGCCGAATGGGCCGCCGGCACGGCGGGGCTTGGCGATGCGCGGGCGCTGCTGGCCGGGCTTGCGGGGCTGTCTTTGTCCCGGGCCGGCGGCGGGGCCACGCCCGTGGTCGCGCTGGACAGCTTTGGCACGCGGCAGATGTTTGCGCTGTCCGGGGCGGGTCTTGGCGGGGTTGGCCTGGCCGAGGCCGATGCCACGCCGGACCTGATCCTGCGCGATCTGCGCCTGACCCGGATCAGCAGCCTTCAGCTTGGTGCCGAGGATGCACCAGTGCTGAGCTTGACCGCGGCGGGCCAAGGGCTGACAGTCACACTCGAATGCGCGCCGGGGCAGATGGCCCCGCAAGACGCGCTCTCACTTCTCAGCGAATTCTCGGGCCGGATGGAGCAACCGCTGCGCCATCTGCTCTAAGACCAAGGAGCCGTTACCATGACCGCCCACGACCCAAAATTCGACACGCTGCCCACGGACCTGTTCATCGATGGCCGCTTTCGCCCCGGTGCGGAAGGCGTCCGGTTTGACGTGATCAACCCCGCCACCGAAACCGTCATCGCCTCTGTCGCCTCGGCGGAGATCGCCGATGCCGATGCCGCGCTGGATGCGGCGGAACGCGCCATGGCGGACTGGGCCGCGCGCACGCCCCGCGCCCGGTCAGAGGTGCTGCGCCGCGCGTGGGAGTTGATGACCGCGCGGCTGGACCAGTTTGCCCATCTGATCACGCTGGAAAACGGCAAGGCGGGCGTGGATGCGCGCGGCGAGGCCACCTATGCGGCAGAATTCTTCCGCTGGTTCGCCGAAGAGGCCGTGCGCGCCGACGGGCTGATCACCCATGCGCCGGCCTCCGGCGCGCGGATCATCGTGCAGCACAAGCCCGCCGGGCTGGCGGTGCTGGTCACGCCGTGGAACTATCCCGCCGCCATGGGCACGCGCAAGATCGCGCCCGCGCTGGCGGCGGGCTGCGGTGTCATCATCAAGCCCGCATCGGAGACGCCGCTGACCATGCTGGCACTGATGCCCCTGCTGGAGGAAGCCGGCGTGCCGCCGGGGCTGGTCAATGTGCTGCCCTCGCGCCGCACGGGCGCGCTGGTGGATCACATGCTGCATGACCCCCGCGTGCGGGTGGTCAGCTTCACCGGCTCCACCGGCGTGGGGCGCAAGCTGCTGCATTCCGCCGCCGACCAGGTGCTGAAACCGGCGATGGAACTGGGCGGCAACGCGCCTGTCGTGGTCTTTGAGGATGCCGATATGGACACCGCGATCGAGGGCACGATGCTGGCCAAGATGCGCAACCTGGGCGAGGCCTGCACCGCCGCCAACCGGATCTATGTGCATGAAAGCATTGCCGAGACCTTCACCGCACGGCTGACCGAACGCATGTCCGCGCTGAAGATGGGCGATGGCACCGATCCCGGCGTGGATGTCGGCCCGCTGGTCAATGCCGACACGCGCGACAAGGTGGCCGCCTTCGTGGCCGATGCCGTGGCCAAGGGCGCCCGGGTGGAATGCGGCGGCGAAGTGCCCGAGGGCACGGGCTATTTCTACCCGCCCACGGTGCTGTCCAACGTGCCCGCCGATGCCGAATGCGTCAGGGATGAAATCTTTGGCCCCGTTGCCGCCATCCAGACCTTCACCGATCAGGAGGAGGTCATCCAGCGCGCCAATGACACCGAATACGGGCTGGTCGCCTATGTGTTTTCCGAAGACTTCAAGCGCGCCATGCAGGTCTGTGAACGGCTGGATTACGGCATGGTCGGGCTGAACCGGGGCCTGGTGTCTGATCCGGCGGCGCCGTTTGGCGGCACCAAGCAATCCGGCCTGGGCCGTGAAGGCGGGCATGAGGGCATGCTGGAGTTCATGGAAACCCAGTATATCTCGGCCAGCTGGTAAGGGGGCAGGTATGAGCGACATCATCGCAGCACCCTCCGTTCGGGCAGAGGCGCTTGCCCGCGGCATCGACATCGACCGCCTTGCGCGCGACCTGGGCCGCCAGACCATCGCGCGTGAGGATCTGAATGCCACGCCGGGCCGGCCGGGCGGGCGCGCCCCCGCCGAGGACGCCACGCGCTATTGGCAGGTGGATCACGCGGCCTTTGGCCCGGTCAGCGAAGAACCCATGAGCCGCTTTGCCCAGGTGGCGGCGGCCAATCTGGGGGCGGCCAATGCGCTGATCCCGCAGGTCACGCATCATGACCGCGCCGATGTCACCGCCATCGAGGCGCTGCGCCGCGAGTTCCGCGCCGAGGCCCAGGCGCGCGGCATCAAGCTGACGGCGCTGGCGTTTCATGTTCGGGCGCTGGCGGCGACGCTGCGGCACTTCCCCCGCTTCAATGCCTCGCTTTCTTCGGATGGCACGTCACTGACGCTGAAGGATTATGTGCATATCGGCATCGCGGTGGACACGCCGCATGGGCTGATGGTGCCGGTGATCCGCAATGCCGATACCAAGGGGCTGTGGCAGATCGCGGCGGAGATCGCCGATCTGGCGAGCCGGGCGCAAAAGCGCAAGGTGGCCCCGGATGAGATGGGCGGCGCATCCATGTCCATCACCAATCTGGGCGGCATCGGCGGCATCGGGTTCACCCCCATCGTCAACCCGCCGGAGGTGGCGATTCTGGGCATCACTCGGACGGAAACCGTCACCGTCTGGCAGGGCGACACGCCGCGCCCCGTTCCCATGGTGCCGCTGGACCTCAGCTACGATCACCGCGTGATCAATGGTGCCGATGCGGCGCGGTTCCTGGGCCATCTGGCGCGCCTGATCGCAGAGCCGCGCTGGCTGATGATCTGACCCTGGCGCGGGCGGGGGATGCCTGGCTCCTCCGCCAGCGCGCAGGGGCCGCGATGCCCCGGGCCGCTGTTTTACGGCTGGGGGTGTCTGCCGCGCCTGGGGTGGCGGTGGGTCAGGCGGTAGCCAAGCAGGATCACCAGCCCCACCACAAGGCCCAGCGACATCACCAGCCCTGACCAATCCGTGACGATCAGCGCCAGGCTTTCCAGCCGGGGCCCGTAGGCGTAGCCAAGGCCGGTATAGGCGCCGACCCAGATCGCCTCTCCCAGCGCGTCGGGCAGGGTGAAGCGCCATCGCGTCAGCCCCGCGGCCCCCGCGATCAGATTGACCCAGGGCCCAAGCGGCGCGAACAGCCAAGTGGAAAAGAACACCCCGGTGCTGCCATGGGTGCGCACCGTCTGTTGGGCCTTGTGCACCAGCGGCGCGCGGCGCGGGTCACGGGCCAGCCGCGCCACCAGCGCCGCCCCGCCCACACGCCCGATCTGAAATCCGGTCTGGTCGCCCAGCACGGCGGCGGTCCATGCGATTGCCAGCACCTGCCACAGCGCGAAATCCCCGGCCGCGGCAAAGGCGCCGGCGGTCAGCATCACGATGGCCGTGGGGATCGGCACCGCCAGGCAGGACAGATAGGCCGAGGCCGCGACGATCCACAGCCCATGGGTTGAAACCAGGCTGAACAGTGTTTCGGTCATTGCGCCTCGCGCCGGTGCCGGGCGATGGCGGCGGTCAGCGTGGCGGCCAGATCATCGGGTTCCGTGCCACGCGCCTCGGCCAGGGCCTCCAGCGTCACGCGCCGGCCTGTGCCGTCCTGCTCCAGCGCCAGGGCGTCGGCGATGACCTCTGGCGGCACCTGCCAGGCATGGGCGACATAGCGCGGTGTCATCCAACTGGCGATCGGCGGATCGGCGGGCGATGCTGTCCAGATCCGGGCCGAACCTGTCAGCCGCAGGGCGAAAAACCATGTCAGCAGCACGGCCAGAACCAGCGCCAGCATCAGGATCGGCGCGCGGCGCATGCTCTGCAAAAGCCCTTTGGGCTGTGCCATGGGTCCCTCCGCTGGCCCGGCCCGCACGATGGGGCCGCGCCACAGCAGTATCCGGCGCATGGGGCAGGTGGCAAGCCAGACCGCGGGCGTG
Source organism: uncultured Paracoccaceae bacterium (assembly GCA_965660085.1). Lineage (GTDB taxonomy): Bacteria > Pseudomonadota > Alphaproteobacteria > Rhodobacterales > Rhodobacteraceae > CBFHYV01. The sequence goes on from CBFHYV010000173.1 coordinate 4,193, forward strand.
GGGCGTTCTGCCCCGGCGGCGCGCGTCGTTGACATGGCGCAAGGCAGGCTGCGGTGACTTGTGCCATTCTGGGACCTTCACCCAGGACCGGAGACTGCACGCTTGAACGAACTGCCCCCAGCCGACACGCCCATCCCCGCGCCCGCAAACGCCACGCGCCCGGCGCCCCGCCCCGCCCCCCCCACCGAGGAGCAGATTCGCGCGGCGTTCGAAACCGGCGAATACCCCTATGACCAACGCATGAACCGGCGCAGCTATGAGGTCAGGAAGGCGCGGCTGCAGGCGGAATTGCTGAAGGTGCAGAAATGGGTGGCAGACACCGGGCAAAAGATCGTGATCCTGTTCGAGGGGCGCGATGCCGCCGGCAAGGGGGGCACGATCAAGCGGTTCACCGAACATCTCAACCCGCGGGAGGCGCGCGTCGTGGCGCTGGCCAAACCCACGGAGACAGAGCGCGGCCAGTGGTATTTCCAGCGCTATATCCGCCATCTGCCCACCGCGGGCGAGATCGTGTTCTTCGACAGGTCCTGGTACAACCGCGCCGGGGTGGAACGGGTCATGGGCTTTTGCGAACCCTATGAATACCTGGAATTCATGCGCCAGACCCCGGATCTGGAACGGATGCTGACCCGGTCCGGGGTGCTGCTGTACAAATACTGGTTCTCCGTCACGCGCGAGGAACAGCGCCGCCGGTTCCTCAGCCGCGAGACCGATCCACTGAAGCGCTGGAAACTGTCACCCATTGACCGCGCCAGCCTGGACAAATGGGATGACTATACCGAGGCCAAGGAGGCGATGTTCTTCTATACCGACACCGCCGACGCGCCCTGGACCGTCATCAAATCCGATGACAAGAAACGCGCGCGGCTGAACTGTATGATGCATTTCCTGGACAGTCTGGACTATCCCGGCAAGAACCCGCGCGTGGCCCAGGCGCCGGACCCGCTGATCGTGGGCAAGGCGGGCCATGTGATCCACCGGGCGGATCCCGTGATGGGCACTGCGGCGCCCTCTGAGGCACCCGCAGAGGCGGCCGCAAAGGTGGCCCCAGACGCCGGCTGATCCGCCCGCCGCCCTGCCGGGATGGCAGGTGCCGGGCAACGGGGCTTGCGCCGCGGGGCAATTGCGGGTGACATCGGCCGGCAGGACCACAGGAACGGGGCAGGGCGTGGCAACAGTTGCGGTCATCGGGTCGGGGATTTCCGGCGGCGCGGCCGCCTGGGCGCTGCGCTGTTTCTCGGACCATCAGGTCACGCTCTATGAGGCCAGCGACCGGCCCGGCGGCCATTCGGCCACGGTGGATATCCCCGTTGCGGGCGGGACATTGCCTGTCGATACCGGGTTCATCGTCTATAATGAGGACACCTACCCGGAACTGGTCGCGCTTTTCGCGCAGCTTGGTGTCGCCACGCAATGGAGCGACATGAGCCTTGGCATCTCGCTGGGGGACGGTGCGCTGGAATGGGGGGGGGACAGCCTGTCCTCCGTCTTTGCGCAGCCGGGCAATCTGCTGTCCTTGGGGTTCTGGGCCATGCTGGCGGGGATCTTGCGGTTCAACCGGCGGGCCAGCCGGGATCTGGGCCGCGGCGCGCTGCAGGGGCTGTCCCTGGGGGACTATCTGGCGGCCCGGGGCTATCCCCGCCGCTTTGCCGAGGATTACCTGGTGCCCATGGGCGCCGCGATCTGGTCCACGCCCGATGCGGCGCTGCTGGATTTCCCGGCCGAAAGCTTCGTGCGGTTTCTGGACAATCACCGGCTGTTGCAGATCCGCCCGCCGCAATGGCGCACGGTGACCGGGGGCAGCCGCCGCTATGTGGACAAGTTGCTGGCGCCGCTGGGGCCGGCGCTGTTGCTGGGCCGCCGCGTGACGGATCTGCGCAGCGAAGGCCGCGGGCTGCGCGTGAGCGATGCACAGGGGGGCAGCGCGTGGTATGACCACGTCATCCTGGCCTGCCACAGCGATCAGGCGCTGGGCCTTCTGGCAGATGCTTCCGACGCAGAGGCCGCCGTGCTGCAGGCGATTCGATACCGGGCCAATGACGTGTATCTGCACGGCGATGCGGGGCTGATGCCCCGGCGGCGCAAGGTCTGGTCCGCCTGGAACTACATGGCCACGGCACGGGACAGCCAGCAGCGCCAGGAGATCTCGGTCACTTACTGGATGAACCGGTTGCAGGGCCTGGCCACGCCACAGCCGGTGTTTGTCTCGCTCAATCCCACGCGGCCGCCTGCACCGCACAGCGTGTGGTTCTCCACCCGATATGACCACCCCCAGTTCGATGCCGCGGCCCATGAGGCGCAGCGCCGCCTGCCGGACCTGCAAGGCCGCCGGGGCCTGTGGTTTACCGGCGCCTGGACCGGCCACGGTTTTCATGAGGACGGTGCCAGATCCGGCCTGGCGGTGGCGCGCGCGCTGGGGGCGCGGCTGCCCTGGGATGCGCC
>CBFHYV010000174.1:0-6619 GCA_965660085.1 uncultured Paracoccaceae bacterium
CATCGTGGCGGCGGTGCTGGCCTGGCAGCGGCTGCGGCCCGGCTGGGGGCGCAGCGCGGCCATGCTGGCCATCCTGATCGGCGGCTTTTTCCTGTATCGCGCCGTGCTGGACCCGGGCGTGGCCGCAGTGGAGGCGATCACGCCGGCCACCTCCGGCAATCTGGGCGGGCTGAATTTCTGCGCGGATTACCAGTCCTGCGGCTGGCTGACGGTGCTGGCCTGGCCCGTGGGCGGGCTGATTGCCGCCGGCGCGGCATGGATCATCGGCAAGACGGCGCTTGGCTTGCGGTCTGACTATCTGGCCATTGCCACGCTGGGCATCGCGGAAATCGTCATCGCCGTGCTGAAGAACGAAGACTGGCTGAGCCGTGGCGTCAAGAACGTGATCGGCCTGCCCCGCCCCGTGCCCTATGAGGTTGATCTGCAGGCAGATCCGGGTTTTGTGGAACGCGCGGCCAGCTTCGGCATGGACCCGACGCTGGCCTCCACCCTGACGGTCAAGCTGGGCTATACGGTGCTGTTCACCGCCGTGCTGCTGGCGCTGCTGGCGCTGGCGCAACTGGCCCTGCGCAGCCCCTGGGGCCGCATGATGCGCGCCATCCGGGACAACGAAACCGCGGCCGAGGCCATGGGCAAGGACGTGAAGCGCCGGCATCTGGAAATCTTCATCCTCGGCTCCGCGATCTGCGGCATTGCCGGGGCCATGATGACCACGCTGGACGGCCAGTTGACCCCCGCCAGCTATCAGCCACTGCGGTTTACCTTCCTGGTCTGGGTCATGGTGATCGTGGGCGGGTCCGGCAACAACTTCGGCGCGGTTCTGGGCGGGTTCCTGATCTGGTGGCTGTGGGTCCAGGTGGAACCGATCGGCCTGTGGCTGGCCAATCTCATGACCATGGGCCTGCCGGTGGACAGCTTCCTTGCCACCCGCATCCAGGACGCCGCCGCCCATATGCGCCTGTTCACCATGGGGATCGTTCTACTGCTGACGCTGCGGTTCAGCCCGCGCGGGCTGTTGCCGGAACGCTGAGCCCGGCCGGCCGCCTGTCATCCTGGCCTGGGCCGGAGACCGCGGCCAGCACCCAAAGGCCAGCGCCCAAAGGGTTGGCACCAGGTGCGGCCCAGCTTTGCTGTCCGCGCCTGCATGGCGATGATCATGGCAGCGCAACAGCCCGCACCATGGGCCGGTTTGGTTCCCTGACCTGGGCAAAAAACTGCGTCACCGCCCAGTGCTGCGCCGATACCACGGCGGACCCAAACTTGCCCGCCGCAGGCCTGCAAAGTCACGAATTGCGCTTGAACGCGCCGCGCCTGACCGTCTAGCTTTGGCCGGGGTGCCTCGGCAGACCTGCGCCTTTTCTATCAGGAACTTTGAATAAATGCTTTGGAACGATGAGTTTGCCTTCATCCATTTGCCCCGCACGGCGTCAAGGTCGCTCAGTCTGCATTTTGCACGTGGGTGGCGTGGGCCGATATTTGGCAGTGTGTCACGCGGCACATTGTAGACAATCGACGAGGTGCTGCGCGGCCAGCATTTCATTTCCCTGGGCCGCGGCCATGAAAACCTGCGCCAGACGCTGGACGTGCTGGAACGCAACGGGCGCAGCCTGCCGCAGTTTCGCGCCATCCTTTTCGTTGTGCGCAATCCCTATGACATGGTGGCCTCCAACTATCACTTTCTGCGGGCGCATTTTGCGGACAACCAGACAAACCCCAGCTTTCAGTTGGCGGCGCGGTCCGGTTTCGAGGAGTTCTGCGTGCGCCATACCGCGCCGGATACGCGCAACTGGTGGACCCTGCCGGACGGCCGGACGCTGAGCAATCAGGTCCTTCTGCGCTTTGAGCATCTGGAAACCGACCTGGCGGATTTCCAGGCCCATTACCAACCGGATCAGCCCATCCTGCGGCGGCTGCGCCGGCTCAACGCGGTGCCGCGCGCGCCCTGGGCCAGCCTGCTGACCCCCCGCGCCGAAGCGGCGATTTTCGAAAAATATCAGCCGCTGTTTGAATTTGGCGGCTATGAACGCGCGCTGCAGAATGCCGGCGAAGACAAGGCGCAGGCACAATGACACATCCCTCCGAAGCAGGCTTTATCGACGGGATCGCGGGCCGGTCCGTCTATGGCTGGCATGTCTGCCCGCCGGGAACGCGCTCTGCCCTGCGTGTGAACGGCGCGCGTGTCTATCATCTGCCGCTGACGGTCAGCCGCGCCGATGTGGCCCAGCAGATGGGGCTGGACTCGGACATCGTCGGCTTCGATCTGCGCCTGAGCAGTGACTTCTTCAATGGCCAGCCCAAGATGCTGGAGCTGCTCAGCGTGCGCGACGATGCCGTGTCCGTGATCTGCGAACGCCTGCTGGAGGTGCCCGACCGCGTCGGCGCCCAGCTGAACGTGGACAGCCGCGCGCCCGACAGTTCCGCCGCCGTGATCTGCTGGGATCTGGCGCATAACCCGGCGGGGCGGGCATTGGTGCTGCGCAACATCCTGCAGAACTGCTATGAACAGGTGGATCTGATCGGCCCGATCCATGCCCGCTTCGGCAGCGATCTCTGGGCGCCGCTGCGCGAGATGCCGGGCCTGTCCGTCATCACGGCGGATGTGCAGGATTTCCAGGACCTGTCGGATTTCGCCGGGCGCATGGCCAAGCGGAAATATGATTTCCTGTGGATCTGCAAACCCCGCTTTCCAAGCATGTATATTGCCATGCGGATGCTGGAACAGAACCGCACCCGCGTGGCGCTGGACATCGACGATTACGAGATGTCTTTCTATCCCAAGCGGTTGGAGCACAAACGCCACCCCAACACTCTGCAAGGGCTGGAAAGCGGCGCGCTGCACCCGGCGGATTTTGATGCCACCGTCCTGGCGCATCAATGCATCGACAATTTTACCATGCGCACTGTGTCCAACAAGGCGTTGCAGCGGATGTATGGCGGCATGATCGTGCCGCACGGGCGTCCTGCCGCCCAGTTTGACCCGAAGGTCCATGACCGCGCGGCCAAACGGGCGGAACTGGGCATCGAGGCGGATGCGAAGGTTGTCTGTTTCATCGGCACGATCCGGCGCCACAAGGGCGTGCCGGAGATCGCGCGGGCGGTGGCCAACTGCGCCGCACAAGGCGCGCATTTCCTTGTGGCCGGCACCTATGAGGACAACAGCCTGAAGGACGAACTGCGCGAGATCTGCAAGGACAGGTGCACCTTGCTGGATATCGTGCCCTTCAACGATCTTCCCGCGCTGCTTGCGGCGGCGGACGTGATTTTCCTGCAACAGGACCCGTCCTCGCTGACCTCGCACTACCAACTGCCGGCCAAGCTGATCGACGGGCTGTCGATGGGGCTGAAGGTCATTGTCAACGATCTTGGCGCCTTTGACGGCATGCAGGACGTCACCGGGCTGTTCCTGCGCTCGGTCGAGGAGCCGATGGACCAGGCACTGCGGCGCGTGCTGGCCACCCCCGTGGCCACGGAAGCGGTGCGTGACGGATTTGTGCGCCGCTTCAGCTGCGAAACGCTGGCCGCACAGGTGCAGGCAACGCTGGAAACCCTGTCAGCCGAAGACTGCATTGACGCGCCCGACCAACTGAGCGCGCGCATCCTCAACCGCAGCCTGCAGGCCGGCATGCCCACCTTCAAGACACGCACGGCCACCCGCGCCGCGCCGCGTGACCTTGTGATCCTGTGGAAGCAGCAGGATTCAGGGCTGTTCGGGCGCCGGGTGGACATGCTGGCGCGGTATCTGAAGCAGTCCGGCCGGTTCGACCGTATCATCTGCATCGATGCGCCGATGAGCGTCAGCGAATACAAGGACCTGGAGCGGCGCGCCGTTACCCCCGGCTTCGGCAACGCCCGGCTGATCCATGATGCGCTGGTGCGCCGCGTTCTGGGCATGGAAGAAAACGGCGAGGTCATCCGCTTCAACTGCCTGTCCTCGACCAATGGTGAAACCGTTCTGGGCCGCAAGGCGCTGACGCGGGACAACCTGCACAAGGCCTATCGCGCCTTTTTTGACCGGATCAAGCTGAGCCGCGATGCCCTGTTGTGGATCTGCCCGGTGGTGCTGCATGTCGATCAGGTCCTGCGCGCGCATGAGTTCCGCTGGACCGTTGCCGACCTGATCGATGACGAGCGTGAATTCACCCAGCGGATCGAGACGCGGGTGGCGCGGCAGATGAACTATGTGCAGGTGCTGGGCAATGCCGATGCCGTGTTCACGAACAACGATGACATGGCCGACCGTTTCCAGGGCTACAGCGACCGCACCATCCACGTGGTGCCCAACGGGGTGGAGCGGGCCGATTTCGGCGAGGATGAAATCCTGCACCTGTCCGGCCTGATCGAGGGCGAGGCCGTGCTGGGCTATGTCGGCAACCTGCGCGACCGTGTCGATACGGCCCTGCTGACGCGCCTGGCCAAGGCCGCAGACAACTGGCGGGTGGTGCTGGTTGGCCCCACGGGGGGCAACCCCGAGGTCGAGGCGCTGGCGCGACTGCCCAAGCTGACGCTGGCGGGTGTGGTGGATTACGAACAATCCCGCCGCATTGCCGCCGGTTTCGACGTGGCGCTGATCCCCCATGCGCTGGACAGCCTGACGGATTCGATGAACCCGCTGAAGTTCTTTCTCTACAAGGAGCTTGGCCTGCCCATCGTGACCACTCCGGTCAAGAACCTGGGCAAGGCGAATGACCAGGTCTATGTCGCCCGGCCCGACGACCCGGAGGATTTCCTGGCGCAGGTGCGCGCGGCGTTGAAAGGGCGCAGCGGCCGCAAGCGCCAGATCGGCGCGGCCGATGAGGATGAGCTGTGGCAAGCCCGCGCCGCCGAGGTGCTGCGCCTGCTCAATGCCCAGTTGCCCGGTTTTGAACAAGACACCACCACCCCGCCAAGTGCCGCGCGGTTGCGTTGGCTGGGCAAGGCCTTCACACGCAAATGACCCTTTTTCCTGACCCTGCATGCCCCTCTCCGCTCGAAAGGACCCAACCGTGAAAGAAACCAGCTACACCGGGATCTGTACCATCTGTGGCACGCACCAGACCTTTGAGCGGGGCACCAACCCGTCAATCCGGGAATCCTTTCCCTGCAAGAGCTGCCGCTTTCCCATGCGCTGGCGCGACCAGGCCGCCATCATCCTGGATGAGTTCGGCGCCGGTCAGCACATGTCGCTGGACAGTCTCGTCGCCTCGGGCCGGCTGAATGACGTGCAGATCTATGAGGCCGCGCTGCGCGGCCCCTTCGTGCAGCGGCTGGGCAAGCTGCCGGGCTATGTCAACAGCTACTACCGGCCAGAGCTGGAAAACGGCGGCTATGGCGATGACGGCGTCCGCAGCGAGGATCTGACCGATCTGACCTTCGATGACGAACAGTTCGACCTGATCCTGACCACCGATGTCATGGAACATCTGCCAGAGATCGAAAAGGCGATGGCCGAAACCCTGCGCGTGCTGCGGCCGGGCGGCTGCCATGTGTTCACCATCCCCAACACCTTCCCCTTCCCGGACCACACGGAACCGCGCGTGGCCATCCAGAACGGGCAGGAAATCAACCTCAAGCCGCCGGTCTATCATGTGTCCGGCGATGGCTCTCCCTGCCTCGTCTATACGGATTACGGCGCCGATATCGCCGAGATTGCGCAAGACCTGGGCGGGCACATGTCCATCGTCCGGCGCAGCTCGGCCGCCAGCCCCGGGCATATGAACGCCACCTTCGTGCTGCGGCGCATCATCGGCACCGGCGGCCCGCGCAAAGAGCGCAAGCCGGCGCTGCAATGCCCGATGTGCGGCGGCAAGGCCTTTGAGGATTTCAATGGCCGGGCCAATGCACGCTGCAGCTATTGCCGCGCGGTGGAACGTAATCGCCTGACATGGATGTGGCTGACACAGCTTGACCTGTTCCGCCCCGACATGCGCGTGCTGCACCTGGCGCCGGAACTGTCGATCATGCGGCGCTTCGCCGAAATCTCGCCCGAGGGGTATTTCCCCTGCGACATCTCCGGCAAGGAAGATGCCGTTGGCCCCAAGCAGATCCACCGCTTCGACCTCTGCTCGGATCTGGCGGGCGTGGCGGACAACAGCTATGACCTGATCCTGCACAGCCATGTTTTGGAACATATCGGCTGTTCCGTGGAACATACGCTGCGCGAACTGGACAGGGTGCTGGCCCCCGGCGGGCATCACCTGTTCTCCGTCCCGATCAAGGGCGAGGAGACGATCGAGGACCTGTCCCCCGACCTGACCGAGCAGGAACGCCACGAAATGTTCGGCCAGTGGGACCACATGCGCCTGTTCGGCCGCCGCGATCTGATGGCCCTGCTGGCAAATGTCTATGGCGAGGACGGCTTCAAGGCGCTGCAACCGCTGGAGGTCTTTGCAAAGGAGGCCCTGCAGCGCGCCGGCATCCCGGAGGTGGCCTGGTCCGGGCTGAACGGCCACACAGTCATCCACCGCCCGAAGCCCAGCGAATAGCAGCGCGCGGCATGACACGGACCGACACCGCCGCCCCCTGCCCCGTCTGCTCCGCGGTCGCCTCGGCCGCGGAAGTCTGCGCCACCTGCGGGGCCACCGCGGGGGAACAGACGCTGGCCCGCGCCTTGCTGCGCGAATGCGCAACGCCCGGCGCCACT
>CBFHYV010000175.1:0-6606 GCA_965660085.1 uncultured Paracoccaceae bacterium
GTGGCAGCGTTGGCGCGGGCTCCGGCGCGGGCGGCGCGGGCCGTGGCAGTGGCGGCGACGCAACAGGTGGAAATTCCGGGCCGGACACCGCATCCGGCGGCTATGGCGGTGGCGGCGCGGCGGCCGGAGGAACAACAAGTGTTGACGGCATCGGATCTGGCAACGCAGTTTCTTCCGGGCGGGACAGCGGCGCATCGCCGGGCAATAGCCCCGGCGCCGTCAAGGACTGAGATGGAGGCCTCTAATGCTGGTGGCCCTTGGGCTGATCGTCGCCTTCGTGCTGGTGGCGGTCTATTCCAACCCGAAACGCAGGACCTGCCGCTGGCGTGAATATCGCCAGAGTAGCGGCACCACCTGGCATTGCATCCAATGCGGTGCACAGGTGACGGCCCCGCCGGGGCGCCCCCCGCAAGACTGTTTCCGCAAGGCTGGCTGACGCCGGACCGGCCCACGGCGCAAACCCCTGAAAGGAGCCACCATGACCCAGACGCCCCCGGATGCCGACGCCCGCCGCGCCATTGCGCCTGTCATCTGCTATCCGGTCTCCAGCCTGCCGCAGCCCGACATGCCCCGCTATCGCGCCGCGCTGGACCACGCCACGGTCATCCATACGGTTACCGCGCCTCCGCGGGACGCCTGCCATTTCACGCTGCGCGCCGGGCAGTTCTTTCGCATCCGCTGTTGTGGCGGGCCGCAGGTGGGTGACCTCAACCTGTGGAGCCGGCATGACCTGACCGAACGGTTCTATTCCGGCAAGACCCGCGCGCTGCACGGCACGCATGTGACGGCGGGGCACAGGCTGTGGTCCGGCTTCCCGACCTTGCGGCCCATGGCGACGATTGTTGACGATACGCTGGCCTGGTATGGGCAGGATGCCTATGGCGGGCGTGTGCATGATGTGATCGGCACCCGCTGTGATCCCTACACCGGCATGCTGCTGAGCGGCGCGCCCTATCACCACTGCTGCCATTCCAACCTGGTGCGCGCGCTGGCCGATGCCACCGGCCTGCCCCGCGCAGAAGCCGAGGCGCATGTGCATGACGTGCTCAATGTCTTCATGTGCACCGGCTTCACCCGCGACACCGGACAGTATTTCATGAAAGCCAGCCCGGTGCGCCCCGGTGACAGCCTGACGTTCCTTGCGGAAATTGATCTGCTGGGGGCGCTCAGCGCCTGCCCCGGTGGGGATTGCTCCGCCGAACACAGCTCTGACGCGGCGGCCTGTCATCCGCTGACGGTGGAGATCCTGGAGCCTGAAGGCGGTGCACCTGAAGGCTGGGCAGCGCCGCCCGTCAATGGATATGACCGCAGCCACGGGGCGTGACCCCCGTGGCCTTGGCGCCGGTTCAGGCGAAGGCCGCTTGCAGCGCGATGTCCACCATGCGGGCAAATCCGGTTTCCCGGTCCTGCGCGCTCATGGCCTCATGCGTCAGCAAATGGTCAGACACCGTCAATACCGCCAAAGCCCGCGCCCCATATCGGGCGGCCACGGTATACAGCTCTGCCGCTTCCATTTCCACGGCAAGGATGCCGTGGCGGGTCATCTGTTCATTCAGATCCGGCCGTTCGTCATAAAAGACATCCGATGAATAGATCCCGCCCACATGGGTGCGGCACCCGGCAGCCTGGGCCGCGGAATGAGCCGCCTGCAACAATGTCCAATTTGCTGCAGGTGCGAAATTCAATTCACGGAACAGTCCGGCCGACGGGGTAGAGATGCTGCTGGCCGTCATCGCCAGGATGATATCATGCAGCGCCACATCCTGTTGCATTGCGCCACAAGACCCGATGCGGATTGCCGTCTTTACGCCATAATCGCGAATAAGCTCATTGGCGTAAATGGAAAGCGACGGCATGCCCATACCAGAGCCGTGGATGGTCACCGGATGGCCCTGCCAGGTGCCGGTATAGCCCAGCATGCCCCGCACCTCATTCACAAGGCGGGGGGAGTCCAGAAACTGCTGCGCGGCCCAGCGGGCGCGCAGCGGGTCGCCGGGCATCAGCACCGTGGGTGCAATATCGCCCGGCGCGGCGCCGATGTGGATGGTCATGCCGCGGCGATGCGCATGTCGTCTTCAGAGAGCCCGCGCGCCTTCGCATCCTCAAACCATTTCGGCGGACGGCCCTTGCCAGTCCAGGTCCGGCTGGGGTCTTCCGGGTCTGCGAATTTCGGCACACCCTTGCTGCGGGTGCCTTTGGCCGGCTTGCCCGGCAGATCGGAAAAATCAGAGAGGTTGAACCCGAATTGGCGGGCGGCCTCTTCGGCGGCGCGCATGGCTTGCAGCTTTCTGCGTGCTTCCAACGTCTCCAGGGCCTTTTCGACTCGTTTCTTCAGAGCCAGCAATTCTTCCTGGCTCATGTCGTCGAGGTCGTTGTTCATTTCCGTGCCTTTATCATTGCGGTATTGGGTGCGCGGTTGAATGCCGCAGATTGCGGGCAATGAACAGGCCTGATTTGTGTCAATTCAAGAAAACGCAGAAAACCGCCCAGGCAAATGCCGGGGCGGTTGTGGTGCAAAACGGATCTTTGCGTATCGCGGCTTATTCCGCCGCGACAGCTTCGGGATCGGCGAGCGTCACGATATCCTGCATGATGGCGTTCAATGCGAAATCCTTGGGTGTGTAGACCTTTGCAACACCCATGGCGCGCAGGCGCTGTGCATCGTCATCGGGAATGATGCCGCCCACGATCAGCGGAACATGACCCAGCCCGGCGGCGCGCATCCGTGCCACCACATCCTCGACCAGCGGGATATGGCTGCCGGACAGGATGGACAGGCCGATCACATGCGCACCGCTGTCCTGCGCGGCGGTGACGATCTGTTCAGGCGTCAGGCGGATGCCCTCATAGTCGATCTCCATCCCGCAATCCCGCGCGCGGAAGGCGATCTGTTCCGCGCCGTTGGAATGGCCGTCCAGGCCCGGCTTGCCCACCAGCAGGCGCAGGCGGCGGCCCAGCTTGTCAGACACGGCATCGACAGCGCTGCGGATGTCATCCAGCCCTTCGGTCTTGTTGCTGACGGATTTGGACACGCCCGTGGGCGCGCGGTATTCGCCGTGGATGGCGCGCATTTCGCCCGCCCATTCGCCCGTGGTCACCCCGGCCTTCGCCGCGGCGATGGAGGCCGGCATGACGTTGCGGCCCTCGCGCGCGGCAGCGCGCAGGTCGGCCAGCGCGGCCTGAACGGCCTCGGCGTCCCGCTCGGCCCGCCATGTGTTCAGCCGGTTGATCTGGTCCTGTTCCACCGCCGGATCGACGACCATGATGCCGCCGTCCTCATCCATCAGCGGGCTCGGCTCGCCCTCGGTAAAGCGGTTGACACCGACAACGACAGTCTCGTTCCGCTCGATCCGGTTCAGACGGTCGGCGTTGCTGTCAACCAGACGGCCCTTCATGTATTCGATCGCGCTGACCGCGCCGCCCATGGCATCGATATTGGCCAGCTCGGCACGGGCGCCGTCCTTCAGCATGGTCACCTTGGCATCCACAGCGGCATTGCCATCGAACAGGTCGTCAAACTCCAGCAGGTCCGTTTCATAGGCCAGGATCTGCTGCATCCGCATGGACCACTGCTGGTCCCAGGGGCGCGGCAGGCCCAACGCCTCGTTCCAGGCGGGCAGCTGCACCGCTCGCGCCCGCGCGTTCTTGGACAGGGTCACGGCCAGCATCTCGATCAGGATGCGGTAGACGTTGTTCTCAGGCTGCTGTTCGGTCAGGCCAAGGCTGTTGACCTGCACACCATAGCGGAAGCGGCGGAACTTCGGGTTATCCACGCCATAGCGGTCCTGCAGGATCTCGTCCCACAGATCGACGAAGGCGCGCATCTTGCACATCTCCGTCACGAAGCGGATGCCCGCGTTGACGAAGAAGCTGATGCGCCCGCACAGCGCGGGAAAATCCTCTGCCGGAACACGGGGGCGCAGCTCATCCAGAACGGCGGTGGCCGTGGCCAGGGCAAAGGCCAGCTCCTGCTCGGGCGTCGCGCCGGCCTCTTGCAGGTGATAGGAACACACGTTCATCGGGTTCCACTTGGGCACATGGGTATAGCAATATTCGGCCACATCCCCGATCAGCCGCAGGCTGGGCGCCGGCGGGCAGATATATGTGCCGCGGCTGAGGTATTCCTTGATCAGGTCGTTCTGCACCGTGCCCTGCAGCTTTGACACATCCGCGCCCTGCTCCTCGGCCACGGCGATATACAGCGCCAGCAGCCAGGGCGCCGTGGCGTTGATGGTCATGGAGGTGTTCATCTGTTCCAGCGGGATCTGGTCAAACAGGGTGCGCATGTCGCCCAGATGGCAGACCGGAACGCCGACCTTGCCAACTTCGCCGCGTGACAGGATGTGGTCGCTGTCATATCCTGTCTGTGTGGGCAGGTCGAAGGCCACGGACAGGCCCGTCTGCCCCTTGGCTAGGTTGCCACGATACAGCGCGTTGGATTTTTCAGCCGTGGAGTGGCCCGCATAGGTGCGGATCAGCCAGGGTTTGTCGCGGGTGATCTCCGACATCCGATTCTCCATCTGGAAGCGTGAAATAAAATTTCTTTCGTGCATCGCTATCCGAAACTTTGTGTTATTGTCAATCCGCCGCAGTGCGGCGCGGCCGCTGCGTCGCCCGGGCGTGGCGCTGCACCTGCAGCGCGGGATGCTGCAACCGCTGGGTCATAAAATTTCAAAATGATCTCATTCAGCGTTGCATAATTTCACGCCCACCGATATTCCGGTTCCAACGCGCCGCGATTCTGCAACGCGGCACGGCCAAGGCAGAGACAAGACAACCGCCACACAGCTCATCGAAGGAGGCCCCCATGGCTCTGGACAACAACACCCCCGACATCGCCGAATACGATGCGCCGGAAAAAGACCTGTATGAAATCGGCGAAATGCCGCCCCTGGGCTATGTGCCGAAGAAGATGTACGCTTGGGCCATCCGCCGCGAGCGTCATGGCGAGCCGGAGCAGAGCTTTCAGCAGGAAGTCGTGGACACCTGGGAGATCGACAGCCACGAGGTGCTGGTCCTGGTGATGGCTGCGGGCGTCAACTACAACGGTGTCTGGGCGGGCCTCGGCCAGCCGATCAGCCCCTTCGATGGCCACAAGCAGCCCTATCACATCGCCGGCTCCGATGCCTCCGGCATCGTGTGGAAAGTGGGTGACAAGGTCACGCGCTGGAAGGTCGGCGACGAGGTGGTGATCCACTGCAACCAGGACGATGGCGACGACGAGTTCTGCAACGGCGGCGACCCGATGTATTCTCCCAGCCAGCGCATCTGGGGCTATGAAACGCATGACGGCTCCTTCTCTCAGTTCACCCGCGTGCAGGCCCAGCAGCTGATGCCGCGCCCCAAGCACCTGACCTGGGAAGAGGCCGCCTGCTACACGCTGACGCTGGCCACCGCCTATCGGATGCTGTTCGGCCATGAACCCCATGACCTGAAGCCCGGCCAGAACGTGCTGGTCTGGGGCGCATCCGGCGGCCTGGGCTCCTACGCGATCCAGCTGGCCAACACCGTGGGCGCCAATGCCATCGGGGTGATCTCTGACGAATCCAAGCGTCAGTTCGTGCTGGATCAGGGCGCCAAGGGCGTCATCAACCGCAAGGATTTCAACTGCTGGGGCCAGCTGCCCACGGTGAACACGCCCGAATACAACACGTGGCTGAAAGAGGCGCGCAAGTTCGGCAAGGCGATCTGGGACATCACCGGCAAGGGCGTGAACGTCGACATGGTGTTTGAACATCCCGGCGAGGCGACCTTCCCGGTCTCGACCCTGGTGGTCAAGAAAGGCGGCATGGTCGTGATCTGCGCCGGCACCTCCGGCTTCAACTGCACCTTTGACGTGCGCTATATGTGGATGCACCAGAAGCGTCTGCAGGGCAGCCATTTTGCCAACCTGAAACAGGCGGCCTCCGCCAACCGCCTGATGATCGAACGCCGCCTGGACCCTTGCATGTCCGAGGTCTTCCCCTGGGCGGAAATCCCGCAGGCACACACCAAGATGCTGCGCAACCAGCACAAGCCCGGCAACATGGCCGTGCTGGTGCAGGCGCCCAAGACCGGCCTGCGCACCTTCGAGGACGCGCTGAACGCGGGCTAAGCCGATCGCCCGCGCAAGGCGCCTGCCTGCGCGGGCCGGCAAACCGCCGGACAACAACACTCAATCCAGAGGCGGCGCAGACATCTGTGCCGCCTCTGGCCGTTGCAGCGGGTTGCAATCGCGGCGCGATGCTGGTTGGCTTATGCCTCGGGGGCTGCGTTGCCCGCCACTCCTCAATCCGCCGGGGTGCAGAAATGCGACTGGAACATGATTGGATCATGGACGTGCTGGATGACCTGCACGGCTTTGCCACGGCAAACGGCATGGCGGATCTGGCCCGCCAAATCGAAACGACCCGTGGCGTCGCCCGGCAGGAACTGGCCCGCCATGCCGCGCGCGTTCTGGCCGGCCAAGGCCACATTCCCCCCACCTGCGCCGAGGCCCGCCCCACGGACAAGGCCGCCGACAGCAGCCCGCAGGCCAAAGGGGCGGCCAAAGCCCCGGAGCTTCGGCGGGACTGACCCCGCGCAAGCCGCTGGCCCCGCCCGCGCGGCTGAGATAGCATCGCGCCC
>CBFHYV010000176.1:0-6605 GCA_965660085.1 uncultured Paracoccaceae bacterium
GATGCGCCAACGGCAAAGGCCGCCAGCGCGTAGCTGCCATCGCGCTCGACGCTCAGCAGAAAGGCCTCCTCGCCCGGATCGGCGGTGACATCCACGATCAGGTCCGCCCGCTGGGACGGCGCCAGCGTCAGCTGCGCCAGCGGCTGCGGTGCCTCCAGCGGCATGCCATCCAGCGCGACGACCCAGCCCGCCAGCCCCTGCCCCCGCAGCGTGAAAATCCGCGCGTTCGCGGCATTGATCAGCCGCAGGCGCAGCCGGTCCTGCCGGGTCACCGCACGGGTCCAGCGGCCATCGCCATTGACGGTGATCCAGTTGCCGATGCGGCCGGCATGGGACCAGTCCCGCAGGTTGCCGAAGCCCTCGGCAATCTGGGCGTCATCGGTCAGGCGCCAGTCATCCAGCATCAGCACCGCCTCGGCGTCCACATCCGGCGCGCCAGTGGGCTCCTCCACGATCAGCGCGCCATAGAGGCCGCGCGCCATCTGTTCATAGGTGCGGTTGTGGGGGTGATACCAATAAGTGCCCGCATCCGGCAGGGCAAAGTCATAGTCAAACCGCGCGCCGGGGGCGACGGGCGGCTGGGTCATGCCCACCACGCCATCCATGGCATTGGCAATGCGGATGCCGTGCCAATGCACACTGGACGGCTGCGGCAGGTCATTGTGAAACACACGGCGCAGCCGCGCGCCCTGGGGCAGGCGCAGGGTCGGGCCGGGCACCGTGCCGTCATAGCCCCAGATGCGCGTCGCGGGATAGTCCGCCGGGGCAAGTTGCACGGTGCCTTCGCCCGCGCGCAGGATCGGGGCGGCCTCTGCCTGCACGGCCCGCCCCAGGCCCGTTGCCGCAACCGCGCCCAGCGCCGATGCAGCAAAGGCACGCCGTGTCATGCCGGTCATGCGCTGCCTCCGCGTGACAGGTCATCCAGAATGGGACAGTCCGGGCGGTCATCGCCGTGGCAGCGCGCCACCAGGCCGCGCAGTGTGGCCTGCATCTGTTGCAGCCCGTCGATCTTGCGGTCAATCCGGTCCAGATGCTCCTGCGCCAGGGATTTGACATCCGCGCTGGCGCGGCCCCGATCCTGATAGAGCGACAGCAAGGCCCGGCATTCCTCAATGGAAAAGCCAAGCGACCGCGCCCGGCCCAGGAATGTCAGGATGTCCACCTCCTGCCCGGAAAACTCACGGTAGCCGTTTTGCCCGCGCGTCGGCGTGACGAGGCCGATGTCCTCATAATACCTTATCGTCTTGGCGGGCAGGCCGCTGCTGCGCGCCGCTTGGGAAATGTTCATCGTGTCGTCCTCCACCTTGATACTTGAACCGTTCGGCAAAAGCGTCAAGCGCGCGCGACACATGCCAGAAAACGCTTGCGTGCTGGTCATCTTATGGGAAGCTGCGGCCATAATGATAAACGGGAGGACATCATGAAACATCTCTTGACCGCTGCGTGCCTGCTGGCCGGCACAGCCGCATTCGCCGAAGGCCAGGTGCACCACGTTGCCGTGCATGTGGACGACGGCGACCCGCGCGTGCTGAACATGGCGCTGAACAACGTGCAAAACTTGGTGAGCTACTACGAATCCCAGGGCGATGAGGCGGTTGTGGAACTGGTGGCCTATGGCCCCGGCCTGACCATGTTCCTGGAGGGCAAGAGCCCCGTCGCGGACCGGATTTCCACCATGAGCCTGGAGATCGAGAACCTGCGCTTTTCCGCCTGTGGCAACACCCTGCGCAAGATGAGCCAGAAGGCCGGCCATGACGTGGCCCTGATGGCCGAGGCGCAAGTGACGCCCTCTGGCGTGGTGCGTCTGGTCGAGTTGCAGGAACAGGGCTACGCCTACGTCCGCCCCTGATCCGGACCCACGCGGCCCGGTGGCCTGAGGCTGCCGGGCCTTGACGCTGCAGCGGCGTTGGACTACCCAATCCGCCAGCGCGGGCATGGTGAAATGGTATCACACGAGCCTTCCAAGCTCTTGGTGCGGGTTCGATTCCCGCTGCCCGCTCCATCACCTGACACGGACCCCAGTCGGCATCTGCCTGCGCCTTTGCGTCGCTTGACGCCCCCGCGCATCCTGTCAATACAACGTCCACAAGCGACAGGGAGAGATCATGGCCAGCGAAGCCGCGCCCAAGACCGAGACAGCCGAACGCGCGAAAAGCAAGAAGATCGGGGCGCTGGCCCTTCTGTGGCCCTATGTGCGGCCCTATCGCGCGCTGATGATCGCCGCCATCCTGGCCCTTGTGCTGACGGCGATGGTGTCGCTGGTGCTGCCCCTGGCGGTGCGCCGTGTGGTGGACAATTTCAGCGTCGAGGACGGCACCATCCTGGACCTGTATTTCGCCGCGGCCATCGGCGTGGCCGGGGTGCTGGCGCTTGGCACGGCGCTGCGCTACGCGCTGGTGACGCGGTTGGGCGAACGGGTCGTGGCCGATATCCGCATGGCGGTGTTCAACCGCGTCATCGGCATGAGCCCGGTGTTCTTTGAACGGATCATGACCGGCGAGGTCCTGAGCCGGATCACCACCGACACCACGTTGATCCTGTCGGTGCTGGGCTCGTCCATCTCCATCGCGCTGCGCAATGCGCTGATCTTCGTCGGCGGGCTGGCCCTGATGATGCTGACATCGCCCAAGCTGACGGGGATGGTGCTGTTGATCGTGCCGCTGGTGATCGTGCCGATCCTGACGCTGGGGCGCCGTTTGCGCAAGCTGAGCCGCGAGAACCAGGACTGGATCGCCGCCTCTTCCGGCCGGGCGTCAGAGACGCTGCTGGCGGTGCAGACCGTGCAGGCCTTCACCCATGAGGCCCGCAGCCGCGACAGCTTTGCCGAGGTGACGGAGGCCAGCTTCGACGCCGCGCGCCGCCGGATCTGGACCCGCGCCGCCATGACCAGCATCGTGATCTTCCTGGTGTTCTGCGGCATCGTCGGCGTGCTGTGGATCGGCGCATGGGACGTGCGCGCGGAACAGATGAGCGCGGGCGCGCTGGTGCAGTTCGTGATCTATTCGGTGATGGTGGCGGGCTCTGTCGCCGCGCTGTCAGAGGTGATCGGGGAATTGCAGCGCGCCGCCGGCGCGACGGAGCGGTTGGTGGAACTGCTACAATCCACCGACGCCGTATCCGACCCCGCCGCCCCTGCCCGCCTGGCCGAGCCGGTGCGCGGCGAGATCACCTTTGACGCCGTCAGCTTCGCCTACCCCGCCCGGCCGGGATCGCAGGCGCTGGATGGCGTGACGCTGGACATCGCCGCGGGCGAGACCATCGCGCTGGTCGGCCCGTCCGGCGCGGGCAAGAGCACCATCATCCAGTTGCTGCAACGGTTCTATGACCCGGACGGCGGGCAGATCCGGCTGGATGGTGTGGCGCTGGACAGCCTCGCGCGCGATGACTTCCGCCGCCATATTGCCTTGGTACCGCAAGATCCGGTGATCTTTGCCGCCTCGGCGCGGGAAAACATCCGCTTTGGCCGGCCGGACGCCACGGATGAAGAGATCGAGGCCGCCGCCCGCGCCGCCGCCGCGCATGAGTTCATCTCTGCCCTGCCCGAGGGCTATGACACCTATGTGGGTGAACGCGGTGTGATGCTGTCTGGTGGGCAGAAACAGCGCATTGCCATCGCCCGCGCCATCCTGCGCGACGCTCCCGTGATGCTGCTGGACGAGGCGACATCCGCCCTGGACGCCGAAAGCGAACGCCTGGTGCAACAGGCCGTGGACCGCCTGGCCGAAGGGCGCACCACCATTATTGTGGCGCATCGTCTGGCCACGGTGAAAAAGGCCGACCGCATCATCGTCATGGATGAGGGCCGTGTGGTGGCCCAAGGCCCGCATGACGCGCTGGTGGCCGAAGGCGGCCTGTATGCGCGGCTGGCGCGGCTGCAATTCACCGATGGCGCCGCCGCCTGAGGGCGGCGCGCACCTGCCGTTGCGTCCACCGGGCTTGCCCGCGACAAAAAAGCAAATGATGATACTCTCCAACTGAACGCCCCGCAGAGGCGTCATTGGGGAGGACACCATGAGCTTTGCATCCAAGGCCGACCGCGACATCATCGAAGCCGAAATGCCCTGGGCCGATCGGGACGTGCCCGCCACGTTATATGCCCAGTTGGCCCGCACCGCCGCGACCTTTCCAGACCGGCCCGCGGTCAGCTTTCAGCTGACGTCCGGCCCCAAGGACCCGGCCAAAACGCTGAGCTGGAGAGAGCTGCTGGCGCAAAGTTGCCAGGCGGCGAACCTGTTTCGCAGCCTGGGCATCGGGCCGCAGGACGTGGTGGCCTATGTGCTGCCCAACAGCCTGGAGACCATCACTACCCTGCTGGGCGGCGCGATCGCCGGCGTGGTCAACCCCATCAACCCCTTGCTGGAACCGGAACAGATTGGCGCCATCCTGCGCGAGACGGAGGCAAAGGTCGTCGTCACGCTCAAACCCTTTCCAAAGACCGACATCGCGCAAAAGGTGCGCGAGGCCGTGCGCCATGCCCCCGGCGTGCACACGGTTCTGGAAATTGACCTCAATACCTATCTGACTCCGCCCAAACGCTGGCTGGTGCCGTTTCTGCGCCCCAAGCCCGAAGGCACCAGCCATGCCGACATAAAGGATTTCCACGCCGAATGCGCGCGCCAAACCAAAACGCTGCAATTCGATGATCCGCATGAGGACCGCGTGGCGGCACTGTTCCACACCGGCGGCACCACGGGTGTGCCCAAGGTGGCGCAGCACCTTTATTCCGGCATGATCTACAATGGCTGGCTGGGCGCGCGGCTGTTGTTTTCCGAAGAAGACACCATCATGTGCCCGCTGCCGCTGTTTCATGTCTTTGCCTGCCATGTGATCCTGATGGCGGCGGTCTGTTCGGGCGCGCATGTGGTGTTCCCCACGCCCGCGGGCTATCGCGGCGAGGGAGTGTTCGACAATTTCTGGAAGCTGATCGAACGCTGGCAGATCAGCTTCATCATCACCGTGCCGACGGCGATCAGCGCCTTGATGCAGCGCCCGGTGGATGCTGATGTCTCCTCGGTCAAGACATCCTTCTCCGGCTCCGCGCCGCTGCCGTTGGAGCTGTTTAAACGGTTTGAAACCGCGTCGGGCGTGACCATCGTGGAAGGCTACGGCCTGACGGAGGTCACCTGCCTGGTGTCCTGCAACCCGCCGGGCGGCAACAAGAAGGTCGGCTCCGCCGGCATCCCCCTGCCCTATACGGATGTGCGGATCATCAAGCTGGTCGATGGCGCGCCGCAGGATTGCGCCGTGGATGAGATCGGCGAGATCTGCATTTCCAACCCCGGCGTCTATCCCGGCAAAACCTATACCGAGGCCGAGAAGAACGCCGAACTGTTCCACTACGGCACCTATCTGCGCACAGGTGATCTGGGCCGGCTGGATGAGGATGGCTATCTGTGGATCACCGGGCGCGCCAAGGATGTCATCATTCGCGGCGGCCACAACATTGACCCGGCCGAGATCGAGGATGCCTTGCTGAGCCACCCCGCCGTGGCCTTTGCCGGCGCCATCGGCCAGCCCGATGCCTATGCCGGTGAGCTGCCCTGCGCCTATGTCGAACTGGTCGCCGGGGCCGATGTGACGGAGGAGGCGCTGCTGGAGCACGCGCGCCACCATGTGCATGAACGCGCGGCCCAGCCCCGGCATCTGACCATCCTGCCGGAATTGCCCAAGACGGCCGTTGGCAAGGTGTTCAAACCCGATCTGCGCAAACAGGCCATCACCCGCGTCTATGATGCCGCCCTGGCCGAGGCCGGTTTGGCCGCGCGCGTGCATGAGGTGATCGACGATCGCAAACGCGGGCTGGTGGCCATGATCGCCGCCAATGGCAGCGAAAGCGCCAGCATCGAAGAGGTCCTGGGCGAATTCACCCGCCCGTGGGAACAGCACACAGGCTGACGCCCTGGCATGGGCCGCATGTCACATGCGGCCCGGCGGCCCCGGTTGGCGCAAGTCTGGCACACGCACGCCATGCATCAGTGAGACTGGGTCAGGCGCGCGCGCCCCTTGCACAAGCACGTCAACCGGGCGCTCAGCAGCCGCGGTTGGAGCAGAACATGTCATAGAGCAGCCCGATAACCCGAATCGTATCCTGATTCGCGAGGCTGTAGTGGATGGTCTTGCCATCGCGGCGGGTGGTGACCAGGCCTTCTTCGCGCAAACGCGCCAGCATCTGGCTGACGGCGGCCTGGCGGATGCCAAGAGCCGCTTCCAGCTCTCCTACGGACATCTCGCCCGCGCCGAGGTGGCACAGGATCATCAGGCGGCCTTCATGGGCCAGCGTCTTTAGGTATGCCGCAGCCGCCTTTGCACTTTCAGACATTTCCGATGGCGGCGCGAGCTCCGTGAAATCTTCCAACACAATCCTCCCGCAATTGGGGAAACTATGCCGTCCGAGGGGGCGGGAATCAAGTCGGCTCAACCGGCGGCGCCCCGCCCATGAAGGCGTTGCCGCCATGATAGTCGCAGGGATCCTGCTGCATCTCCAGATGCAGGCCGGTGCCCGTGTAGGGATGCGCGCGGGCCAGCGCCTCATCCACATCAATCCCCAGGCCCGGTTCGCTGGGCACGGGGATATAGCCGTCCTCCACTCGCAGGGCGCCGCGTAC
>CBFHYV010000177.1:0-6591 GCA_965660085.1 uncultured Paracoccaceae bacterium
CCCCGCCCGGCCCCATCACCCAGACATCGCAGACCGAACCGCCCCCCTGCACCGTCAGCTCCACCCCCGAACCGGGATGGCCGATGCGCGCGAACCCGCCCGGCATGACCTGCCAGCCATTGGCATCGCGCGCCAGGAACACCCGCAGGCTCATGGGCCGCGGCTGCAGGCGGCCTTCGGCCAGCGCCGGCGCGGTGGAGAGTGACACGATCTCCTGCGCGGCCAGGGCACCGGCGCGGCTGTCCAGCCAGTCATCGCGCATGGGCTGGCCATCGGGATGCACCCCGCCGATCACCACGTCATCGGAATGGTCGAACGGCAGGCGGGTGGACAGCGCGCTGTCGATCGTCATGCGGTCGGCATTCTGGCGGACATAGCGGCGCGCGGACTCTGACCCGCACCACCAGGTGGCGATATTGGGCAGATCCAGCGGCCTGCCCAGCAGGCGTTCGGCGATGCGCGGGATAAAGGCCATCAGCGCGCGGGATTCCAGCACGCCGGAGCCGACCGCATTGACAAGGTTCAGGTTGCCCGCCCGCAGCGCCGCCATCATGCCCGCCGTGCCGATGCGCGACTCCTCGCGCAATTCCAGCGGGTCCAGCCAGGTGGAATCCAGCCGCCGCCACAGCACCGAAAGCGGCCGCGGCCCGGCCACCGTCCGCACGCTGAGCGCCCCGTCCCGCACCAGCAGATCCTCGCCCTGCACCAGCAGAAAGCCGAGGTAGCGCGCGATATAGGCATGTTCGAAATAGGTGTCGTTCATCGGGCCGGGCGTCAGGATGCCGACCTCGCCATGGGGGCCGGCCAGATCGCGCATCGCGGCGCGGAAGGCCCCGAAAAACCCGGCAAAGCGCTGCGCCCGCCCGGCCGAGGCCAGCCCGGCGAACACCTGGTTGGTGGCCATGCGCGTTTCCAGCGCAAAGCCCGCACCCGATGGCGCCTGGGTGCGGTCGCCCAGCACCCACCATTTGCCATCCGGCCCGCGCCCGATGTCAAAGGCGACATGGTGCAGGTAATGGCCGGAGGCCGGCGCCACCCCCACCGCCGGGCGCACCCATTCGGGGTTGGAGGCCAGCAGCGCCGGCGGCAGCAAGCCCTCCGCCACCAGGCGGTTTTCGCCATAGACATCGGCCATCACCGCCTCAAGCAGATCGGCGCGCTGGGCCAGGCCCGCCTCGATCCCCGCCCATTCGGCGGCGTCGATCAGCAGGGGCAGATGGCTCAGCGGCCAGTCACGCTCTGCCCCGTCACGGCTGCCATATTGGCGGAAATAGACCCCCGCATCGCGCAGATACTGGTTGCCGCGCGCCAGCCGCAGGCCCAGCGCCTCGGGGGAGATGGCGGCAAGCTCCTCCAGAAAGGGGCGCCAGACGGGGCGCAGGCCGCCGTCCGGGTCCAGCAGTTCATCGGCCACGCCCGCGGGCGGGGCATAGCCCGACAGCAGCGCGGCCAGCGGATCCCCACCCGCGCCCGGCGTGTCACTGCCCGTCCCGTCGGACACCGGCCTGTCAGATACTGGCCTGTCAGTCACCGGCCTGTCAGACACCGGCCGGACGCCGCAGATCCAGCGTCATGGGGAATTCGCCCTGCGGCATTTCCTGCGGCGGCATCCATGCCCCGGGGCTGTGGCCGCGCGGCTCGAACCGGGCCAGGCGGCGGGCCTCGGCCTCATTGGCATTGACGGGGAAGGTGTCATAGCTGCGCCCGCCCGGATGGGCGACATGATAGACACAGCCGCCGATGGCGCGGTTGTTCCAGGTGTCAAAGATATCGAGGGTCAGCGGCGCCTGCACCGGCACGGTGGGCTGCATGGCCATGGCCGGCTGCCAGGCCTTGAACCGCACCCCCGCCACCAGCACGCCGTTTTCGCCGGTGCGGGTCAGCGGCACGCGCCGGCCATTGCAGGCCACGGCATAGCGGTCCGGGTCGGGCGTGGTCAGCTTCACCTGCATCCGCTCGGTTGAGCTATCGGTATAGCGCACAGTGCCGCCGATGGCGCCGGTTTCGCCCAGCACATGCCACGGCTCCAGCGCCTGGCGCAGCTCCAGCGTGTTGCCTTCGACCTCGACCTCCCCGCAGAAGGGAAAGCGGAACTCCGCCTGGGCCTTGAACCATTCGGGGCGCATGTCAAACCCGTGCTGGCGCAGATCCTCCAGCACGCCCAGGAAATCCTGCCAGACGAAATGCGGCAGCATGAACCGGTCCTGCAGGATGGTGCCCCAGCGGGTGAAGCTGCCGGAGACGGGCGATTGCCACAGCCGCACCAGGATGGCGCGCACCAACAGCTGCTGTGCCAGGCTCATGCGCGGGTTGGGCGGCATCTCAAAGCCGCGGAATTCCAGCAGGCCCAGGCGGCCCGTCGGCCCGTCGGGGGAATACATCTTGTCGATGCACAGCTCCGCACGGTGGGTGTTGCCGGTGACATCGGTCATCATGTTGCGCAACAGCCGGTCCAGCAGCCAGGGCATGGGCGCCGGCCCCGCGCCCGGATCGGGGATTTGGGACATGGCGATTTCCAGCTCATAGAGGCTGTCATGCCGCGCCTCGTCGATGCGTGGCGCCTGGCTGGTGGGGCCGATGAACAGCCCCGAAAACAGGTAGGACAGCGCCGGATGCCGCTGCCAATGCAGGATCAGGCTGCGCATCAGGTCCGGCCGCCGCAGAAAAGGGCTGTCCGCCGGGGTGGCGCCGCCCACGACGACGTGATTGCCCCCGCCGGTGCCGGTGTGCTTGCCATCGATCATGAACTTGTCCGCGCCAAGGCGGCTCTGGCGGGCCTCCTCGTAGACGGCCTCCGTGATCGCCTTGCAGTCTTCCCAATCGGTGGCGGGGTGGACATTGACCTCCAGCACGCCGGGGTCCGGGGCCACGCGGATCACGTTCAGGCGCGGATCGGTGGGCGGCGCGTAGCCTTCGATATGCACCGGCAGGCCCAGCGCGCGGGCAGAGGCCTCTGCCACGGTCAGCAGTTCCAGGTAATCTTCCACATCGGTGACCGGCGGCATGAACACGCACAGGCGTCCGTCGCGCGGCTCGATCGCGAGGGCCGTGCGCACCACGCCGCCCTCTGGCGTGATCTCTTGCGGGCGGCGGGGCTGGCGCTCCTCGCCGGCGGTGAAGCTGGCGCGCCGCTGGCCCAGGCGCTCCGCACTCAGGCTGGGGTTTTCGGGCTCATCCTCCCAGAAATCCGGCAGATCCTCACGCGGGAGGCTGGGATCGGCCGGGTTCACATAGGGGTATTGCGCGGGTGACAGATAAGGCAGCGCCTGCAACGGCAGCCGGTAGCCCACCGGGCTGTCCCCCGGCACCAGGAACAGATAACCGCGCCGCGTGCGCCACAGCTCTGATTCCCAGCGTTTGCCGCGCGCCAGCGATTGCCAGCGCTGCACCGGCAGCACATAGCCCGACGGTTTCGTCAGCCCCAGGTCAAACACCCGCGCGATGCGCGACCGCGCCTCGGCGTCCTCAAGCTCAGAATTTTCCGGCGTGACGTTGTCCGGCAGGTTGGCCTCTTTCAACAGCCATTCGCCCGGATCCTCATAGGCGGGCTGCACATGCTCCTGCGCCACGCCCAGCCGGGCGGCCATTTCGCGCAGCAGGTCGGCGGCCTCATCGGGGCCGACAGCCGTGGGCGCGTCCTCCTCCGCGATCAGCGCGGGATCGCGCCAGATCGGCTTGCCATCCCGCCGCCAATAGAGCGAGAAGGTCCAGCGCGGCAGGGTTTCGCCGGGATACCATTTGCCCTGCCCGTAATGCAGGAACCCGCCCGGTGCGAAACGTTTGCGCAGGCGGCGGATCAGCTTGTCCGCCAGCGCGCGTTTCTGCGGGCCGACGGCATCGGTGTTCCACTCCGGGCTCTCGAAATCGTCGATGGACACGAAGGTCGGCTCGCCGCCCATGGTCAGGCGCATGTCCGCCTTGCGGATGGCCTCATCCACCTTGTGGCCCAGCGCATCCAGCGCCTGCCAGCTTTCGTCGGAAAACGGCTTGGTGATGCGGGGATGTTCGGCCACCCGCGTCACGGTCATGTCAAAATCGAACTCCACCTCCGGTTCGCTGGCGGAGGTGAACCCGCCGGAGATGGGCGCTGCATTGCGGTAATGCGGCGTGGCGGCCAGGGGGATGTGGCTTTCGCCCGTCAGCAGGCCGGACGTCGGGTCCAGCCCGATCCAGCCGGCGCCGGGCAGGAAGACCTCGCACCAGGCATGCAGATCGGTGAAGTCCACCTCCGTGCCGGCGGGGCCATCCAGCGCCTTCAGGTCAGGTTTCAGCTGGATCAGATAGCCAGAGCAGAACCGCGCCGCCAGCCCGAGGTGGCGCAGGATCTGCACCATCAGCCAGGCGCTGTCCCGGCAGGACCCGCTGGCCTTGGTCAGGGTTTCCTCGGGCGTCTGCACGCCCGGCTCCATGCGGATCAGGTATTCAATCTCATTGGACAGGCGGGCGTTCAGCCCCACCACCATGTCCACACAGCGCTGTTTCTTGCGCGACAGCCCGTCCAGAAAGGTGCGCAGGCGGGGGCCGGCGGGCTCTGGCTTCAGGTAGATGGACAGGTCCGGCGCGATCTCCTCCGGGTAGTCGAACGGCCAGTGTTCCGCGCGTTCCTCCACGAAGAAATCAAACGGGTTATACACCGTCATGTCCGCAACCAGATCGACCTCGATGCGGAATTCGCGCACGGGTTCGGGAAAGACGAAGCGCGCCTGCCAGTTGCCATAGGGATCTTGCTGGTGGTTCACGAAATGCCCTTCCGGCGAGACCTTCAGCGAATGGGAAATCACCCGCGTGCGGCTGTGGGGGGCGGGGCGCAGCCGGATGATCTGGGGCCCCATCACCA
Organism: uncultured Paracoccaceae bacterium; assembly: GCA_965660085.1. Lineage (GTDB taxonomy): Bacteria > Pseudomonadota > Alphaproteobacteria > Rhodobacterales > Rhodobacteraceae > CBFHYV01. Next base: position 4,838 of record CBFHYV010000177.1, read on the forward strand.
CCGGCTGGTCATAGCGGTAATGGGTCAGGTGACGGATGGCGGCCTTGATGGACATGTGGTGACGTTCCCGATGCAAACTTGGCCCAACGGTTTCACGCCCGCCGCGCCAAGACAATTGCTTTTGCGCCGCCCCGGGCGATGCGCCGCGCGCAGGCCACGGGCAGATGCCCGTTTTTCAGGCAGCCGCGCGGGTTGACACAGGCCCCGTTTCGCGCCACCCGGCGGGCATCCCCCACAGCCAGCCCCAGGACCCGCCATGACCGCCCAGCGCCCCGTGAAGATTGCCCCCTCCATCCTGTCTGCCGATTTTGCCGATTTCGGCCGAGAGATCCGCGCGATCGAGGATCAGGGCGCGGACTGGGTGCATGTGGATGTGATGGATGGCCATTTCGTGCCCAACCTGACCTTCGGCCCCATGGCGGTGAAGGCGTTTCGCCGTCATGTGAAAACCGTGATGGATGTGCATCTGATGATCGCGCCGGTGGACCCCTATATCCAGGCCTATGCCGATGCGGGCGCGGACATCCTGACCGCCCATGTCGAGGCCGGGCCGCATATTCACCGCACCGTGCAGGCGATCCGCGCCGCGGGCATGAAGGCCGGCATCGCGCTGAACCCCGCCACCCCGGCACAGGCCGCGGCGCATCTGATGGACATGGTGGACCTGATCTGCGTGATGACGGTCAACCCCGGCTTCGGCGGCCAGTCCTTCATCGACATGACGGACAAGGTGGCCCAGCTGCGCGCCATGATCGGGGACCGGCCCGTGCATCTGCAGATTGACGGCGGCGTGGACCCGACCACCGCGCCCAAAGTAGTGGCGGCCGGGGCCGATGTGCTGGTAGCCGGCTCCGCCGTGTTCCGCGGCGGCAGCGTGGACCAGCCGCAGGTCTATGGCCAGAACATCGCCGCCATCCGCGCCGCGGCCGAGGCTGCGCGCTGATGGCGCGCGTGGTCTTTGACCTGGACGGCACGCTGATCGACAGCGCGCCGGACATTCGCGCCGTGGCCAATGCGGTGCTGGCCGATCACGGCGCGGCACCGCTGGACATGGCCGAAACCCGCCGCTTCGTCGGCCTTGGCGCGGCGCATTTCGTCACGCGCATGGCCGCCGCCCGGGGCCTGCCCGCGGACCTGGAACCCGCGCTGCTGGACGGCTTCATGGCGCGCTACGCCGAAAGCCACGCGCTGACCCACCCTTATCCCGGCGCGATCCCCGCGCTGGAGGCGCTGGCGCGCGCGGGCCATCGCATCGGGCTGTGCACCAACAAGCCGCTGTATCCCACCCGCGCCGTGCTGGCGCATCTGGAGATGACGGATCACTTCGCCTGCCTTGTCGCCGGTGACAGCCTGCCCCGCCGCAAGCCTGACCCGGCGCCGTTGGACCATGCCTTTCAGGCGCTGGATGACAGCGACGGCAGCGCGCGCATCTTCGTGGGCGACAGCGAGGTGGACGCGGACACCGCGCAGGCGCTGCGCGTGCCCTTCGTGCTGTTCACCCAAGGCTATCGCAAGACGGATATCGCCCAGATCCCGCACAGCGCGCGCTTTGACGATTTCGCCGATCTGCCGGGCCTGATCGCGGGGCTTGCCGCCGGGCCAAACCCGGCCCGCTGAGGGACGCCCACCATGCGGGACACGGCCTTTTTCATCGCATCCAAACTGCTGGGCAGTCTGCTGATGCCGGAGGTCTGGATCCTGCTGGGCCTGCTATGGGCGCTGTGGCTGCTGGCGCGGGGGCGGCTGCGGGCGGG
>CBFHYV010000178.1:0-6548 GCA_965660085.1 uncultured Paracoccaceae bacterium
CGGCCGCGCCCCCGCCGTGCATTTTGCAGCGCCACGGCGCTTGCCAGCCCGCCGGACCAGTGGCAAGCAGGCCGCATGGAAACGGACCCAGAGAGCTTCGCCCGGATTGCCGAGGAGACTGTTGACAGTTTTCCACCGGCGTTTCTGCCCCATGCGCGGGCCGTGATCCTGCGGGTAGAGGACTGGCCCCGCGCCGATATGCTGGCGGAGCTGGGGATGGACGATCCGCTGGAACTGACGGGCCTGTATGAGGGCATCCCGCTGCCGGAAAAATCCCTGGCCGATCCCGCGCCCTTTGCGGATATGGTGTGGCTGTTCCGCCAACCCATCCTGGCGGAGTGGCGTGACCGGGGCGACCTGCCGCTGGAGCGGCTGATTGCCCATGTCACCGTGCATGAATTTGCCCATCACTTCGGCTGGTCGGATGCCGATATCGCCCGCATCGACCGCTGGTGGGAATAGCCTGCCTGACGCCCTAGCTGTCACGCCAGCGGTTGACGATGGGGTAGCGCCGGTCCAGCCAGAAGGCGCGTGGTGACAGCCGCGCACCGGGGGCGGATTGGAAGCGTTTGTATTCGCTGGTATAAAGAAGCCCTTGCACCTTCAGCGCATCCTCGCGGGCAAAGCCGGCGGCGACGCAATCCGCGATGGAGCCATCGCTATCCACCAGAATCTCAAGTATCGCATCCAGCGTGGGGTAATCCGGCAGGCTGTCACTGTCTTTCTGGTCCGGGCGCAGCTCGGCAGAGGGGGGCTTGTCAATGACGCGGGGGGGGATGACCTCGCCCGCGGGGGCCATCATCCAGGGGCGGTGGTTGGCATTACGCCAACGGCAGATCTCGAACACGCGGGTCTTGTAGAGATCCTTGATCGGGTTGTAGCCGCCCGCCATGTCGCCGTAGATCGTGGCATAGCCCACCGCGACCTCTGACTTGTTGCCGGTGGTCAACAGCATCTCACCGAACTTGTTGCTGAGCGCCATCAGCAAAAGCCCCCGCAGGCGGGACTGGATGTTTTCCTCTGTCAAGTCCGGCGCCATCCCGTCAAACAGCGGGGCCAGCGCCTGGGTCACGGCGGCGCGGGGGCCGTCGATGGGCAGGTCATCGAGCCGAGCGCCCAGGCGCTGCGCCACGGCCGCGGCATCCTCCAGCGAGGCGGACGAGGTATATTCCGATGGCAGCATCACGCAGCGCAGGTTCTCCGGCCCCAGCGCATCGGCGGCCACGGCGGCCACAAGGGCGGAATCGATCCCGCCGGACAGGCCCAGCAGCGCCTTGGCAAAGCCGCTCTTGCCCATGTAATCGCGCAGGGCCATGACCATGGCGGTATAGTCCTGTTCCATCATGTCCGGGTGGGGGGTGACGGTGCCGGGCAGGGCACGCCAGCCTTCGGCTGTGTGGGCGAAGGTCACATGGGCGATCTGCTCCTCGAACACGGGCATCTGCAGCGCCAGCGCGCCGCCCGGGTTCAGCACGAAACTGCCGCCATCGAACACCTGGTCATCCTGCCCGCCCACCAGGTTCAGATAGACCAGCGGCAGACCCGTTTCGACGCTGCGCGCCACCATATGCGCCAGCCGGTGATCGAACCGCCCCCGGAAATAGGGCGAACCATTGGGCACCAGCAACAGCTGCGCGCCGGTTTCCTCCAGCGTTTCGGCCACGTCGGGGTGCCAGGCGTCCTCGCACACCGGGCTGCCAATGCGCAGCGGGCCGATGGCATAGGGGCCGCTGATGCTGCCCTGGTCAAACAGGCGGTGTTCGTCGAACACGGCCTCATTGGGCAGATGATGCTTGTCCGCGCGGGCATGGATCTGCCCGCCCTTGCAGATCACATAGGCGTTGAACAACCGCCCGTCCTCTGCCCGCCAGGGGGTGCCGATGGCCAGCGCCGGGCCATCGGCGCAGTCGGCCGCCAGCGCGCGCACCGCTTGCATGGCGGCCTCCTGGAAGGCCGGTTTCAGGACCAGATCCTGCGTGTTGTAGCCGGTGATGAACATCTCCGGCAGCGCGACCATGTCCGCGCCCGCGTCCCGGCCGGCTTGCCAGGCGCTGCGGGCCAGCGCGGCATTGCCGGCGATATCGCCCACCGTGGGGTTGAGTTGCGCGAGCGTGAGCAAGAAGCGGTCTGTCATGGGGCGTCCTTCGGGTCTTGGGCCGGAGTGCCGGGGCCTGGCACACGGGCCAGGCGGTTGGGCCGGGCGAAGATGTAACAGATCGCACCGCGAGGGAAAGCGCGGCCTGACCCGCCGGGGCAAAAGAGATTGCCCGAAAAGATGGCCTCGCATAGGGTCGCGGCAAGACGCCGGATGATGCAACAGGGGACGCATTGCAGATGACGACGGTTCAACGGTTGGCCATGGTGGTGGCATTCGGGGCGCTGTGCGGCAGTGCCGCGCTGGCGCAGGACGGTGAAATCATCACCAAGCAATATGAGGATGGCGGCGTCTATGTCGGCACCTTCCTCAACGGATTGCAGCATGGTCAGGGCACCTACCGCCTGCCGAACGGCTATGAATACAGCGGCGAATGGGTCGAGGGCGAGATCCGCGGTCAGGGCGCGGCGCGGTTTCCCAACGGCTTCGTCTATGAGGGTGAGTTTGCCCGCGGCAAGCCCGATGGCATGGGGCGGATCGTCTTCACCGATGGCGGCACCTATGAGGGCACCTGGCGCGACGGCCAGATCACCGGGCAGGGCGTGATGGTCTATGCCAATGGCGTGCGCTACGAGGGCAGCTTCCGCGACGCGATGCACCACGGGCGCGGCACGCTGGTGAACCCCGGCGGCTATGTCTATGACGGCGATTGGGTCAACGGGGTCAAGGAAGGCCAGGCCACCATCACCTATGGCGATGGATCGGTCTATGAGGGGCGCGTGTCCGGCGGTGTGCGGTCCGGTCAGGGCAAGCTGACCATGGCGGACGGGCTGGTCTATGAGGGCACCTGGCGCAATGGCGAGATCGACGGCTCCGGCCGGCTGACCCAGCCCAATGGCGATATCTACGAAGGCGCGCTGGTGGCGGGCCGCCGCGAAGGGCAGGGCCGGGTGGTCTATGCCAATGGCGATGTCTATGAGGGCGACTTCCAGAACGACATCCGCCAGGGCACGGGCGAGTTCCGCGGCCAGGATGGCTATGTCTATACAGGGGACTGGGCCGATGGCGAGATGTCGGGCCAGGGGCGGCTGGTCTATCCCGATGGCTCCGTCTATCAGGGCGCGTTCCGCGACGGGCTGCCCAATGGTTTTGGCAAGATCACCTATCCCAGCGGCGCAACCTATGAAGGCGCCTGGCTGGATGGTGTGATCGAGGGCGAAGGCCGCGCCACCTATCCCGATGGCCCCGTCTATGAGGGCATGTTCAAGAGCGCCAATTACCATGGCCAGGGCGTCATGATCTATCAGGACGGCTACCGCTATGAGGGCAACTGGGTCGCCGGCCAGCGCGAGGGCATGGGCGAGGCCGTTTATCCCGATGGCACCCGCTATGAAGGCACCTTCCGCAACGGCCAGCGCCACGGCACTGGCCGGATCGAGATGTCAGACGGTTTCACCTATGAAGGCGAATGGTCCAATGGCGAGATCGAGGGCCAGGGCATCGCGCGCTATGCCTCCGGCGATATCTATGAAGGCATGTTCCACCGCGGGATGCGCCAGGGGCAGGGCACCATGCGCTATGCCAGCGGTGCCGAAGTGTCCGGCGAATGGGTCAATGGCGCGCTGAAGGAAGACTGACGCCTCCGCTCCGCTAGGCCCGCCCGCCCTGTCACGGCGCGGCGGGCAGCAGCGCATCGGTCAGCCCGCAGGCCCGCGATGCCACCTGCGCTGTGCAAGGTCGCGGGCGCAGGTCCGTCGTCAGGCACAGGCGCAGCTCATCCACGCGGCCCTGGGCGCAGGTGACAACCACGGCGGATCCGTCCAGCGCCGGGTTTGCCGCCAGAAACGCCTCCTCCACCAGATCGGCGGGCAGGCGCACGGGCTGGTCCAGCGCCCGAAAGGCCGGCGGCCTGTTCAGCGCCTCATAGGCCCGCCGCGACAGGGCGAAATAGTCCGCCACGCTCAGCCCCGAACAGCTGCCATGTTTGCGCCACTGGTGCCGCGCCAACCCGCGCGAGGGGAAGAGATCCGCGACGCTGTCCAGCTCTGCCGGGCTGGGCGCGGAATGGGGCGTGGCGCAATATTCCGGCCAGCCGCGCGGGGCCTGCGGCCACAGCCCGTGCAGCACCCAGCCCAGATCGCGCCCGGGGCGGCATTGCGCGGCGTCCTCGCGCGGGGCCTCTGCGCACCATGTGGGGGACCAGCTCAGCGCCATGACGAAATGGTCATGGGTTGGCTCTGCCTGTGCGCCGGTGGCCAGCAGCCACAGGCTCACGATCAGGTGCCTGCCTTGGCGTTTCATGCGATTTTCCTTTTCACTGGCCCGACTGGGGCGTATATACCCCCAAACTTCCCAAAATACGAAGTTCGTCCCGCACGGCGGGACCGCCCACCGGGCGGGCAAACAGACGTTCTGCAAGGAGACGCAAGATGATGGGAAAACCGATCATGGCCAGGGCCACGGCCGTATGGCTGGTGGACAACACCACCCTGACCTTCAAGCAGATTGCCGATTTCGTCGGCATGCATGAGCTGGAAGTCCAGGGCATCGCCGATGGCGACGTGGCCGCCGGCGTGAAGGGGTTTGACCCCATCGCCAACAACCAGCTGGACCGGAGCGAGATCGAGAAGGCCGAGGCCGACCCGCTGCACAAGCTGAAGCTGAAGCACAACCCGGCGGCCTCCGGCGAGGAAAAGCGCCGCGGCCCGCGCTATACCCCGCTGTCCAAGCGCCAGGACCGCCCCAACGCGATCCTGTGGTTGGTGAAATTCCACCCCGAACTGGCCGATTCCCAGATTGCCAAGCTGGTTGGCACCACCAAGCCCACCATCCAGTCCATCCGTGAACGCACGCATTGGAACATCCAGAACATGCAGCCCATCGACCCCGTCGCCCTGGGCCTGTGCCGCCAGAGCGAGCTGGACATGGCCGTGCAGAAGGCCGCCAAGAAGCGGGCCGAGGATGGCGCGGTGATGAATGACGATGAACGCCGCAAGCTGGTCAGCACCGAGCAGAGCCTTGGCATGTCCACCGAACCGCGCCTGCCGTCAGCCATCGAAGGGCTGGAAACCTTCAGCCTGACCGAAAGCGACGCCGCCGAGGAAGAGGACCGCCGCTCTGACAGCGATTTTCTGGATGCGGAAAGCTTCTTCAACCTGCCCGCTGGCTCGGACGAGGATGACGAGGACGAAGACAAGAAGGGCTGAGCCCTTCACCCCCCTGCCGCACCATTCCCGCGGCAGGGGCCCGCGCCGCTTTCTGCGCGCAGGCGGCGCCCCTGATCCAGCCAGAGGGGCAGGTGGGTTTCGCCCTGTCCAAGGGGGGCGCGGCAGGCCCCCGGACTACAGCGGCTTGCGCGCGTTCAGCGCCGCGCTGATCGTGCCATCGTCCAGGTAGTCCAGCTCTCCGCCCACGGGCACGCCCTGCGCCAGCGATGTCAGCGCCACGCGGCCATCCAGCAGATCGGCGATGTAATGGGCGGTGGTCAGCCCGTCCACCGTGGCGTTCAGCGCCAAGATGACCTCCGTGATGGCGTCCTCCTCGATCCGGCGCAGCAGATAGGGGATGCGCAGATCCTCCGGCCCCACCGCGCCCAGGGCTGACAAGCTGCCACCCAGCACATGATAGCGGCCCCGAAAGGCATTACCCCGCTCCATCGCCCAGAGGTCAGAGACCTCCTGCACAACGCAGATCTGCCCATTGGCGCGGCCCGGGTCCGTGCAGATCGCGCAGCGTTCCCGCATGGAGACATTGCCGCAGGTGATGCATTCCCGCGCCGTCTCCGCCACGGTTGTCAGGGACCGCGCCAGTGGCGCCAGTAGCGTGCCGCGCTTGCGAACCAGATGCAGCACGGCCCGCCTGGCAGAGCGCGGCCCAAGACCGGGCAGGCGCGCCATCAGGTCGATGAGCGCCTCGATCTCGTCATGATCGGACATGCGCGGGGCAGATCAGAAGGGCAGCTTCATATCGGCCGGCAGGCCCATGTCGGCGGCAAGCTTCTGCATCTCGGCCTGGCTGCGTTCGGCCGCACGGGCCTGGGCGTCCTTGATCGCGGCAAGGATCAGATCCTCCGCCACCTGTTTTTCAGAGGGCACGAAGATGCTCTCATCGATCTCCAGCCCGGTCAGCTCGCCCTTGGCGGTGGCCGTGGCGCGCACCAGCCCGGCCCCGGATTCGCCGGTTACGGTGATGGTGTTCAGGTCTTCCTGCAGTTGCGCCATGCGCCCCTGCATTTCCTGCGCCTGTTTCATCATCTTGGCCATGTCGCCAAGCCCGCCCAGACCTTTCAGCATCCGTCGTCTCCCTGTTCGGGGCGGTCATGCGCCCCAGCCTGCGCAGTATCGCAGGTGCGGCATGGCGGGGCAAGGGAGGCGCTCAGTCCTCCTCGAACGGGTCCCATTCATCCTCGACCTCGGGCAGCGCCTCGGCCTGAGCTTCGGCCTGCACGGCCTCC
>CBFHYV010000179.1:0-6452 GCA_965660085.1 uncultured Paracoccaceae bacterium
GAGGCCAGCGGGGCTGCGCCCGGCAGGCGCACGCGCAGCCGCTTGATGCGGCGGGGATCGGCGTCCACAACCTCGAACTCCGGCCCGGCGGGATGGGGCACAACTTCGCCCCGCGCGGGCACATGACCGGCCAGCATGAACACCAGCCCGCCCAGCGTGTCGATCTCCTCGCCGTCGATCTCATCGGCATCGGTCAGGGTCATGCCCAGCGCGGCCTCGAACTCTTCCAGCGGCGTGCGGGCCAGGGCCAGATAACAGCCAGAGCGTTCGCGGCTCCAGTTCTGGCCCTCGTCGGTGTCGTGCTCATCCTCGATCTCACCGATGACCTGTTCGATCAGATCCTCAATGGTGACCAGCCCGTCCACCCCGCCATATTCATCGATCACCAGTGCCATGTGCCGGCGTTCGGTCTGCATCTTGGTCAGCAGCACGCCAATGGGCATGGAGGGCGGCACGAACAGCAGCTTGCGCATCACCTTGCGCGCCTCAAAACTGTCATCCGCGCGGTCAAACCCCTGGCTGAGCGCGAAATCCTTGAGGTGGATGAAGCCCACCGGCGTGTCCATCGTCCCGCTGTAGACCGGCACGCGGGTCAGGCCACTTTCGCGGAACACCTCAACCAGATCATCGCGGGAGATATCGTCCGGCACGGCCACGATTTCGGCGCGGGGGATCGCCACATCGTTCACGCGCATCCGGCGCAGGTTGATCATGCCGTGCGTCGGCCCCGGCTTGTACCCGTTCAGCGGCGCAGCGGACGCATTCCTGTTGCTGCGCGCGGGAAAGATGCGGCCCAACCAGCCGCGTGTTCCGGTGCTCTGTATCGGCGCGCTCTGCGCCGCGTTAGACGAGCCTTCGTTATCGCCCATGGTCCTACTTCATCCAGTGCGGGGTGCGTCAGGCGCCCCTTCCGCATGCCTATATGGGTTCGCGATCCCCAGGGTCGCAAGTATCGCGATTTCGACACTTTCCATCAAGTCCGCATCGGCGTCCTCGATATGGTCATAGCCCAGCAAATGCAGCACGCCATGCACCACCAGATGCGTCACATGGTCCGCAAGCCCCAACCCGGCGGCGGCGGCCTCTGCCGCGCAGGTGTCATAGGCCAGCGCCAGATCACCCAGCGATTCCGCAATGATCAGGTCCGGCTCCGGCGGCGGGGCGGGATCAGCGCCTGGGGTCTGCGCGCCAAGCTCAAAGGCCGGCCAGCTGAGCACATTGGTCGGCGTGGGCTTGCCGCGGAATTCGGTGTTCAGCGCCGCGATCCGCGCATCGTCACAGCCCAGCACCGCGATCTCATACCCGGCGGCCGCCATGCCCCGCGCCGCCAGCACGGCCTGCGCGGCCCGTTCGGCCAGGGCGGGCAGATCGGCTGCGTCCCACCGGGCGTCCTCCACGATCACATCGGTCAGCATGGCGGCGCACAGCTCATGTCGCGCTGTCTTTCTCATAGGCCTCGATGATGCGCGCCACCAGCGGATGGCGGACCACATCGGCGGAGGTGAAATAGCTGAAGCTGATCCCCTTGATCCGGGGCAGCAGCCGTTCCGCATCCGCCAGACCAGAGGCCACCCCGCGCGGCAGGTCCACTTGCGTGCGGTCCCCGGTGATGACCATGCGAGAGCCTTCGCCCAGACGGGTCAGGAACATCTTCATCTGCATGGAGGTCGCGTTCTGCGCCTCGTCCAGCACCACGAAGGCATTGGCCAGCGTGCGCCCGCGCATGAAGGCCAGCGGCGCAATCTCCACTGTCTTTTCCTCAATCATGCGGGCCAGTTGCTTGGCGGGCAGAAAATCATTCAGCGCGTCATAGAGCGGCTGCATGTAGGGATCGACCTTGTCCTTCATGTCACCGGGCAGATAGCCCAGCTTCTCCCCCGCCTCGACCGCGGGGCGGGACAGGATGATGCGGTCCACCTCGCCATTCATCAGCAGGTTCACCCCCACGGCCACGGCCAGGTAGGTCTTGCCCGTGCCCGCCGGGCCGATGCCGAAGCCAAGCTCATTGGCGAACAGCGCGCGCACATAGTCGCGCTGCGCGTCGGTGCGCGGCTCGATCAGCTTCTTGCGGGTCTTGATCTCGACCGGGGCGCGGCCGAACATCTCCAGTTGTTCCGTGGCTTCGGGTTCCGGCGTCACGCGGAAGACGCGGTCCAGGTCGCCCGGCTCGATCGCGCGGCCCTGTTCCAGCCGCTCATAGAGCGCGGCAAGCACATCCTGCGCCTCCGCCATGGCCGTGGTTTCACCAAACACGGCCAGCTGGTTGCCCCGGCGGTGGATCTGCACGCCCAGGCGGCTTTCAACGGCGGTCAGGTTCTTGTCGAACTCGCCGCACAGATCGATCAGCAGCCGATTGTCCGGGAATTCTAGGACGGTCTCGCCGATGGTGTCGGGTGTCACGCATGTCTCCTGCTGCTGTGCGGTGATGGTGCCAGCCCCGCCCGCCGGTGGCAAGCGGGCCCGCGTGATGCGTGACGCGCGATGCGCCGCCGCTACACCTGCGTGGCCACGACCTCTCCGGCCAGGGAATTGGGGCCGCTGTCCACGATGCGGACGCGGGCAATATCCCCGGCGGCCAGGCCGGGATGGGTCACATGCACGGCGTGCAGATATTCGGATTTGCCCACCATCTGCCCCGGCAGGCGGCCGGGTTTTTCAAACAGCACCGTAACCTCCCGGCCCACCATGCTGTCCTGCAGGGCGCGCTGCTGTCGGGTCAGCAGGGCTTGCAGGCGGCGCAGGCGATCATCCTTTTCCGCCTCCGGCACCTGCGCGCGCTCTGCCGCGGGGGTGCCGGGGCGGGTGGAGTATTTGAAGCTGAAGGCAGAGCCATAGCCCACGGTTTCAATCAGCCGCAGCGTGTCCTGGAAGTCTTCCTCCGTCTCCTCCGGGAAGCCCACGATGAAATCGCCCGACAGGTGCAGATCCGGCCGGGCGGCGCGCAGCCGTTCGATCAGGCGGATATAGTGTTCTGCCGTGTGCTGGCGGTTCATCCGCTTGAGGATGCGGTCACTGCCGGCTTGCACGGGCAGATGCAGATAGGGCATCAGCTTTTCGCAACTGGCATGCGCCTCGATCAGGGCATCGTCCATGTCATTGGGGTGAGAGGTCGTGAAGCGGATGCGCGCCAGCCCGTCAATTTCGGCCAGCGCATGGATCAGCCCCGCAAGCCCGCCGGGATGGCCGTGATAGGCGTTCACATTCTGGCCCAGCAGAGTGATTTCCCGCACGCCGCGCGCCACCAGATCGCGAGCCTCATCCATGATTCGCGCCGCCGGGCGCGACACTTCCGCCCCGCGGGTGTAGGGCACCACGCAAAAGGCGCAGAACTTGTCACAGCCTTCCTGCACCGTCAGGAACGCCGAAGGCCCGCGCGCCGCCTTGGGGCGGTTGGCCAGCGCGTCGAACTTGTCTTCCTCGGGGAACTCCGTGTCCAGCGCGGTCTGGCCCTGACGCAGGCGGGCCTCCATCTGCGGCAGGCGGTGATAGGCCTGCGGCCCCACCACCAGATCCACCATGGGCTGGCGGCGCATGATCTCCTCGCCCTCCGCCTGGGCCACGCAACCGGCCACGCCGATCTTCAGGTCCGGGCGCGCGGCCTTCAGCCCCTTGTAGCGGCCCAGTTCGGAATAGACCTTTTCGGCGGCCTTCTCGCGGATGTGGCAGGTGTTCAGCAGGATCATGTCCGCGTCATCGGGCGTGTCCGTGGCCACATAGCCCTGCCCGCCCAGCGCCTCTGCCATGCGCTCGCTGTCATAGACGTTCATCTGACAGCCATAGGTCTTGATATACAGCTTCTTCGGCGTGTCCATGCGGCGGCTCCCCCGGGCGGTTCAGGGCGCGGGTGTAGCCCAAGACCGCCCAGCGGCGCAATGGCCTGCCACCCTGCCCCGCCCAGATGTGATCGGACGGGCGGGGTGCGGTAGTTCACATATTGTCCAGCAGCGGCAGGCCCAGCACATGGAACCCGCCATCCACGCGGATGACCTCACCCGTGGTGCAGGCGCCGGCGTCGGAAATCAGGTAGACAGCCGTGCCGCCCACAGCCTCCAGCGTGGCATTGGCGCGCAGGGGGGCGTTATCGCCAGTGTGGCGGTAGGTGCGCCGCGCCCCGCCGATTGCCGCGCCCGCCAGCGTCTTCATCGGGCCGGGCGAGATCGCGTTGACGCGGATGCCCTCCGGGCCAAGGTCATTGGCCAGGTAGCGCGTGGCACTTTCCAGCGCAGCCTTGGCCACGCCCATCACGTTGTAATTCGGCGTCACCCGGTTGGAGCCCATGTAGGTCAGCGTCAGCAGCGTGCCGCCATTGTCCTTCATCAGCGGATGCGCCCGGCGGGCGACATCGATGAAGGAATAGACGGAGATGTCCATGGAATTCTTGAAATTGCCCCGGCTGGTGTTCAGGAACCGGCCGGTCAGTTCCGACTTGTCGGAATAGGCGATGGCATGGACCAGGAAATCAAGGCTGTCCCACCGCGCCGAGAGCGCCTCGAACGCGCGATCGAGCGAGGCGTCATCCGTGACATCCACATCCACCAGGAAATCTGACCCGACGCTTTCGGCCAGCGGTGCGACGCGCTTGCCGAAGGCCTCGCCCTGGTAGGTGAAGGCCAGCTCCGCCCCGGCGGCGTGGCAGGCCTGCGCGATTCCCCAGGCGATGGAACGTTCGTTCGCCACGCCCATGACAAGCCCGCGCTTGCCGGCCAGGTTCTGGTTCATTGCCGTTGTCCTTATCCGTGGAATTTGCTCAGCAGCATGGAGCCGTTGGTGCCGCCGAAGCCGAATGAATTTGTCATCACCGTATCCAGCCCGGCGTTGTCCACCCGGGTTGTGGCAATTTCAGCAGGGTCCAGCGCGGGGTCCAGCGTCTCGACATTGATGGAGGGCGCGATGAAGTCATGTTCCAGCATCAGCAGGCAATAGATCGCCTCCTGCGCGCCGGTGGCGCCCTGGCTGTGGCCCGTCATGGATTTGGTAGAGCTGATGGGCGGCGTCTGGCCCTGGCCAAAGACACGGCGCACGGCCTCGACCTCGCCCACATCGCCCACGGGGGTGGATGTGCCATGGGCGTTGATATAGCCCACCTTGCAGTCGGGCGACAGGCCGCGCAGCGCCAGCCGCATGGCGCGTTCCCCGCCCTCGCCCGATGGGGCCACCATGTCATGCCCGTCAGAGGTCGCGGCAAAGCCTGTGACCTCGGCATAGATCTTTGCGCCACGCGCCTTGGCGCGTTCCAGCTCCTCCAGCACAACCATGCCGCCGCCGCCGCCGATGACGAAACCGTCCCGGTCCGCGTCAAAGGCGCGGCTGGCGCGTTCGGGCGTGTCGTTGAACTTGCTGCTCATGGCGCCCATGGCGTCAAACAGGCAAGACAGCGTCCAGTCCAGTTCCTCGCCGCCGCCGGCAAACATCACGTCCTGCTTGCCCAGCATGATCTGTTCCGCCGCATTGCCGATGCAGTGCAGGCTGGTCGAACAGGCGGAGGTGATGGAATAGTTCACGCCCTTGATGCGGAAGGCCGTCGCCAGGTTGGCCGAGATGGTGGAGGACATGCATTTGGGCACCGCGAAGGGGCCGATGCGCTTGGTCGCGCCGGATTTCAGCACCGTCTGATGCGCCGCCAGCATGGCCGATGTGGACGGCCCGCCAGAACCTGCCACAAGCCCGGTCATGGGATTGACGATATCGCCTTCCTCCAGGCCTGCATCGGCAATCGCCTGCGTCATGGCGATATGGGCATAGGCCGCACCCGGGCCCATGAACCGCAGTGTGCGCTTGTCCACATGGGCGGATACGTCAAGGTCGATGGCCCCGGCGACCTGGCTGCGAAAGCCATGTTCCTTCATGGCTTCGTTCGCAGTGATGCCAGAGCGGCCTTGCCTGAGCGAGTCAAGGACCTCTGCGGCAGAGTTCCCGATGCTGGACACGATCCCCAGCCCTGTCACGACCACACGGCGCATACTCTCTCCCTCGTATTGCTTTGCGCGTTTGTAGGGCATGCGGGGCGGGACACGCAAGGCGGCAGCGCATCACGCTTTGCCCCGCGCGGCGGCATTGGTATAGACGCGCCAGGGAAATGACACCGCAGGGGGCGGGTGACGGACATGACGGGCGCACGGGCTTTGATGATCCTGCTGGGGCTATGCGCCGCGCTGGCGGGCTGCGCGCCGCCCGCTGCGGCACCGGACATGCAACTTGCGCCCGATGTGCTGCGCATTGCCGCGGCGGGCTATTGGGACGGGCGTGAGACACGCGGCGGGCTGTGGGCGGCCACCACGAATGTGGGCGCGCCGCGCCCCGTTCAGGCGGCCCGGCAGGATGGCGCGGCCCGGGCTGTGACCGCCAGGCTGCTGGAACGGCCTGACGCGCAGGGGGTGCAGCTTTCGTCGGCGCTGGCGCGGGCGCTGAACGTGCCCGCCCATGTGGAAACGCCCATTGTGATGACAGCCCTG
>CBFHYV010000180.1:0-6398 GCA_965660085.1 uncultured Paracoccaceae bacterium
CAGGCAGATGCCATTGACGCGGCCAGAGGCGAGGCCGCGCGCCTGGCGGATCAGGTGGACACCGCCACCGCCGCGCAACAGCGGACAGATGCGCAGCTGGCCGATCTGCAAACACGCCTGGAAGACCAGCGCGCCGCCCTGGCGGACCGTGACGCAGCGGTGGACACGGCGCAAGACCGGGCGCGGGACCTGGAAGGCACCGCCCAGAGCCTGCGCGCGCAGGTGGCCGATGTGCGCAGCCAACGCCAGGCCCTGCAGGCGGAACTGGACGCGCTGCGCAGCGATACCGCCGCCCGCACCGCCCAGTTGGAGGCCGAGGTGACGGAGCTGCGCGCCGCACTTGCGGCGGAACAATCGCGCAACGCGGCCGCGCAGACAAACCTGAGCGAGTTGGAGGAAACCCTGGCCCGCGCCCTGGCGGACAGGGACAGCGTGACCGCAGAGGCCGCCGATCTGGGCGAACAGCTGGCCGCGGCCATCGCTGCCGGGGAAGCCGCGCGCACGGACCGCGAGGCAACCCGCCGCCAGTTGCAAGAGGCCCTGGCCGCCCAGGCCGCCGCGGAGTCCGCGGCCGAA
The DNA here is from genome assembly GCA_965660085.1 of uncultured Paracoccaceae bacterium. Classification (GTDB taxonomy): domain Bacteria; phylum Pseudomonadota; class Alphaproteobacteria; order Rhodobacterales; family Rhodobacteraceae; genus CBFHYV01. Next base: position 577 of record CBFHYV010000180.1, read on the forward strand.
GACCAGATGACCGAAACCGAGGCGCGGCAGGCCCTGCTGAACACCGCCCGTGCGGAGCTGGCAGAAAGCCGTGACCGCGCCCGGCAGGCGGAACGCCAGGTGGAACTGCTCAACCAGCAGGTTGCCGTGCTCAACCGGCAGGTGGCGGATCTGCGCGGGTTGCTGGGGGACCGGGATCAGGAGGCCGACGAAAGCACCCTGCAGATCACCAGCCTGGGCAATCAGCTGAACTCCGCCCTCGCCCAGGTGGCCGCCGAGGAACGCGAGCGCCGTATCGCCGAGGAGGAGTTGCGCCGCCTGCAGGAAGAACGCGCCGCCCGGCTGGAGGCCGAAAAGCAGGATCTGCAGCGCTATCGGTCTGAATTCTTCGGCACGCTGCGCGCGGTGCTGAGCGATACGCCAGGCGTGCGGATCGAGGGCGACCGCTTCGTCTTTTCCTCTCAGGTCCTGTTCCCGCAGGGCAGCGCGGATCTGTCCCCGGCGGGGCAGGCAGGCGTGGCGGAAGTGGCCTCTGTCCTGGCACAGGTGGCCGATGAAATCCCCGAAGGCATTGATTGGGTCATCCGCGTTGATGGCCATACGGACAATCTGCCCCTGCGCGCGGGCGCGCAGTTTGAAGACAACTGGGAGCTGAGCCAGGCACGGGCGCTGTCCGTGGTGCGCTATCTGATCGATCAGCAGGGCTTTCCGCCGCAACGGCTGGCGGCCAATGGTTTTGGCGAGCATCAGCCGGTCAACCCCGCGGACACGCCAGAGGCGCGCGAACAGAACCGCCGGATCGAGCTGAAACTGACCGAGCGTTAGGGCCGGACCGTCACATCGGCCCGGCGCTGGCCGATCAGCCGATCCCCGCGCATCAGCGTGGCTCTGCCGCGATACTGGCCCGCGGGCCATCCGCCCTGGGGCGCGCGGCGGCCGGCGGCGCGCATCATGTCCAGCTGCGTGCCGCGCAGGATCTGGCCGTGGTCAATCACCTCCGCCTCGTCTGGCCCGGTGATGCGCAGCCGCAGGCTGTCCCCGTTCTGCGCGTGGTGAAAGCGGGCGAACAGCACCATGGCCTGCTCAGGGTCCAGTGCCAACCGCCGCGCGCGGCCATCGGCAATGGCGGCTAGGCTGGGCACATGGTCCGCAAACCCGGCCGTCAGAAACCCCGTGGGCTGATAGGGGATCGGGTCCACCCACAGGCCGGGGAAGGGCTGGGCGCAGTGGTCCGCTGAAGGTGGGCGCGTCTGGTCCGGCGCGAAAGGGTCAATCACCACACCATCGCGCTGGACGGAGAAATGCAGATGCGGGAAATTGGTCAGCCCGCTCAGGCCCGTGCGGCCCAGGGGCGCGCCCTGGGCCACCTGATCGCCCGGCTGCACCGTCACGCTGCCGCGGCGCAGGTGGCAATACAGCGTGGTCAGCCCATCGCCATGGTCTATTTGCACGCCGTTTCCGCATTCACGCCCGCGCAGGGCCGCCGCCATGTCCGGGGTATAGGGCCTGTCCGCCACGCCATCGCGGGTGGCGGTCACCTGCCCGGCGGCGGCGGCGCGCACGGTGGCCTCCGCGCGCCCCTCAGCCAGGGCGAAATCCGTGCCCTTGTGCCCATCCCGGCTGCGCAGGCCGCAGGCGTAATCGGCCACCCCCGGTCCGGGGTCCAGGTCCACATGGTCTTCGATGAAACAATCCCGCCCCGGCGTGCAGTCCAGCGGCAGAATGAAAAGCGCCTCCGCCCCGGCGGCCTGCGGGCAGGCAAGGGGGGCGAAGGCGCAAAGAGCCAGCGCGCGAAGGGGCGCGCGGCGGATCACTCCGCCGTCAGCAGCGGCGGCTTCTTGGAGGACAGGCGCGGGTGATCCGGCCCCTCCACCGTCAGTTTCAACGCGCCATTCTCGACCGAGACCTTGACCAGACCGCCCTTGGTCAGCTTGCCAAACAGCAGCTCCTCGGCCAGGGGCTTCTTGATGTGTTCCTGGATCACCCGGCCCAGCGGGCGGGCGCCCATCTTGTCATCATAGCCCTTGTCGGCCAGCCATTCCGCGGCCGGGCGGGTCAGTTCGATGGTCACGTTGCGGTCCATCAGCTGGGCCTCAAGCTGCAGCACGAACTTCTCCACCACGCGCAGGATCACGGATTTCGGCAGCGGCTGGAAGCTGATCACGGCATCCAGACGGTTGCGGAATTCCGGGGTGAAGGTGCGCTCGATCGCGGCGGTATCCTCGCCCTCGCGCCGGTCGCGGCCAAAGCCGATGGCGGCCTTGGCCTGTTCCGCCGCGCCTGCGTTGGAGGTCATGATCAGGATCACATTGCGGAAATCCACCGTGCGGCCGTTGTGGTCCGTCAGGGTGCCGTGATCCATGACCTGAAGCAGGATGTTGTAGACATCCGGGTGGGCCTTTTCCATCTCGTCCAGCAGCAGCACGCAATGGGGGTGCTGGTCCACGCCGTCGGTCAGCTGGCCGCCCTGGTCAAAGCCCACATAGCCCGGAGGCGCCCCGATCAGGCGGGAGACCGCGTGTTTCTCCATGTATTCCGACATGTCGAAGCGCAGCAGTTCCACGCCGAGCGAATCTGCCAGCTGCTTGGCGACCTCGGTCTTGCCCACGCCTGTGGGGCCGGCGAACAGGTAGTTGCCGATGGGCTTTTCAGGTTCACGCAGACCGGCGCGCGCCAGCTTGATGGCGCTGGAGAGCGCCTCGATCGCAGCGTCCTGGCCAAAGACCACGCGCTTGAGCGTCGCTTCCAGATCCTTGAGCACCTCCGCATCGTCCTTGGAGACATTCTTGGGCGGGATGCGCGCGATCTTGGCCACGACATCCTCGATCTCTTTCGTGCCGATGGTCTTGCGGCGCTTGGATTCGGCCACAAGGTGCTGCGCTGCGCCGGCCTCATCGATCACGTCGATGGCCTTGTCGGGCAGCTTGCGGTCATTGATGTAGCGCGCGGCCAGTTCCACGGCGGACTTGATGGCATCGGCGGTGTATTTCACCTGGTGATGCTCCTCGAAATAGGGCTTCAGCCCCTTGAGGATCTTTACCGCATCTTCCTGCGACGGCTCGTTCACATCGATCTTCTGGAACCGGCGGGACAGGGCGCGGTCCTTTTCGAAATGCTGGCGGAACTCCTTGTAGGTGGTAGAGCCCATGGTGCGCAGCTTGCCGCCCTGCAGCGCGGGCTTGAGCAGGTTGGACGCGTCCATCGCCCCGCCCGAGGTGGCGCCCGCGCCGATGACGGTGTGGATTTCATCGATGAACAACACCGCGTCGGGGTGGTCTTCCAGCTCCTGCACCACGGCTTTCAGGCGCTCCTCGAAATCGCCGCGATAGCGGGTGCCCGCCAGCAGCGCGCCCATGTCCAGGCTGTAGATCGTGGTGTTGGCCAGCACGGGCGGTGTCTCGCCCGAGACGATCTTGCGCGCCAGCCCTTCGGCGATGGCGGTCTTGCCAACGCCGGGATCGCCCACCAGCAGGGGGTTGTTCTTGCGGCGGCGGCACAGCACCTGGATGCAGCGTTCCACCTCGCGGTCACGGCCGATCAGCGGATCCACATCGCCCTTGCGGGATTTGGAGTTGAGATCCACGCAATATTTGGCCAGCGCCGAATCCTTCTGGTCGGCATCCTTCTCGGCGGCGGCCTCATCCTCGGTCTCGGGCGTGCCCTGGACGGTGCGGTTTTCGCCATAGGCCGGGTCCTTGGCCACGCCATGGGCGATGAAATTCACCGCGTCATAGCGGGTCATGTCCTGTTCCTGCAGGAAATAAGCCGCGTTGGATTCACGTTCGGCAAAGATGGCCACCAGCACGTTGGCGCCTGTCACCTCGGTCCGGCCGGAGCTTTGGACATGGATCGCGGCGCGCTGGATCACGCGCTGGAAGGCGGCGGTGGGCACGGCCTCCGAGCCTTCGACATCGGTGACCAGATTGGCCAGGTCTTCTTCGATGTATTGCACCAGCGCGGTGCGCAACTCCTCGGTATCGACCGAGCAGGCCTTCATCACGCGCTGTGCGTCCGGTTCGTCGATCAGCGCCAGCAGCAGATGTTCCAGCGTGGCGAATTCATGGCTGCGCGCGTTGGCCATCGCCAGCGCGCCGTGGATGGACTGTTCAAGGGTGCTCGAAAATGAAGGCACGGCAAGTGCTCCTCTTGCATGAGCTGGCGCGGACCGCGTCAGCGGGGTCTTTGATAAAGAGTTTGGGTGAATGACCCGTCTCTTCAAGTTTTTTCTGCGCGGCGTCCCGGTGACGGCGGGTGTGCGGCGCGCGTTTGGGCAGGCCGGCCGCCGGTTCGGCCTGCCGGAAAGCGGGGGTCAGAACCTGTCCTTGCGAGCGCGGATTTCGGCAAAAACGGCCGCGGCGGGGGCGTCGGCCAGACCCAGTGCGGCGGCCATGGCCGGGTCCGTTGCGCGCAGGAATGGGTTGGTTTCACACTCCTCCGACAGCAGGCTGGGCACGGTGGGCGTGCCGGCCGCGCGGGCGGCATCGATGCGCGCGGCGCGTGCCGTCAGCGCCGGCGTATCCGCCCCCAAAGCCAGCGCGAACCGCGTGTTGGCCTGCGTGTATTCATGGCCGGAACACAGTTTCGTGTCCCCCGGCAGCGCGGCGAGTTTCGTCAGGCTGGTCCACATCTGGTCGGCGGAGCCTTCAAACAGGCGCCCGCAGCCCATCGCCATCAGGCTGTCCCCGCTGAACACCGCATGGGCGGCTGGCACGTGAAAGGCGATGTGGCCCACGGTATGGCCGGACACATCCATCACATGCACGGGGCTGCCGGCGAAACCGAAGCTTTCGCCATCGGTCACGGCGCGGTCCAGCGGCGGCAGGCGGGCGGCGTCCACGGCGGCGCCGGTGACCTGCAGCTCATAGGCGGCGCGCAGTTCCGCCAGGCCCTGCACATGGTCGTCATGGTGGTGCGTCAGCCAGACCTCCGTCAGGGTCCAGCCACGGGCGCGCAGTGCGGCTTGGGGGGCGGCGGCCTCCGGCGCATCGATCAGGGCGGTGGCACCGCTGTCGGTGTCATGCAGCAGGAAGCAGTAATTGTCGTTCAAGGCGGGAACCGTAACGAGCTCAAAGGGCATGGCGTGTCGGACCTCTGTTTGGCATGTTAGGCCCATCGTGACCGAACTGCAGGGGGCACGCAATGCATCTGGACGTTCAGCAATTGCGCGATTTTTATTATCGCAGTGCGCTGGGCCGTGCCGCGCAGAAGGCCATCCGCGATCAGGTGCGCCGGACCTGGCCGGATCTGCGCGGTGAAACGGTGGCGGGCTTCGGCTTTGCCGCGCCGTTGCTGCGGCCCTATCTGCCACAGGCGCGGCGCGTGATCGCGCTGATGCCGGCGCAGCAGGGGGTGATGGCCTGGCCCGCCGGGCAGCCCAATGTCAGCGTGCTGACCGAAGAAAACGCCTGGCCTCTGGAAACCGGTCATGTGGACCGGCTGGTCTTGCTGCACGGGCTGGAGACCAGCGAAACGCCCAGCCAGTTGCTGGCGGAATGCCACCGCGTGCTGGGGCCCGGGGGGCGGGCGCTGTTCGTGGTGCCCAACCGGTCCGGCCTGTGGGCGCGCAGCGATGCCACGCCTTTTGGCTATGGGCGCCCCTACAGCCTCAGCCAGCTGGAGACGCAGCTGAAGCTGCATGGCTTTTCGGTGGTGGGCCATTCCTCGGCGCTGTTCCAGCCGCCGACATCGCGCCGGTTCTGGATGAAGACCGGCCCCATGTGGGAAAAGATGGGCCGGTCCGTGTCGGTTCTGCTGGCGGGCGGCGTGTTCCTGGTGGAGGCGTCGAAACACCACCGCACGCCGGGGGGCAGTTCCGTGCGCGACGCGGTGGTGCAGCCGCTGGG